>BBSY01000002.1:1500000-1800000 GCA_000974665.1 alpha proteobacterium U9-1i | reverse complement strand
GATGTTTGCACAGTGCCGCATGCGGCGGCGGTGAGCGCGAGGGCGATGACGGCGATCAGCTTCTTCATGGTGGGGATCTCTACCATGCTCAGCGGCGCGCGCCGAGGCACATCTTATCGAAGCCTGCGGCGGGATCGCGGCGCCCGGCTTCGGCGACAACGTACCAATCATAGGCGCACTGGTTGTCCATGATCTCGATGCGGCAATCGAGCCGCTCACCCGTTCCCTCGCACGCAAAGCCGCTCTGTTGCAGCGCGGAGCGCGCGCCGGCGCGGTCTGCGCCCACCAGCGTTTGCATCTGCGATTGCCAGGCGCTCGCGTAGGCCACCGGATCGGCGCTGCGCCATTGGCCGAAATCCACCGCCCCCGCCCTACCTTCGGGCGGCGCGCCGCGCCCAGCCGCGGCGGATCCCGGCGGGGCGATCGCCGAACCGCGCGCTACGGGGAACGGGTTGGGGATTTCTTCTGCGCCAGTCACGCTGCCGACGACTTCGCTCGTCGCCGCGCACGCACCAAGCGCGACGGCCAAAACCAATGCGGAAAAGCGCATGCCTACTCCTGGATGTCCCCTGACGGCAGCCTTAGAGGTCGTGGCGGGCCGGGGCAATTGCCGAACTGCCGCGCTAATAGCAGGCGATTTTGGTGATCGTTTGGGTAGGCTCGTCAAACAGGACGTTGATCCGGTTACGGCGGAGGTCGCTGTTGACGGCACAGGTTTCGCAAGATGGGCGCAGCTCCATGCCGGCAGGCGTCCGCGGCAGCGATTGCAACGGCTGGCCGACAAGATACTGCCACTCTGACGCGCGGCACGCGTCGCCGAAATAGATGTCGGTTTGTCGGCCATCGACGAAGGCATGCCAGATGCCCGGCGCATGCGGGTGATTGCGGATCGTCGATCCTTCAGGCGCCCAATAGGTGAAGGGTGGCGGGGGATCGGCTTCCATCGTGACATTGGGCTGCGCGAGCGGCGGAACGGACGCCGCAGGCGCTGGCTCGGGCGCGGAAGAGTTCGGCTGCGCACTGCAAGCCGATAGCGCCAGTGTGAGTGCTAAAAACCATTTCATCGGCGCCTCCATGGGAGAGGCACCCGACACCTTTGGCGCGGCGAGAGTGTGGTGAGCTTATGTCTTGCGCCGCCACGTCGAGCCCGACGGCCCGTCCATGACTTCAACGCCGCGCTCAGCCAGCGCGTCGCGTAAGCGATCGGATTCGGCGTAGTTCTTGGCCGCGCGGGCGGCGACGCGTTCGGCGACGAGCGCGTCGATCTCTACCGCTCGTTCCCCGAACGAAGCGCGGAACCATTGCGCAGGATCATCCTGGAGTACGCCCAGGAGCTTCGCCGACGCCATCAAGCGCCCTTTGGCTTCGGCCTGTTCCGCCGGCTTCTTGGCGACGTTCGCGGCAGTCGCCAACGCGAACATTTCGGCGATGGCTTCGGGCGTGTTGAGATCGTCGGCAAGGGCGTCGAGGAAAGCTCGCGGGGCGTCTACGTCAGCGGGTTCGACGTCCTTCAACCGCAGCAATGCGCCGTAGAGGCGATCCAAGCTCGCTTGCGCCTGGCGCATCAGATCGTCGCTCCAATCGAGGGGCGCCCGGTAATGCGCGCTGAGCAACGCCCACCGCAGCGTCTCGCCTTGCCAGCCATCGTCGAGCAATTCCCGGACGGTGACGATGTTGCCGAGGGATTTCGACATCTTCGTCGCGTCCATCGTCAGGAAGCCGTTGTGCATCCAGACGCGCGCCAATGCGTGGCCGTGCGCGGTTTCGCTTTGGGCGATTTCGTTTTCGTGGTGGGGGAAGATGAGATCGAGGCCGCCGCCGTGAATGTCGATCGTGCCGCCGAGCTGCGATTCAATCATGGCCGAGCATTCGATATGCCAGCCGGGGCGGCCATTGCCGAACGGCGCTTCCCAGAACGGCTCGCCAGGCTTGTGGGTTTTCCAGAGTGCGAAATCAGACGAGCCGCGTTTGTCGTCCTCTCCCTCGACGCGCGCGCCGGCTTTGAGATCGTCCTGGCTCCGGTTCGAGAGCTTGCCGTAATCGTCGTCCTTGGCGACCGCGAAATAGACGCCGCTCGACACCGCGTACGCCGCACCAATGTCGATCAACTTTTGGATCATGGCGATCATGTCGCCGACATGCTGGGTCGCCCGCGGCCGCAAGGTCGGCGTGATGACGCCGAGCGCGCGCATGTCGTCTTCGTAGATGTTGGCGAATTTCTCCGTGATCGCTTCGATCGGCACGCCAGCTTTGTTGGCGGCGGCGATGATGCGATCGTCGATGTCGGTGAAGTTGCGCGCGTAAATCACCGCACCTTCCCCATAGGCATGGCGCAGCAGCCGAAACAGCGTGTCGAACACCACAGGCGGGCGGGCGTTGCCGATGTGGGGGTGATTGTAGACCGTCGGCCCGCACACATACATCGTCACCCGGGCCGGATCGGCGGGGACAAACGGCTCCTTGCGCCGCGTCATGGTGTTGGTCAGGCTGATTTGCATGGGGGTGGGTTCTAGCGATCCCGCGTGCTACACTCCATATGGATTAATTGCGGGGCCATGAGGGCCCGGCTGCCTGAGGGTAAATCTCGGGCGGGCGTTAAGTCCGGGTGTCCATTTGGCTCGTATGAGCCTCGGAACCCTCCCGGCTCGACCTCCGTCCCTCAGACCAAGGACCAACCTCCCCCATGAGTGAAATTCTGAAGTGGCGCTCGCCTGATGAGGCCGAGCAGAAGCGACCTTCGCGCGAAGCGGCGATGGAGGCAGTGCGCACGCTGATCGCTTGGGCGGGGGACGATCCCGAACGCGAAGGCTTGCTGGATACGCCGCAGCGCGTCGTCGACGCGTATCGCGAATGGTTTCGCGGCTACGACCTCTGCCCGAACGAAGAGCTGTCTCGCACGTTCGAAGAAGTGTCGGGCTATGACGACATGGTCATGCTCAAGAAGATCGACGTGGAGAGCCATTGCGAGCACCACATCGCGCCGTTTCTGGGAAAGGCCTACGTCGCTTATCTGCCGACAGATCGCGTCGTCGGCATTTCCAAGATCGCGCGCGTCGTCGAAATCTTCGCCAAGCGCTTGCAGACTCAAGAGACGATGACCGCGCAGGTCGCGCACGCCATCGCCGACGCGCTGAAGCCTCTGGGCGTGGCGGTTTTGATCGACGCCGAGCATCAGTGCATGAGCACGCGCGGTGTCCACCACAAGGACGTCACCACGGTGACGACGAGCTTCACCGGCGCGTTCAAGGAAAACGTCGAATTGCGCGATCGCTTCTTGAAGCTGGCTGGGTACTGATCAGGCCGGACGACGCGGCATAATCACCAGACGATACGGAACGAAGAGCCGGAGATCCAAATCTCCGGCTCTTTTCCATGCCAGCGCGCTTTCCAGTCCTTCAAGCTGCGCGCCGTAGCCGTCGCCCAAGTTTTGCGCGATGCGCGCGGCGTCCGCGGCGATCTCTGACACCACGGCGGCGCGATATTGCGGCGGGTTGAGGATCACCAGTTCGAGCTGGCCGCGAAACGCTTCAATGCGACCGGGGCGAGGCGTCGCTTGCCGGAAGGCGTCGAGACGCGCCGCAACGCTATCGGGCGTGTCCTCGGCGCTGATGGGCGTGCGCATGACGATGGTGATTTGCGAGGTGTCGGCGCGGGAGCCGCCGGACAGCAAGTCCATCGCCCGTTCGACACTGAACGGACGCACGCGGGTTTGGCCGTCTTCCTGGTCGCTGTCGTCAAGGATGCCGAGGCTGACATTCCGGTTTTGCGCTCGTGCGAGCCCTTGGAGCGCACTCCGAAGCTCCTGGCTGCGGGCGTTCGCATCCCGCGTATCGGAGGAAATCGTGAGATTGGCGGCCGCGAAGTCTGCGCGCCGCAGCAGCGACACGTGCGGAATGGTGAAGCTCTCGTAGCGCTGAACATAGCGCGCGCCAGTGACGACAATCGCCTCCTCGGCCATGTCCTGCGCCTGAGCGACGCCGCCGACAACAAGCGCCAGCAAGGAAAAGATGATGGTGCGCATGTATTCCTCCCGTGCGGACGATTAGGCGCGCCGGGCAAACCGGCGGCAACGGCGCGGCTCAGCGCCTCACCCGCTCGTGAAGCCGAATGCGGTCTTCTCGCGCGAATGTGAGCGCGGTACGCTTGGCCCCATGTCCACGATCGAGAGCAGCTCCACCCTCACACCGCGCTTTGACGCCAATGGCCTGATCGCCGCGGTGGCGCAGGATCACGCCACGGGCGAGGTGCTGATGCTGGCGTGGATGAATGCGGAAGCGTTGAAGCTCACGCTGGAAACGGGGCAAGCGACGTATTGGTCGCGCTCACGCAACAGGCTCTGGCGCAAGGGCGAGGAAAGCGGCCACACGCAGCGTGTGGTCGAGGTGCGGATCGATTGCGATCAAGACGCGGTGCTGCTGCGCGTGGAGCAAACGGGCGCGGCCTGCCACACGGGCGCGCGGAGCTGTTTCTATCGCAGCATCTCGAAGGATGGCGCACTCAGTTCTTAGTTCTGCGGAAGTGAAATCCGTCGTCATTCCGGGGCGCCGAAGGCGAACCCGGAACCCAGGGGCAAACCCACAGCTCTGTCATCCCCTGGGTTCCGGGCTCTCGCTTCGCGAGCCCCGGAATGACGAGGAATTGGAGCGCGAGAACAACGGCGCGCGTTCACGTTAATTAATACGTCACAATTGACTCAATCGCGTCACGATCTTGTCTTCGACTCAGTCGATCCACGCACTCGTGACAGCAGACCAATTCCTTGCCCTGGCCGACGCGTTGAGGTCGTACGCGCAATTTTGCGGGCGCGATCTCAATGCGTCGAACCAGTTCGTGCATGAGACGCTCATGCGCGCGATCGGCCGCGACGGAACGCTGAACCACAAGGCGATTGACCCGCGCACGCTTTCGGCGATGCTTGTCGAACGCGGCGCGGAGCGGCTCGATATGGCCGCCTGATCGGGCGCCGCGCGGGAGTGCGCGGTTGAAGGTCGCCGTTGTCGGTTTGGGCGTTGCGGGCTTGAGCATCTGCGCGCGCCTGGCGATTGCCGGCCACGACGTTTCGGGCTTCGAACAATTTGAGTTGATGCACGAGCGTGGGTCGTCGCACGGCGACACGCGCATCATCCGCCTAACGCCCGGCGAAGACGAGATTTATCAGCGCCTCGCCAAACGCGCGCAGCCGCAATGGCGGACATGGGAAGGCTTGGCGGGGCGGCCGCTGATCGAATGGACGGGCGGCGTGATGGCGGGGCCAAAAGGCTCGCCGTTCATGGAGACGTGCCTGCGCCTCGCGCCGCCAGAAGCGACGACGTTGCGAGGTGATGTGCTGCACGCTCTGACTCGCGGCTATCTGGCGATGCCGCGCGAATGGGACGTGCTGCGCCAAGATGATGCCGGCGTGATCGCCGCCGATGCGGTGCGCGCCTTCCTGATCCGCCAGGCGCCGCGCTGGGGCGCCCATCTCTACGCCAACACGCTTGTGCAGGCGCCGATTGAGGGCCCAATTCTGACAATCAATGGCGAGACGCGCGAATTCGATGCAGTGATTGTCGCCGGCGGCGCGTGGGCGCGCACGCTGCTGCCGGAGTTCGCGAAACGGCTTGAAATCAAACGCCGGATCGTGGGTTGGTTTGCGACACCCGAGCCGCGCATGTTGCCAATCCTGTGCGCCGACAACGAAGAAGGCCTCTACGGCATGCCCGCTCCGCGTGGGCATTATAAGATTGGATTGCACGCGCTTGGCGGCGCCGTGGACGACCCCGGCGACGTGCGCGATCCTGACGATGCGGACGCGGACATGCTGGCTGAGCAAATCCGCCGGCATTTTCCGAAACACGATCCAAAGCCGTTACGCATGCAGCGTTGCCTCTACACGGTGACGCCGGACGAGCATTTCCTGATTGCGCAGAGCGCCGCGCACGAGCGTGTGCTCTTGTTTTCGGCGTGTTCAGGCCATGGCTTCAAGTACGCGCCGGTGTTCGGTGAACTGGCCGAGGAATGGCTGAAGGGCGAACCTTCCGCCGAGCTTGACGCGTTCATGCGCGGCATGAACGCGGTGTCGCGTCTGGGCGCGTTGAAGACCTAACCAGCCGGCGTGATCTCGCCCGCCCCTTCGGTGGTGTTGGCGATCGTGAAGGCGGCGGCGCGCGAGGTTTCGAACTCCTTCGACGAGACTGTCGAGACGACGAAATATTCCGCAAGCGCTTCCTGATTGTTTAGCGTGACCACCAGGAAGCCATGATGCTCCTGATCAGTCCATTTTATGTGCGGGTTGCGCAGCCGCAGGCCATCAGCGAAGTCGATGCCGACTTGCGCGAAATAGCTCGCATTGCTGGCTGATGTGATCGACGTCGTGCCGAGTTCCACGGCCGCGCGGCCATTGCGATCCTGCACCTCATTGGCCCAGGCCGCGTGGCTGTCGCCGGTCAGCACCAGCGTGTTGGCGCGGGCGTTGCGGATCATATCGAGCACGCGGGCGCGGTTCGCGGCGTAACCGTCCCAGCCGTCTGGCGTCACTGGGATCGGCCAGCGTGTGAAGCCAAGCAGACGTGACACGCCGGGTTGGAGCGCTTCAAGCGCCTGCGCGAGCGCTGGAGGCGTCCGCGACAGATCAGGCGCGATGATTTTCGACATCAGCACCTGATTGCCGAGCACCTGCCACGCGACGCTGGCGTTCTTCGACGCCGCCAGTTCGCGCGCGAGCCATTGCTCCTGCGCCTGCCCCATCAATTGACGCTCGGGGTCGTTCATCAGCGCGTCCAGCGCCGTCATGTCTGGGCCGAGAAAGAAGCCCTGCGGCAACGATTGCGCATTGCCCACGAGGTTCTGCGCGCGACGCCAGTCGAGCACCGGCCGAATTTCGCCGCCCGCCACTTCGAAGATCGCCGGCAGGCGGCGCATTGCCGGCGTGTCCGCCTCAGTGTCGCGCAACGCGATGGGTTGCGCGGGGTTTGCGAAGTCCCAACGCTGCATCGCGATCGGGAATGTCGTGTTGTAGTCGAGCGGCTGCGTGCGCGCGAGCAGCCTCGTCTCCAGCATGATGAGCGTCATCACATCGCCGAAACGGAAGCTGCGGTTGATCGCCTCGAAGGCGCGACCCCGCTCGGGATCGCGGATTGGCATCCATTCGTAATACGCTTGCAGCGCGGCCTGCTTGCGCGCGGCGAACGCGCCTTCGCTTGCGCTGTGATTTTCCGCGCCGGTTGACCAGAGGTCGTTGGCGGTCTCGTGGTCGTCCCAAACCACGATCCAGGGCGCGATCGCGTGCGCAGCTTGCAATTCCTCTTCGCGCTTGGCTTGCGCGTGGCGGAGACGATAATCCGCAAGCGAGAGGCACTCGACTTCGGGCTGGAGCACGCGCCCCAAGCGCAGGCCGACGGCGCCCCCATAACCGTTGATGCCGTATTCGTAAATGTAGTCACCGAGGTGGATCACCGCGTCGAGATCGGTCTGTTGCGCCAACGCTGCGTAAGCATTGAAGAAGCCGTGCGTATAAGATGCACAGGAAGCGACGGCGACCTTCACTTGCTCAATACTGCGGCGCGGCAACGTCTTAGTTTTGCCGATCATGCTTTCCGCTTGTCCGGCGCGGAAGCCGTAAAAATATGGCGCGCCCGCGCGGAGACCCGTGACGTCGATCTTCACGGTGTAGTCGCGCGCTTCCGTGGCATCGATGATTCCAGTTTTCACGACATCGGTGAGTTCCCGGTTGCGCGAGAGGATCCACCGCACCGGCACCGGGCCTGCGGCGTCCGGCGTCACGCGCGTCCAGATGACCACGCGATCGTGCTGAGGGTCACCGGAAGCGACGCCGTGCAGGAACTGCACGCCGCCCTCATAAGGCGGCGTCTCGGCGCCGCGCGCGCAGGCGGCTGCGACGCTTGCGCCCGCCACCAGAGCGGCGCGGCGCGTGAGTTTTGCGTTGGCCTTCATGGCGTGGCTCCCGGCGCAATGGCCCGCACGCGCACGTGCACAGGTTGGTGATCCGTGTGGGCAAAGCCCAGATCAAATCCGTTGACGCTTTCCACCGCGACGTTGGGCGACACGATGAAGCCATCGATGGTGGTGACGTAATTCTCGCCGGCGACATACGGCTTGTGATTGGTGCGCACGCTGGGGATGCTTGCATCGGCAGCGATCCGCCAGCCCTCCGGCAGAGCGTCTTGCGGGAACGGAAAGAGCCAGAACAGGAAACGCTCATCGGTGTTGTGTGGGAAATTCGTATCGGCGATCTGGAAGTTCCAATCCCCGCCGATGACGACGTGGCGGCCGCTTTGATACTCGCGCTGCGCCCAAGCGAGCACCTCATGCAATTGCCGCGTCCGCACGGCGGCGTCTTCATCGAATGCGGCCAGATGAACGCTGGCGATGGTCCAGCCGGGGCCATTCTGCATCGGCAACCGCGCAACCACCGACGCGTAGCGCCGGCGCACGCCGAAGATGCCGGAATCTTCCGCGGGCAGCGGCACGACATCGGCGTTTTCGATGGCCAATCGCGAATAAATGGCCTGCCCGTGCTCCATACGCAGCGGCCACGGCATCAGCCGCGTTTTGAAGTCCGCAAAAAACACGCGGTTGCGCCCAGCGAGCGTGTCGTCAACGTGTTGCTTGAGGTTCACCCAGTAGTTCACCGGGCCGCCGTGGGCCAATTCCTGAAACAGAATAACGTCATCGTTTATTGAACGGAGCATCTCCTCGATGCCGGCGACGTTGGCGCGAACCGCGCGTTGCGAGGGCGGGAACATGTGGGTTCCGCCATCGGCGATGAAATCGCTCTCGGCGCCTAGGCCCCCATACCCCAAGTTCCAATTGAAAATGTCGAGCGTCTCGCCGGCGACAGCGTCGCTCGCGCCGGCGTCGAGGCGCACATCAGCGCTTTGAGCGACTGCGTTTTTGTTCACCATCAGAAATACGCCGACCCACGCGCCAAGCAGCGCAAGCACGATAATCGCGCCGATAAGAATACGCCGCATCTCACGCCTCCGCCTTGCGTTCTTCTTTGCTTGGAATGCGATCGACCGTGAATTGGATTGCGGCGGCGAACAGCGCCAGCCCCGACCCCTCCCCGCCGATCGCTTGTGCAAAGCCCAGCAGATTCTTGCTGCGGTTCAATTCCACCACCATTTGGTTATAGCGTTGCGACAAATCCCACGCGCCCAATTCAGCCGACGGATGCGCCGCCTCCATACGCGCGAGCGTATCCTGGATCACCTGCGCGTAAGACATGAAATAGCTCATAAACCCGGCAATCAAGATGCCGGCGATGGCGATGCCCGTGGTGACGTGCGTAGCATCCACCGCGCCCTGCATGAAGGCTTGTCGGATGGGCGACAGCACGATCAGGATGTTCACCGCGAAAATCACTGCCGCGAAAATAAACACGGGGTTCATCTGATCTTGCAGGATGTTCTGCGACACGGCGATCTCACCGACCGCATCCTCCAAATAAGTAAGTCCGCGCCGCGCGGCCTCCATCGCATCGCCCGGCGATCGCGCGGCGGCGACCGCAGCGTCCACCGATTGGCGGACGATCTGGGCTTGCGTGTCGAACGCCCGCTGGTCGTGGGCGAACTCCACCGCCAGCAGCGCCAACACCATGATGCCGCCGGCGAACAGGATGGCGGCGTAGAACGCGTAGGGCGTGTACGCGTTGCGTAAGCGCCGGCAATACACCGCGTCATGCCCCTCCTTGCGCGCCGCCGAAACAACGCTGCCGGAATAAAGCAACACCACGCCGATCATGATGAGGAACACCGCGAGTGCGGCGAACCAATTGGGCGCCAGCATGTCGCGGACAATGGCGACATCGGTGAAGGCGCGCACGGTGGCGGCCACGGCGGCGCAGCCGGTGAAGAGCACCCACTCGCCCCAAAAACCAGAGACCCGGCGAGGGCGACCGGGGCCGGCGATCTGAATCGAATGCCGCTCCACCCAAACCGGGCCCGCCGCAACGTAACCCAGCAGCAGGAATCCGACGCCGATCAGGTAGGCGACAGCCAGTGTTGTGAAATCGAGCGCCAACCACCCCTCCCCCAGCGCTTTATGGACCGCCACAAAGCTGAGCGCGACCCCCTCCCCTTCAAGGGGAGGGGGCAGGGGGCGGGGTGATGCGCACACGCCCAAATGGTCAAGCGCTCGCATTCTTCCGCAGCGCCAAGTATTGCGAACGTCGAGCCTTCACCCCACCCCCTGCCCCCTCCTCTCGAGAGGAGGGGGTGATGCAGCGCCAATGTCCGAAGACGAACTTGAAGAAACCGAAAGCGGCCAATTGCGCGCCGCCGTCGCGCCACCGGAGACGGTGGGCGAGCGCGTGGACGTGTGGCTGGGCAAGCTCTGGCCCGACCTTTCACGTTCGCGCGTCCAAGGGCTCATCGGCGCAGGCAAATTGACCGCCGACGGCGCGCCGGTGACGCACGCGAAGGAGAAGACGCGCGCCGGGGCCCGCTACGAACTCATCCTCCCGCCGCCCGAACCAGCGGCGCCGCTGCCTGAAGCGATTCCGCTGGAGATCGTGTTCGAGGACGAAAACCTGGTTGTCGTGAACAAAGCAGCTGGGATGGCCGTGCACCCGGCGCCGGGCTCGATGCGCGGCACTTTGGTGAACGCCCTGCTGGCGCATTGCGGCGATAGCTTATCGGGCATCGGCGGCGTGGCGCGGCCGGGCATCGTCCATCGCATCGACAAAGACACGACCGGCCTCATCGTCGTCGCCAAGAACGACGCAACCCATAGCGGCCTCGCCAAATTGTTCGCCAAGCACGATTTGGAGCGTGTGTATTACGCCGTCACGCGCGGCGCCCCGCACGAACGTACCGGGCGGATCGAGAACCGATTGGTGCGCTCAGGCGAGGATCGGCGGAAATTCGTGGTCGCGCGCAATCCCGAAACCGAAGCCGGCAAGATGGCGATCAGCGATTATTGGACCATTGAAAGCTTCGGCCAGCTCGATGGCGCCAGCGCCGGCCATCCGGCGGCGGCGTTGATCGAATGCCGCCTGAAAACCGGCCGCACGCACCAAATTCGCGCGCATTTGGCCCATCTTGGCTGCCCGCTGATCGGCGATCCGCTTTACGGCAAGCAGCGCGCGCTGAAAGCGGTTGGCCCACACGCGGTTGAGGCGGACGAGGCCGCACGCGGCTTCCCGCGTCAGGCCCTTCACGCAGCCGTGTTGGGGTTTGTTCATCCGATTACCGAACAGGCGTTGCGGTTCGAAGCGCCGCTGCCGCAGGATATGCAGACATTGCTCGGCGCACTGCGCCGCCTGTGAGGGGGCACAATGTTTGGACCTGCCGCTGAAGCGGGACGCGCGGCCCGCGCGCTCGATGCCGTTCGCATCGTTACTGCGATCCTGATTTTCATCCACGGCGCGTTTCGCGCCGGCCATTGGGACCCAAACGTCACTGGATTTGGCCAATGGTTGAGTTCGCTCGGTTTCCCGGAGGGGTTCTATTGGGCGGCGGGGGTGACGATTTACGAGCTGATCGCGCCGCTTTTCATTCTCGCGCGCAGGTTTGTGGCGTTCGCCTGCCTGGGCCACATCGGCATCATCGGGCTCGGCGCGTACCTCGTGCACTATCCTGACGGCTGGTTTGTCGTCGGCGCAGGACGCAACGGCATGGAATATTCCGTGCTGCTTCTGGCGTGCCTCGCCGCCGTCGCGTGGGCGCACTGGCCGGCGAAGCGCGTTTGAGCGGTTAACGCCACGCCCGGTCACGCACGGGAGAGAGCGGGAACATCGGCCATGCCGCCGCTCGCGGCGAACCACTATTCCTAGGCGCCGTCCGCGAATGTTCCGCAGGCGGAAACCAGAACTAGTAATCGTTTCAGTTGCCGAATCAGTTAGTTCTTGTTGTGTTCCATTTCTTAAGATTTGGAGTCATAAGGGTCACGCGCTCGCCCCTTTTGGCCCCTGGTTTCGCCGCCCCCGCAGCGCAGCTTGGGCCAGTCGCGCTGAAGCGACGCATCAGCTCGCAGGAGCCAGCAAGGACCTAAACGGCTCCCTATATGTGCATCCGGCGTCGGCAACCGGCCCGGCTGTTCGTTCGTAAGAAGTACAGCCACGGCCTCGCAGACGGCCAACGAGGAGAGGGGTAAACACCAATGGCATCAACCGCGCTCACGCTTGCGCTGTCCCCAGAGCAGGGCCTGCAACGGTATCTCTCGGAGATCCGCAAGTTTCCGATGCTCCAGAAGGACGAGGAATTCATGCTGGCCAAGCGCTGGCAGGAACACGGCGACAATCGCGCCGCGCACACGCTCGTCACCAGCCACCTCCGCCTCGTTGCGAAGATCGCCATGGGTTACCGGGGCTACGGCCTGCCGATCGGGGAAGTGATCTCCGAAGGCAATGTGGGGCTCATGCAGGCAGTCAAGAAATTCGACCCGGACAAGGGCTTCCGCCTGGCCACATACGCGATGTGGTGGATTCGCGCCTCGATCCAGGAATACATCCTCCGCTCGTGGAGCCTTGTGAAAATGGGCACCACGGCCGCGCAGAAGAAGCTGTTCTTCAATCTGCGGCGCCTCAAAGGCGAGATGGCCGCGCTTGAAGAAGGCGATCTGCGTCCAGAGCACGTCGCGACGATCGCGCACAAGCTCGCCGTCACCGAAGAGGAAGTCACGTCGATGAACCGTCGCCTTTCCGGCGGCGGCGACGCGAGCCTCAACGCGCCTGTGGGCGGCGCGGGCGGTGAAGGCGAAAGCGAGTGGATGGACTGGCTCCCCGACGACAAGACCGAGGGCACCCAGGAAACGCGCCTCGCCGACAGCGAAGAGTTCAGCGCCCGCATGTCGCTGCTGCAAGCGGCGATGGGCGATTTGAACGAACGCGAACGCCACATCATCCAAGAGCGCAGGCTGAAGGATGAGCCGGCGACGCTCGAAGATTTGTCACGCGAGTACGGCGTCAGCCGTGAGCGCGTGCGGCAGATCGAAGTGCGTGCGTTCGAAAAATTGCAGAAAGCGATGAAGCGGCAAGCCGCAGAACGCGGCTTGCTCGCCGAAGCGGGCGCCTAAGACGTCCCTGCCCGCGCGCTGAGCGCGGGCGGGAACGGCTTTGAAAGATAAGCGTTTCCCAGGAAACGGAATGTTTCCTTGGCTTTGAACGATTTGACATCCTGGACGCGCGAAAAATGGCGCGCGGCGCGCGAATGGAGCGCGCCGCGCGCAACGCGTTTAGGACATGCGGTAAAATCCGCACCCTGGAAAAGTATCGGCATATGGACCGGCGGTATCGTCGGAGGGCTGGTTGTCGCCCTCGTTCTGCTGGTGACGTTCGCTGATTGGAACGCGCTCAAAGGGCCGATCTCACGCTTCGCTTCAAACGCGAGCGGACGCGAAATCGTGATCGCCGGCGACCTCGATGTAGACCCATGGTCGTTTACGCCTGAATTCCACGTCACCGAATTGAAAATTGGCAACCCGCGCCGCTTTGCAGAGCGTGGCATGTTCGCTGACGTCAGCGAGGCGCATGCAGCAGTTCGATTGTTGCCCCTTCTGATCGGCCGGCTAGACATCGTGCGCATCGATCTCGACGGCGCCGACGTTTCGCTTTTCCGAAACGCCGAGGGCGATGCGAATTGGGCGCGCGATCCACGAACCGCTGCACGCGGGCGCCAATTCAACTTGCCCGCCATTCGCCGCTTTAGCTTGAATGACGGACGCCTGCGTTATGTCGATGAACGCCGCAGGATGGTGTTGGACGCGACTTTCACATCGAACGAGAGCGCCAATGAAGGCGGTCGTTTCGTGCTGCAGGGCGAAGGCCAAATCAACAATCGCCCCTTCTCCATTGAAGCCAGCGGTGCGCCTCTCTTGAACGTTCGTCGTGATCGACCCTACGCCTTCGAAGCCGATGTGCGCGCAGCGGGCACGCGCATTGAAGCCCACGGTTCGATCACGCGGCCGTTCGACCTCAACTATTTCAGCGCCGATGTCGTCGCTTCAGGGCCGGACCTCGCTGACCTCTACTACCTGCTTGGCCTCGCGCTTCCGAACACTCCGCCCTACGCGTTGCGGGGCCGCGTCGAGCGCAACAATACTGTGTACGGCATGCCGAACGTCCGAGGGCGGATTGGCGACAGCGATGTTGCCGGGAACTTTACAGCTTCGCGCCAACGCAATGGCCGACTGTTGTTCGTTGGCGATTTCAATACCCGCACGCTCGACTTCGACGATCTCATGGCCGTATTGGGCGGCGCACCGGACACATCCGAAACTGCCTCCACCGAGCAACGCGCGATGGCTGAAAACCTAGCGGCGTCGAACAGGTTATTGCCCGACGCGCAGCTGGATATATCGCGCGTGCGCAACATGGATGCGCGCGTCTCGTATCGCGCTCAGCGCGTTCGGACCGATCGGTTGCCGTTACGGGCGTTGGCTGTCGACGTAAATCTCGACAGCGGCTTGCTGCGCCTCGATCCGCTGACGCTCTCGCTCAATCAGGGCCGCGTCGGCGGCGCCGTGTCCATCAATGCGCGCGAAGACGTGCCTCGCGTCGACATGGATGTTCGCCTGCGTGGCGCGCGGCTGGAATCGATCATCGCCATGCGTGGCGAACCCGCGCTGACGGGCGCGCTTGCCGGGCGCGTGCGCTTGAGTGGCAGCGGCGGCTCGGTTCGCGACGCCGCCGCGAACGCCGATGGCGATGTGAGCTTCGTCGTGCCGCAGGGTGAAATCCGCGAAGCGTTTGCGGAACTGACGGGGATCAATGTCACACGCGGCCTTGGCCTGCTTCTCTCCGACGATCAGGACAAGATCGCCATACGCTGCGGCGTGGCGAGCTTTCAGGTCACCAATGGCGTCGCCAACGTCCACACATTCTTGATGGACACCGAAACTATGCTCATTCGCGGCACGGGCCGCGTTAGCTTGCGCAACGAGCAACTCGATTTGCGCCTCAATGGCGAGCCGAAGGAAGCGCGATTGTTGAGCGTTGACGCGCCCATCGTCCTGCGCGGCAGCTTGCGCTCACCGCGCGTCGGCGTGGATGCCGAAGAAGCGCTGGATGAAGGCGGCCTTGCGGCGCTGCTGGGAACGTTGGTTGCGCCCCTCGCCGGCGTGCTGCCGTTCATCGATCCAGGGCTGGCCGAAGACGCCGATTGTCGTGCAGCCCTCGCCCTACGACCGCAACCGGTTCGAGCGGGCTAAGGCCGACGTGCTGGGCGATCGACGCCGAGCAGCGCCGCCAAGCGTTCGTGAACCCACGGATCGGACACGCTTTGGCCCATCATCATCTGCGAGAAATTGTCGGCCATTAATTCTTCGGGATGAAACATGTAGTTCGTATTGCGGCCGGAGCGCGCGAAGATCGCGTTACGGATTGCGTCCTGCGACATGCTCACGCCCTCGGCGGGGCGGCACTTGCCGTCCGCGCCACGACGGAGAAGCTGCAGTTCGGGATCGAAATACTGCCCGAGGTTCTGCTTCGACGGGTCGTAGCGACCGGGATCGGCGAACAGAAGCGGCGTTGCTAGCAAGCTCGTGTCGCTCTCCGAAATCGGCGATGCGTGCTCAACGGCCGGCGCATCCGGATTGGTGATCGTGCGGTCGGTCATGGATTGAGGCAGCACCGCCTCGCAGCGCACAAAACCGATGATGCCGTAGATGTCGTCGTGACGCGCAGCGCTCTCGCGCGAAAGCACGTGGAAAAGCTCGTGCATGAACAAGCCGTCAAGCTCTGCTTCGGTCCCGGGTAGCTCCGGACCGAAGAAGATTGCGGGGCCGCGCGTGTGAGGAATACCGCCTTCGATCGCGCGCGTGCCTTTGATGAAATAGACGGTGTCGGGCAGCCATGTCGCCAGTTGGTTCAGGCGCGCGCGATGACGCACGACCATGAGGCGCAAACGTTCGCTTTCGTCTGCGTTCCACGCTTGCGTCGCCCCAGCATAGACGCGGCCGAGGTCTGCGCCTGTACCGCTGCGTCCTTGCAGGCGGATGGACAGATCGGCAGGCGACAGCACGCTCAGATATTCGTCATTGGCCGAAAGGATCGTCGCGCCTTGCTCCGGCGTGGCCGGCGCGAACGACACGGTTTCCGTGCGCGCTGGCGCTTGCGCATCCTGCGCTGTTTCCGTCTGCGTCGCGCACGCGGTCAACACGATCAAAGCCAGCGCCGACGCTGCGGCGCGCAATGCCTGTTTCATCTCAATCCCCACCATCTGCGCAGCCGCTTATTGCGCGACCATCGCCTCAAGCCGTGGCACGCCAATCGCCTCCACGGCGCCGCGCACTTCGTCGACCGTGACGCCGTTGCCGTCCGCTGTCACGGCGACGCCGCGACCAACGATGCCGTAGCTTGCGGAATTGCTGCCGCGGCTCATCTGCTCAGTGACCACGCGGCCATCCACGGTGTTGGTGCGCGAGTAACCGTCGGCGTCCTGGCGCGATTCAGTGACACCCATCGCGCCGGCCATCGAGGCGATAGCGCCCATCTCGCCCATGTTCACGACGGTGAGGCGAATACTGGAATCGCCGCGATTGTACGTCCCTTCGGCCTGAGTGACGCCCATGGCTTGGCTCGCCGAAGCCGACGCCAAGGTGAAGCCGCCCGGCAGGCCCTGTGGCAACAGCGCTTGCATTTGATCGGGGCTGAGCGCGCGCACGGCGCCCTGCTGGCCCATCTTTTCGATCTCGGACAATTCGATCGCGCCGCCGCCAGGCAAGTTTACCGAACCTTCGAGGTTGGCGCTCGAGGGCGCCGATTGCTGACCGAAGCTGTATCCAGGCGCACCACCGAAGCCAGCAGTCGCCATACGCACATAGCCGGTGATCGCGCCCATGACGATGAACACCACGATGCCCACGATGACGAGCGTTGCGAAATAGCCCATGCGCTTGTCGTCTGGCGTCTTCATCATTTTGGGCAGGCCGATGAACAGAAGCGCGAACGAATAAAGCCCGAGCAAGCCAAGGACAGCCAGCGGCGGGAAGATCATGAACACGCCCGAGAGCAACGCGGCCGTGAACGAATACGCCATCAGCTTGTGGGCCTGGCCTTGGTTTGGCGTGGAGCCGAATGTTGGCGCGAGCGCGTTGGCGATCAACGCGATCACGAACACGCCGGCAACATAAAGCGCAGTTTGGATCACGCCGCTAATGACGGCTTCGACGATCGGCACCCGCACGTGGATGCCCAACGCGCCAACGCCGAACACGGACATCCCAATGATGCCGCATATGGCGCCAAGCGCGGCCAGCGGCAGCACGTAGCCCATGTAGAGCTTGTTGACGTCCGCGGCCTCGGGCTCGATGCGATCCCATTCGGCGCGCGGGGTCAGCAGGATGTTCTTGACGCGATCGATCAAGCCGGCGTTGACGCCGATGTTGGGGTCTATGGTCATGACGGCCCTCCTCCGATGGTGACTCGGACAATTCCGCCACGATGCTAGGCGCCAAGCGCCTTCAGGCCAAACGAAATGCGCCTTACCCGACGCAAGAGCCCAGCGCGAACAAGATGACGCCTGCGACCACGGCGGCGATCGTTACGGTTGCGGCGTAACCGAGCGCGCGTTCCTGCGGCGCTTTCATCAGGATCGGCAGGCCGCGATAGATCAGAAAAACCATTGCCGCGAGGGCGAACAGCGACAACCACCAGAGCGGCGGCCAAAGCGAAAAGAGGCCAGAGAGGAATGTCGGCGTGAGCGAATAAGCGGCCACCTTTTGCGCCGCGAGATCGTTCCGATCGCCGTCGAAATTGTCGGCGATGGCGTTCACGAGGACGCCGAGAAAGCCCACCAGCGCAATCGAAATGATCCAAGTGACAACGCCGCTGACCAGCGCGGAATCGAGCGCCGGTCGGATCACTTCACCGCCGATATTGACGCCGAAAGCGTAGCTGCCAATCAGCCCGCACACTGGCGGGATCGCCGCGAGCGGCGCGACATAACCCACAAGGATGTTCGGTATCGTGGTTTCTTCGGCGCGGATCTGCTCCCACTCAGCCTTTGGATCGCGCAGCAGGCCGTACGCTCGCGAGAAAATGAACTCCGCTTTCTGACGTGCTTCCTGAGCGCGCGCGCGCGCCTCCTCGGAATTGAAACGGAAGCCGCTTCGAGCCCCCTCAGGGCCACCGTTCTCGGCCGACATTCGCTTGCTCCGGCAAATCAGTTGGCGCGACCCTAGCGGCTCGACGCGATCATGTGGAGCCTAAACCGCACGCCGAGCGGCAGCGATTCGCGCGGCGCGCGCGTTGGCCTAGGCCGCGCCCACCAAACGCTTGCGCACGTCGCGAGGGGGATCGCCAAACCAGCGCCGGCATGAGCGCGAGAACGCCGACGCCTCCGCGTAGCCCAACATTTCCGCGACGTGCGAAAGTGGAATGCCGCGTTGCGCTAGAAACGCCTCGGCCATCTCGCGACGGACGCCGTCCTTGATTTCCTCGAAGCTCGCCCCCTCGTCCTTTAGCCGGCGCTGCATTGTGCGCTCGTGCAATGACAGCGCTTCAGCAACTTCGCCTTGCGCGCCGGCGCCGGATCGCATCATAGCGCGCAGCGCAGCGCGAACCCGCGCCGTGACGGTGTCGGCGCCGGCTTTGTCCAAGCTTTCGAGGTAACGGATCGCTGCTTGGCGCAAGTGCACGCTTCTGCCGGGGCGCGGCGCGTCGAGCACTGCGCGCGCGACAACGATGCCGTTCTTGTCTTGACCGAATTTCGGCGCGATGCCGAACACGCCCTCATACGTTTCAATCGGCGACAAGCGCGGGTGTGTGAACCAAACCTCCAGCGGCGCATAATCCTCACCCGCAAGGCGTTTGAACGTGCGATGTTGGTAAGACACCATGCGCTCGACTTGCTGAACATTGCGCGGCGGGTGCTTGAGCATAATCTCTTGCCACGCGAGATCAGCGTCGCGGCCCGGCAGCGCCTCAATCACCATGCGAATGGCGCGATTGTGGAAGCTCGCGTAGCGAGCCGCGCACTCGAAGCCCTCACGCGCGGTGTCGCAATTGAGCACGGCGACCGAAAGCGGGCCCAGCAGCCCCTCGCCCTGGCGCTGCCCCATCTGCAGGCCGAAATCGTCGCGCCGAACGCGCTGCGCCGCGATCTCGAACGTGCGCATCAGCGACGTGTAGGGCAGATATGCATCGGGGTTGGAGAGCGCCGCCGGATCGACGCCGGCCTCGCGCAAGATCGCGTCAGCGTCGCCGCCAAAGCTCTCCGCCAATTCACGGAAGCCGCGCCACGTTTCAGCTCGCACAAGGTCAGCCGCCGCCACCGGTGTCACGCTCCCGTTACCGCCGTGTCGCCTTAGATCAAGTCATTGTCGCCAAATGGCAAGTCCATGAGGGCGAAATCCAGTACCCAGCGCGCCGCTCTAGCTGCGGAAAGATAGAACGTGTCGCAAATCGCGCGAAAAAACGTACCGGCGCCGATCGGATTGATCGCTGAACTGACCCTTGAGGTTACGCGGCTGGCCGAAGCGAACGCGGCCGCGCTCTTACTCGCGCGTTCTCCAGACTTACATCTGAGCCACCAATTGAAGGCTCAGTTCGTTGCTCTCGACGAACTCGTTCAGTCCCTGAAACTTAGAATTCAAGCGCTGAGCCGCTAGAGAAAATGTCCAAGACGATCCTCATCGTGGGCGCGTCGCCGGCAGCGCGCGTGCTGCTGCCGGCCCTGCTCCGCAATTGGCCCTGCACCATCATCAACGCGCCCGACGCGCTGTCGGCGATTCACGTCGCGGATCGCTTGCGCGTCCATGCCCTCATTGCCGTGGCGGCGCAGGCAAAAATCGGCGCGACTGATCTGCGGGAGTTCGCCGCCCGGTCACCTCGCCTCGCGGATACCGCCATTCACGTGCTGGCGCGAACCGGGGGCGCCACGTCGCTCAGCGACCTGGTGCTGCAAAACGCGCCGATGCTTGAAGCGCCCACGCCGATCGATCCCGTCGCAGCGTTGCCCGCTTTGATCGCGCAGCTCGACGCGGTGCTTACGCCTTAAAGGGATCGCGCATCAGGATCACATCATCGCGCTCGGGGCTGGTGGACACCAAAGCCGCGGGACAGCCGATGAGTTCTTCGATGCGGCGGATGTACTTGATGGCGTTGGCAGGCAGGTCGCGCGATGAACGCGCGCCGCGCGTGGATTGCGTCCAGCCCTCAAGGCTCTCATACACCGGCTCAACCGCCGCCTGATCTTTCACGCCCGCCGGAAGATAGTCGATCAGTTTTCCGCCGAGCTTGTAGCCTGTGCAGATTTTGATCTCCTCGAAGCCATCGAGCACGTCGAGTTTGGTCAGCGCTATGCCGTCTGCGCCGGACAGCGCGATCGATTGGCGCACCAGCACCGCGTCAAACCAGCCACAACGGCGCGCGCGGCCCGTGTTCGTGCCCACTTCGCGGCCTACATCGCCCAGCCGTTTGCCGACATCATCGAACAATTCGGTGGGAAACGGACCGCCGCCGACGCGCGTGGTGTACGCTTTCACCAAGCCTAGAACGTAGGTAATCGCGCGCGGGCCGAGGCCCGAGCCCGCGGCCGCTTGCCCCGCGACAACGTTGGAAGAGGTTACGAACGGATAGGTGCCGTGGTCGACGTCAAGCAACGCGCCTTGAGCGCCTTCGAACAAAATTTTCTTCGAATCGCGGCGCACATCCTCCAGCACGCGCCACGCAGGCTTGGCGTAAGGCAACACCTTCGGAGCAATCGCGGCAAGCTCGCGCTTGAGCGCTTCGACATCGATCTCCGGCAGATCAAGCCCACGGCGCAGCGCATTGTGATGCGCGGTGAGCCGCTCGATTTTCCAGGCGATTGAATCGGCGTCGGCGAGGTCTGCGACGCGCAGCGCACGACGGCCGACTTTGTCCTCGTATGCGGGACCAATGCCGCGACGCGTTGTGCCGATTGAGGATGCGCCCGCTTGCGCTTCGCGCGCGGCGTCAAGGTCTCGATGGAACGGCAAGATGAGGCAGGCTTGATCGGACAGCACCAACTTGTCCGGCGCGATCTTAACGCCCTGCGCCTCGATCTTGGCGATCTCCTCGACCAGCGCCCAAGGGTCGACCACCACGCCATTGCCGATGATCGACAGCTTCCCCTGCACGACGCCCGAGGGCAGCAGCGCGAGCTTGTAGGTGGTCTCGCCCACGACGAGCGTGTGGCCAGCGTTGTGGCCGCCTTGAAACCGCACCACGACATCCGCCCGATGGCAGAGCCAATCGACGATTTTGCCTTTGCCCTCGTCACCCCATTGGGCGCCGAATACGACGACTGCGGACATTGCCTACTCCCGGCGTCCGCTTGACCTGAAATGCCGCCCAGCGCAATCGCTTTCCATGCGTTGTCTTGTCATTGGCGGCACAAGATTCATTGGCCCACGCGTGATCCGGGCCCTGGTGGCGCGTGGATGGGACGTGATGGCGCTGCACCGCGGCCAGCACCAAGCCGAGCTGCCGCCGGAGGTGCGCGTGGTGCGGAGCGCGCACGCCGGAATTCCAGTGACGCGCTTTCCACCCGAAACGATTACATTCGCGCCTGACGTGGTGCTGCTTACGATCGCCATGGGACAATCCGACGCAAGCGCAGCCATAGCGGCTTTCGACGGCCGCGCCGCCCGAGTGGTGCTGCTGTCGAGCGGGGACGTATACGCCGCTTATGGACGGTTCACGGGATTTGAGCGCGGAGCGATCTTGCCAACGCCGCTGTCGGAAACGTCGCCGCTGCGGCAGACACTCTTTCCCTATCGCACAGCTGCTACGCCGCCTGAGGCGATGGAGTATTGGTACGAGAAGATCCTCGCCGAACGCGAGGTGCTGTCGCGCAGCACGCTGCCCGGCACGGTGCTGCGTTTGCCCAAAGTGTATGGGCCGGAGGACAACGCCAACCTTGCGACGATTTACGGCATGCACGCGTATCCGCATTGGAAGTGGACACATGGTCATGTCGACAATGTTGCTCATGCAATCACGCTCGCGGTGGCTGATCCGCTGGCCGCCGGCGAGATCTTCAATGTCGGTGAGCTGAACACGCCGACCATGGGCGAGCGCCTTGCGCTGCTGCCGCCACGCAGCCCGTCAGCCTCGGAAAGCGCGTACAATTTCGCCCAGGATATCGCTTACGACACGAGCAAAATCCGGCGTTTGCTAGGATACAGCGACATTGCCGATGAACTGCACGCAATGTCGGCGCTTGCTCGATCCTGTTCCGCGTAGGCCACGCCGACCGCAGCATCGCCGGAACAAAAATCGGCGGCAGCGCTTTCGCTCATAGTCTAAACAGCAGGCGCTCCCATGAGATTAGCATTTATCGCCGCAGCGCCGCTGCTGCTGCTCTTTGCGGCGTGTTCGCCGCCGGCCGCCGACACCAACGCAGCACCGCCAATGGTGCAGATGAGTTCTGATGCACGCTCCACAATGGAGCGCGTGAACAGCGCGCGTTTCACGAACCCGATGCCAGCAACGCTGGCTGAGCCATTGGCGGCCGCGCCGGCCGACGCGCCTACACCTGCGCCGGGGCCAGCCGGTGATACGCCCACCGCCGCAGCGCCCGCGGAAAGCGTGAGCTACGATGCGGGCCTGGTTCGCATACAAGTGCTGCTGGACCGCGCGCATTTCTCACCGGGCGTGATCGACGGATATGACGGCGAGAACGTGCGTAAAGCCGTCTCGGCCTACCAAGGCGCCCACGGACTGACAGTCAGCGGCCTCGCCGACGACGCCCTGCTCACCCAACTCGAACAAGCTGATTCATCGCCGGCCCTCGTGGCCTACGTGATCAGCGCGGAAGATGTCGCCGGACCCTTCGCGGATGTGCCCGATGATCTGGAAGCGATGTCGCGCTTGCAGCGAGTGGGCTACGAGAGCGCTACGGAAGCGCTCGCCGAAAAATTTCACATGGATGAGGATCTGCTGCGCACGCTCAATCCGGGCGTGGACTTTACAGCGGCGGGCGTCGAGATCGTGGTCGCCAATGGCGGTGGCGAATTGAGCGCGAGCGTCACTTCGATAGAAGTGGATAAGCGCGATGGCGCGGTTCTCGCCTACGATGCCGACAATCGATTGGTCGCGTATTACCCGGCCACAATCGGCAGCTCTGAAGCGCCGGCGCCGTCGGGCGATCATGCCGTGCGTGCGATCGCTTTTGACCCAACCTATCATTACGATCCGGCGCGGCTGCCAACCTTTGGCGAGCGCGATCACGGCGCGTTGACGATCGCGGCAGGGCCGAACAATCCGGTTGGCGCAGTGTGGATCGCGCTCACCGCGGACACCTACGGCATCCACGGCGCGCCGAACCCATCGCAAGTGAGCAAGACGGCGTCGCACGGTTGTGTGCGGCTCACCAATTGGGATGCGACCGAACTTGGCCGTGCGGTTCGTGCGGGCGTGCCGGTGCGCTTCCGTGACACTGGTGGCGTCGTGGCTCAACGCACTGCAGCGAGCGGTGGTTAAACTACCAGCGGCGCACGCGGCCAGTATCGACGTGCACAAAGTCCGACGCTTGATAATAGCCGACGCCGCCCGCCTGCATAGCGATGGCGGCGTCGCGCAGGCGCGTAAGATCGACGCCACGCACGCGCACATCGATAGCGCGGCCATCCATATGCAGGCTGCGCGTGGCGACGCCGCTCGAATTCGCGTGCAAAGCAGCGTTGGTCGTTGGCGAACGGTAGCCTGAAATGATCTGGAACGGCGCTGATGCGCCAACGTCGAATTTCAGACGGTGGAGTTGGTCGAGCAAGCGCGGATCAATGTCGTGTACGTCCCCCGAACGATGATCGCGCATTACGCGGTTGATGGCCGCCATGGCGTCCGGAACGTACGCTCCGCCTTCCCAGTACGCGTCGGCGAATGTTTCGCCCGTATGGGTATTGACGAAGGACAATTGCCGCGCTGAGGCCGCGGCTGTGGGTGTCGCGTGCGCGGTTCCAAGCAGCGCCACGCCAGCGCCGCCCACAAGCGTAGCATTGAGAAAGGCGCCGCCAGCACCCTTCAACAGTGTTCGCCGATTCATGATCAGTCTCGCTCCAATCCGTTCATCGTGACGTTACCTCACGGCCATTATGAGGCGATCCGGCGCCGGCGCACGACTGGGAACAGCAGCGTTCGCCGCCGGTTGACGGTACAATGACGCGCCCGCGCACCATTTTCGCGCCCTTCGCACTGATCGCCCTCTTCGGCGTCCTTCTGGCAGTAGCGCGCGTCGGGGACGTGTCCACGGCGCCGCGCGAGGCGGAGTTCACTAAGGGAAGCCGCCGCGCGGGCGAGGCGCCGCGTTTAGGCCTCATCATCCCCGTTGTCGGGCTGGCGGTATCGCAATTGGACGACACTTGGGGCGAGGCGCGGTCGGAGGGGCGCAGCCACGAAGGCATAGACCTTATGGCGGCGCGCGGTACCGAGGTGATCGCCGCCGCCGACGGTCGGATCGTCAAATTTTTCGACAGCGTGCGCGGCGGCACAACGATCTATCAGTTCGATGCAAGCGAACGTTTCGTCTATTATTACGCCCACCTTGACGCCCGCGCGCGCGGCCTCAGCGAAGGCGCTCATGTGCGCCAAGGCGATGTAATTGGCTATGTTGGGATGACCGGCAACGCGCCTCTGCCGCATCTGCATTTCGAAATCCAACGGCTGACCGCCGCCCGCCGCTGGTGGGAAGCAGAGTCCCTCAACCCCTATCCGTTGCTCGTCAGCGGCCGCGCGCCGGCTTAACCGCGCGGCGCTTCCTGGCGCCAGCCGGCGAGATCAAAGCTCACTGGCGGCCAATCGGGCGCAAGCGCGGGGGCGAGCACCCTGTTGTCCCCTCCTGAGCTACGGTGGATGAGCTGCGCTTCGCCCAGCGCCTCGCCGGTGCGATAGAGCACGTCGAGGAGCCCAGTGTCCTTGATGTCCAGCTGACGCAGTTGATCAACGGCTTCTTTGCTCATCTCCTCGCCTAAAAGCGATTCAATGTGCTCGGGGCGGCGAAATTCCGGCTCGTCGATTTCAAGGCGCGCATCCATCCGCTGGTAGGTCAGCACTGGAGCGCCAGAGAGCAGCGGCGTCTCTGTCTGCATTCGCACTTCGGAATTGACGTACCAGGGAAAGCGCGGGCGCGAGAGCGCTTGCAGTATCGTGACCTGCTGCTGGCTGATGTCGTGATTATAGCCTTCAAGCGCGGCTAACACTTTGCTGGAGTACAACATGCGCCGGAAGTTCGACGTTGGCTTGGCGCTCGACCGGCGCTTCTTGTCGCGTTTCGCGAAACGCTTGCGCACATACCCGGTGCCGACTGACCAGATCAGCAAATTGCTCTCCCCCATCGGCCAATTGAAGCCGAACGCTGGGTCGGTGACGGTGAGCAGCAATTGCAGCGCCGGATTGTTGTTCGGGCTAACGCCGCCGTCGAAGAAGTGGCCATGCCCTGTGACGCGATTGCCTTTGCGCGCCAGATCAATGCGCACATCGTTGAAATAGGTCGGCGCCGCCGCCGATGCCTGCACCAGGTCACGCAGGTAGAATTGCGCGTTTGGAATGCCGACGCTATCCGCCTTGGCGTTGAAATAGCACCAGTCCGGATTGTTCACGAGAACCCAGGCCGAGCCCGTATCGATGCGCTTGGCGTGAATGGCGAGGCCGGTCTTGAGATCGGCCGAATTGAGCATTCGGTCACCCAGGTGCTCGCGCAGCGCTTTGGTGAGAGCGTTATTCTTGAACGCGGGGATAAGCACGCGCAGCGGGCCTGGCACTTGCGGCTTGTCGAAGATCGCCGGCAGCAGCGTGAAGTAGAGCTCGCGAATGTCGCGTACTTTCCAACCGAGCGAGAGCGTCGTGGCGATGATCGCGCCGGTGGACGTGCCGCCGATCAGATCAAAATAATCCGCCAGCCGAAACGCGTTTGGATTGCCGCTGCGCAGCCCCAAATGCGTTTCGAGCTTTTGCAGGACGCCAAGGCTCAGCAGGCCGCGCGATCCGCCGCCGTCGAGCGCGAGCACGCGCTTCGGTCCGGGTTGCCGATACCGTGCTCTGAGATGTTCGCCCATGCGCTCCCCCGTTCTAGGCGTGCGCCGCGAGCTTACCCGAAGCGGTAGCCGATGCGAATGCCCGCTTGGTCCATGCCCTGGTTGCGCCCCTTGCCGAGGATCTGGCCGTGGCTCAGATGCGAGTAGAACAATTGCGCTTCCCAGGGCCCACCGAGATCGCGCGACAACCCGAACGAGGTGCGAAACAGATCGCGCGAGCCGAGAAGGACATGCGACTCAGAGAACTCCACCGCGCGCGGATCGCCTGAGGGATAGGGGTTTTGAATATCGCCATCGTGGATGACGTAACCAAAGCCAGGTTCGAACGACCAATCGTCGTTAATCTCGAAACTCCACTCCAGGCCGACACCAACGAAGCTTGTGTCTTGTGCGAGGTTCGTCGACAAAACAGCGTATGGCGTGGGTGCGAGCGCCCAGCTCAAAAATTCCGGCGAGCCCCAATTTGCTTGGATCTCTAATGCCGGGCCATCTTCCTTGTTACCGTTCTTGCAATCGACGTGGCACACATTGTGCGCCAACACGCCGACATGCACGCTTTCGACCGCTTCCGCCCGACCCGCGCCCCCCAGCGCGAGGCCAAGGGCAAGAAGCCCCGCCGTTTGTCCCCTCATTCCACCAGCCTCCATGAGCGCGCGAAACTAGCCCGGTTCATTGGCCCCGGGGAAGCGCCAGGCGCCGCAAACTAATCGGCTGCGTCCGGATCGAGGCGGAAAATCACGCGAATGCCGGCTTCATCCAACCCTTGGTTACGGCCCGTATCCAGGATTTGGCCGTGGCTGAGGTGCTCGTAATAGAGCTGCCACGCGAACCGGCTACCCACTTCTCGCTCCAACGCGAACGACGTGCGGAAGAGGTCGCGCGATCCGAGCAGCTGATGCTCTGCTTCAAATGCCGTCGCCTCCGGCCCGTCTGGTGCGAAGGTGTCGGGAATGTCGAGTTCGCCGTCATGGATCACATAGCCGAAGCCAGGCTCGAAGGCCCATTTGTCACCAAGCTCGAGGCGCCAATAGACGCCGACGCCGCCGAAGCTCGTGTCGCCGGCTGTATTGTAGGACACCATCGCGTAGGGCCGCGGTTGGCCAGCCCATTCGAGAAAGCCGGGTGTCGAGAACACCAATTCCGCCTCGACGTTCGGCCCGTCCTCTTTGGGATCGGCAAGATCACCGTGGTCGGTTCGGATGTTGTGCTGCACCACGCCGAGGCGGAACTCCTCCACATGCGCGGACGCGGGCGTGGCGCTCAGACCCGCAAACAATGCCGCGACCGTTCCCAGCAGCGTTCGCTTCATGGATTATCCCCTCTCGACGCGCTTTGGCGCCGAGAGAATGAACGCGCGTCAAGCGGGCGGGTTCCTAATTAGAAGCGCAAAACCTTGGCGTACCGCACCTGCGACAGCGCTTTGATTTTGCCGATCACCTCGTCAGACACAATCTGATCAACGCCGACAAGCGCGATCGCATCCTCGCCTTCACCTTCACGACCAAGATGAAACGTGGCGATATTGATCCTCGCATCGCCGAGCAACGTGCCGAGCGCACCGATAAAGCCCGGCTTGTCCGAATTGTTGATGAACAACATCACTGGATGGAACGGCGCTTCCAGCTGCATCTCTTTGACTTCGATGATTTTAGGCGCGCCCGCGATCACAGCGCCCGCTACCCGCCGCCATTTGCCGCCTGTTTTCACACGAATGCGTATGAGGCTATCATAGATCGGCGATGAATCTCTGGTGGATTCAGTCAGTGGCACGCCGCGTTCCTTGAGTAAGGCCGGCGCGGACACAACGTTCACATCCTGCAGCAATGGACGCAAAATGCCGGCGAGTGCAGCCGACGTCAGCGGCTTCATGTTGAGCTTGGTCACCTCGCCCTCGAACTCGATTTCGACGGCTTCCAAGCCTTCGTCCGCCACCTGCCCCGCGAATGCGCCGAGTTTTTCCGCGAGCGCCGCGAACGGCTTCAGGCGCGGCGCTTCTTCGGCGCTAATCGACGGCATGTTGAGCGCGTTGGTGACGGCCCCTGTGATCAGATAATCGCTCATCTGCTCGGCGACCTGCAGCGCGACATTCTCCTGGGCTTCGTTAGTCGAAGCGCCGAGGTGCGGCGTGGCGATGAAGTTCGGGGCGCCGAACAGCGGGTTTTCCTTGGCCGGCTCCACCGTGAACACGTCAAACGCGGCGGCGGCGACGTGTTCGCTCTTCAGCGCATCGAGGAGCGCCGCTTCATCCACCAGACCGCCACGCGCGGCGTTGACGATCATCACCCCGCGCTTGGTCTTGGCGAGGTTTTCGCGGGAGAGAATGTTTTTGGTCTTCTCCGTCATCGGCACGTGCAGCGAAATGACGTCGGCACGCGCCAGCACCTCATCAAGTTCCGCTTTCTCGACACCGATCGCCACGGCGCGCTCTGGCGAAAGGAATGGATCGTAGGCCACGACCTTCATTTTCAGCCCCAACGCGCGATCCGCGACGATTGAGCCAATATTGCCGCAACCGATGAGGCCGAGCGTCTTGGCGTAGAGCTCCCGGCCCATGAAGCGGTTCTTTTCCCATTTGCCGGCTTGCGTGGACAAATTGGCTTCCGGAATTTGTCGCGCGGCGGCGAACATCAAAGCGATGGCGTGCTCGGCCGTGGTGATCGAATTGCCGAACGGCGTGTTCATCACCACGATGCCTTTTGCGGTGGCTGCGGGAATATCGACATTGTCGACGCCGATGCCGGCGCGGCCGATGACCTTGAGATTTGTCGCCGCGGCAATGATGTCCGCCTTCACTTTCGTGGCCGAGCGGATGGCGAGGCCATCATAATTGCCGATGATCTCTTTGAGCTTGGCCGAGTCCGGCCCGAGATTCGGCTGGAAATCCACTTCGATGCCGCGCGCGCGGAAAATTTCCACGGCGGCTTCGCTCAGCTCGTCGCTGATCAGAACTTTCGGCATGTGTACTCCGCTATTCGTGTTGGCCGACGCCGTCGCCGCTCAAGCGCCAACGCCGTGCCCGGTTGATTTGCATTTTCGCGTCCACTTCGGACGCGAGGTCCTTGCCGACGAGGCCCACGAGACGATGCAGCAAGATCATCACGTCGGCGGCTTCGCGGCCAATTTCGTCCACGTCGCCCGCGCGCACGGCGTGCTCGAGCTCTTCGAACTCGATGCGCGCGCGTTGCGTGAGGACGGTGAGATCGGCGACTTCGCCAAACGTCTCCGCGCCCCATTGGGCGATGCTGGCGCTGGTTTCGCGATTGCTCATCACAACCTCCATCATCATTCCGGGGCGGCGAAGCCGAACCCGGAACCCAAGGGTGACACCGCACGGTGCGTTGGCCCTGGGTTCCGGATCGCGCTTCGCGCGTCCGGAATGACGCAACTAAGTGAGATCAGCCACAAGCGTTTCGAACGCCCAATCCAGCCAGGGCGTCAGCGCCTCGAGATCAGACGCCTCCACCGTGGCGCCGCACCAGATGCGCAAGCCCGGAGGCGCTGCGCGGTACGACCCGGCATCGAGTGCAGCGCCCTCTTTCTCAAGCAACGCAGCGAGCCTTTTGGCGAATTCGGCTTGACCATCCTCGGAGAGCGAGGTGACGCGCGGGTCGACGACCTTGAGGCAGACGCTGGTGTTCGAACGCGTCGCCGGATCGTTGGCCAGGTTCGCCACCCAAGGCGTGCGCTCGATCCAATCGAACAGCACTTTCGCGTTAGCGTTCGCGCGCGCGATGAGCGCCTCGCCGCCGCCGAGGCTTTCCGCCCAACGCAACGCGTCGAGATAGTCTTCCGTCGCCAGCATGGAAGGCGTGTTGATCGTCGCGCCCTCAAACAGGTCTGCGTCGAGCTTACCTTTCTTGGTCATGCGGAAGATTTTCGGCAACGCGCGAGCGGGGGTGTAGCTCTCCAGCCGCGCGATGGCGCGGGGGCTCAGGATCAACATACCGTGCGCGCCTTCGCCGCCCAGCACCTTCTGCCACGAGAACGTCACCACATCGCACTTGGCCCAATCGATAGGTTGCGCGAACACGGCGCTGGTCGCGTCATTGATCGTGATGCCTTCACGATCGGCGGCGATCCAATCGAAGTTCGGAATTCTCACGCCGGAGGTCGTGCCGTTTTGCGTGAAGATGATGTCCGCATCTTTTCGCGCGGCCGTTATATCCGGCAGCGCGCCATACGCGCCAACCGTGTGCGCCTTGGCGTCAAGCTTCAATTGCTTGGCGTCGGTGACCCATTCTTCGCCGAAGCTTTCCCAAGCGAAGATATCAACTGGCCGCGCGCCGAGCATCGACCACATCGTCATTTCGATCGCGCCTGTGTCCGACGCCGGCACAATTGCGATCTTGTGCGCCTCGGGGACGCCGAGCACGGCGCGGGTGCGATCGATCGCTTCCTTGAGCTTGGCCTTGCCCGGCTTGGAACGGTGCGAACGCCCGAGGCTCGCGCCTTCAAGCGCGGCTACACTCCAGCCAGGACGTTTTTTGGTAGGGCCCGATGAGAAACGGGCGTCAGCCGGGCGCACGCCCGGCTTGGGGGGTAGTGTCATCAACGTATCTCCCATCCTTACAGATGAGCGTCCGCCGTTGGGAGCGGATGGCCCGTTGACGCTGGTGCGCTCATTCGCGCTGCATTGCAACGGGGCCGACGCTTTAGCCGCAGTTGCGCACTGCAGACCGCGCGGTCGGATTAAGGCGCCAGCGACAGCAACAATGCGCTCATGTTCTGGATGAACACGCCGGTGGAGATGCCGGTGACTGGCGTTTGCGTCACGTAAGGCGACGTGTCGAAAGGATCACCGACTTGGGTTTGCGAAAAATCCCCAATGGCGGGCGTCGGCGAACCGTCGCCGATGTACGGGTTCGAGGTGGCCGTCAGCGGCGACGGCCAATAGCCCTCGGCATTGAGCCCCGCGAGCAACTCTGCAACGCGCGCCGCGCTGGGCCGCTGCACCGCGCTGGAACCGACATTTGAGTTGAGGTCCGAAACCTCGATGTTCTGCGTCGTGAATAAGCGCGGCAATTGGAAGTTCGGGCGCGGGTTGAGTGGTGATCGCGCACGCAGTTCGGCTACGCTCGTCGTATCGAGGCGTTCAAAGCGAGCGCGCAACGCGTCGGCGTCAATCGCACGCCATTGCGAGTAATGCGTGATCGGCTTTGTTGTGTCGTGGTCCCAGAAATATTCGCCGTTGACGACGTTTGAACCGCGCCGGTGGACGATGCGCGCGCGGTTCGTGCCGATCTCGATAAAAGTCGGATAGAAGCGCCCGGCGACACGCACCTGACTTTCCGCCAGCCTAACGCTGTCGAGCCAATCGAGCGCCTCTGGCACACGGGAGATGAAGCGTCGCTCGCCAGTCCACTCGAAGAAATTCATCAGCTGGGCGATGTTGTTGGCGGTCGTGTGCGTCGCCAGCGCGTCAGGCTCATAGGTGCGGGCGCCGACCGGCGCCAGCGTGTCAACGCGATGTTGCAACCCCCACCCCGCCTGCGGCGCGGCTTGCTGGGTGGCGACGAACACATTCATGGCGCGATGGATCGCGGCCAAAGCGCGCTCATCGCCCATGGTTTGGTAGACCATCAGCAGAAATTTGATGTTCTCGCCGGCGACGTCGTCATTGAAGGTAATGTCGCGCGTGTAGTCGCGTCGGCCATGCAAACCTGCGTCCTCGCTAAACGGAAACCGTTGCGGCCAGCCGCCGTTTTCGTATTGGCTATCGAGCACAAAACGCAAAGCGCGCTCCAGCGGCGCGGCATATTTTCGATCGCGACGTTCGAGATACACGCGCAGCAAAAATTGAGACGCTTCTGATGTGCCGGCGTCGTCGAAGGTCGCGTTGGCGTAATAATGGTGGAATTCCTCAAGCCGCCAGCCGTTCTTGCCGATCGTGTCGTACCAGCGGCGCGTCGAGGCTTCGCCCGCGAAATCGTGCAGATAGTTCCAGCCGCCCGCCTCGTGCTGCGCGGCAACAAGACCATCCGCGACCTCGCAGGCGCTTTCGTAGAAATAGCGATCGCCGGTTGCGTGGAAGCAATCGAGAAAGAGATGTCCCATCGTCGCCGTGCCCGGCGGCTGGATCCAGATCATCGTCGGGAGAGCTTCCATCTCGCCCCAGCGACGCGAGAAATCCGGGAGATAGCTCCACACATAACCGCCGCGATAGGCGCAGCGTTCGCACATGAAGCGCGTGGCGCGCTTCATCGCGTCGATCGTCGGCCCATGTTCGGCCTGCGGCTCAGGCTGCGCTGTGGCGCACGCCGCGAGCGCCAATGCGGACGCGGCGGCGAGCAGATTGCGGCGATTGGTAACCGGTAGCATCGGCATATTTAAACGCGTCTCAGCGTCGTCGCGCAACGCCGTTATTTTTCAACCACGATCCGCGGCGGCGGTGGTTCGCCATCATCCGGCGGGGCAGGATGCGATGTGGGCGGCGGTGGCGGCGCCGCGTCTCCGTTGAGCCCAGGCAACAGCGGATCCTCAAAGATCGCCGGCAATTGCTTGGCCTTGCGTGCGCGACGCGGCTTGCGGCGCGGTGCTTCGGGCTCTTCCTCGCGGTTGCTCAAACGCGCGACAGACGGATCAAGCTCGCCCCGGAGGTACACCGCGACTTGTCCGTGCAAACGCACGCTCGACAATGTTTGCACCGCGCGCGTGTAGCCGCCGCGTTTTGACGCCTGGTAGCCGACGACGCTTTCCATATCGAAGCGGTCGCACCAATACGGGGCGACATCGGCGAACGCTGACCCGGTCACAGGATCTTCGTTGACGCCCGCGCCCGGGGCGAAGAAACGCGACACGAAATCGTAGGGCTTGCCGTCGTCCGCAGGCGCCGTGATCACCAGGCAGCCCTGGCGGGGGCCGCGAACCAGGCGATTGATGGCGGCGAAATCCGGCTTGGCGTCACGAACCGCTTGCTCGTTCTCGAGCACGAGATTGGCGTATTCCGCTACAAACGCATCGACGACGCGGGGGTTGCCGATTGCTTCAACGATCTCAGCGGGCGCCGTCCATGGGCTGCGTGCGCGGCGCGGCAGATCGAGCGTGTACCCTTCCTTGGTGGCGCGCACGACGAGCGCGCCGGCGTGGGTATCAAACACGACGACTTCGAGGTTGGGCTCCAACTCCGATAGGATCATCGCGCCAGCGGCCATGGTTGCGTGGCCGCAGATTGGAACTTCGGTCGTCGGCGTAAACCAGCGGAGCTGATAGTTTCCACGCAGGCCCGTTGGCACCACGAACGCGGTTTCTGAAAGCCGGTTTTCAGCGGCGATCGCTTGCAAAGTCGCGTCCGGCAGCCAGCGCTCCAGCGGCGCCACGGCGGCCGGATTGCCGCTGAACACGCGGTCCGTGAACACGTCGACAATCCAGATGCGCATGAGCCTCGGCGCGCTCCCCTTGAGATCGCCCAGATATGGCCGGGCTGGCCGGGCCGCGCCAGCGCTGTCGCCGTTGAGGGGTGAGCGCGCGTTCGCCTCTGAGGCGAACTAGTCGTTTTGGAGCGGCCAACCATGCCCGAGGGGCTGATGCCCGCGCCCCAAGCCAGGCGCGGCGGCGATCGCGCGCAACAGATAGACCCGCGCCCACTCAACCGCGGCGAACGCATCCATTCCCTGCGCGATGCCGGCGGCTATGGCGGAGGCCAGCGTGCAGCCTGTGCCGTGCGTGGCCTTGGTGTCGATGCGTTGTGAGGTGAACACCTTCATGCCGTGCGGCGTCGCCAGCACATCATTTACCCAGGCGCCGGGGACGTGACCGCCTTTTACCAACGCGGCCTTGGCGCCCAGCTTGAGCAACGCATCCGCGGCGAGCTTTTGGTCATCGACGCTGTCGATGTTGATGCCGGTGAGTTCGGTGGCTTCCGGTGCGTTGGGCGTGACCATCGCCGCACGCGGCAGCATCAATGTACGCACCGCGCCGACCGCTTGCTGTTGGAGCAGTGGCGCCCCGCCCTTGGCGATCATCACCGGATCAATGATCGCCGGCACGCCCTTGGCGTGGGCATCCAACGCCTGCGCCACGGTTTCCACGATATCCACGGAGCCGAGCATCCCCGTCTTGATCGCGTCGGCGCCGAGATCTTCCATCACGACGCGCACTTGGTCGGCAACGATGGCTGGCGGAATTTCGTGGACGCCAAACACGCCCAGCGTGTTTTGCACAGTAATGGCGGTAATCGCCGTCATCGCGTAGCCGCCAAGGGCGGTGACGGTTTTGATGTCAGCCTGGATGCCGGCGCCGCCGCCGGAATCCGATCCGGCGATGATGAGAACGCGGCCTTGGAAGTCTGTCATTGCAGCACTCTAGCCGGACTAGAGCGCCGCCTTCCACACTTTCAGCGCTTGCACTGTTTCAGCGACGTCATGCACGCGCAGCATCTGCGCGCCGTTCTGAGCGGCGATGAGCGCCGCCGCCAGCGAACCACCCAGACGGCCGGTGCTGGCGTCCGCCGCGGGATCAAGCTTGCCGATAAAGCTTTTGCGGGAGGCGCCGATCAATACCGGTCTGCGGGTTTCTTCGCCGATGCGCGCAACCGCGTTCAAAAGCGCCAAATTGTGCGCTACCGACTTACCGAAGCCAATGCCGGGATCGACCCATATGTCGGTCAACCCCGCGCGCTCTGCTGCAGCGACACGATCGCGCAGAAACGCGATCACGTCGCCGACGACATCATCGTAACGCGGATCGGCCTGCATCGTGCGTGGCTCGCCCTGCATGTGCATCAGCACGACTGGGTTGTTCAGCGAGGCCGCCGTCTCGAGCGCACCTGGCTCGCGCAACGCGGCTACGTCGTTCCACATCGAGGCGCCCACACGGGCGGCGGCGAGCGCCACTTGCGGCTTCATCGTGTCGATCGAAATAGGCGCATTGGTGCGGGCTCGGATGGACGCAACCACGGGCACGACACGGGCCATCTCTTCCTCGGCCGAAACCGGCGCGGCGCCTGGACGGGTGGATTCGCCGCCCACATCGATGATGTCAGCGCCCGCTTCGAGCATGGCGAGCGCATGGGGCGTGGCGGCGCCTTCGTTCCAGCGGCCGCCATCGGAAAACGAGTCAGGGGTCACGTTAAGAACGCCCATGACATATGGCCCGCCAGCCAGTTTTGGCGCGGGCAGTGCAAAATTGGTCATTGGCGCGGACATGACAATTGACCCGTCGCTGTGCAACATCTGAAAGCGGCTCTGCACAGCTGCTACGTTGTGATCACGAATGTACGATCAACAAGAACAATCGTTTGGCGCGACCATCGCGCAAACTTGCAGGGCGCCCCTGCACCGATGACCGATTGGCGCATCCGCCTTGAACCGGTGTTGACGCCGCTGTTCCGAACATGGTGGCGGTTCCGGCGAGGTATGACGCTCGGCGTGCGCGGCCTGGCGCTCGATGATCAAGGCCGGGTTCTGCTGGTGCGCCACACCTATAGCCCAGGCTGGCACTTACCTGGCGGCGGCGTCGAGAGCGGCGAGACGATGGCGGAGGCCCTCATACGCGAAATGGCCGAGGAAGGCGGCGTTGAACCGGTTGGCGCGCCGATTCTGATTGGTCTCTTCGCCAACCATCGTAACTTTCCGAACGACCACATTGCGCTGTATCGCTATGCCGCTTGGCGCCCCTGCCCGCCGAAGCTCGACAACGAAATCGCCGAGCGCGGGTTCTTTGCCCGCGACGCGCTGCCCGCGGGCGTCACCAAAGGAACGTTGCGGCGTCTCGCCGAGGTGCTCGATGGCGCGGCGCAAACCGCGGACTGGTAGCGCCGTTGGGCCGGCCTATAGTGCGCCTGGAGGATTCAATCATGCGCTATTTGCACTCGATGATCCGTGTCGGCGATCTTGACGCCGCGCTGGACTTCTTTTGCGCCAAGCTTGGCTTGGTGGAGATGAACCGAATGGAAAACGAGAAGGGCCGCTTCACGCTCGTCTTTCTCGCCGCGCCCGACGACGTCGAGCTCGCACGCGAGCGCAAGGCGCCTATGGTCGAGCTCACCTATAATTGGGACGAGCGCGAATATGGCGGCGGGCGCAATTTCGGCCACCTCGCCTATCGCGTGAAGGACATCTACGCGCTGTGCCAGAAATTGATGGACAAAGGCGTCACCATCAACAGGCCGCCGCGCGACGGGCACATGGCGTTCGTCCGGTCGCCCGACGGCATTTCAATCGAATTGCTGCAGGAAGGCGCGCATTTGCCGCCGCAGGAGCCGTGGGCGTCGATGCCCAACACGGGCACCTGGTAGCCGCGAACGAAAAGGCCGCGCCTTGCGGGCGCGGCCTTCCGTTGAACGTTGGCGTCCGCTTATTGCGACGTCAGTTCCGACACGTGCAGCGTTGACGCCGGCAGGCCGGCTTCAGACGAATAAGTGCCGACCCACACGTCGTATTGGCCGGAGGCTGGCGCGTCGAAGCGGACCATCGGGTTCATGCCCGCGTTGCCGCCATCGTCATCGCACACCCAATTGCCTTGCGCGTCGTTGATGACGAGCGTCGTGTCGGTTTCCGCCGCGACCGAGAAGATCAAAGGCAGCGCGCCCGACCCGGCCGTCCAATTCACGCGGTAGTCCGGCGCGGATGCGATCGAACCGACGCAGCTCGGCACGCCGATGTTGGCGGCGTTGAGCGAGCCGCCGGCGGCGATCGACACGGTGTGCGGATCGGGCTGGAAGCCGGAGGTGAGGTCGACGGCGCCAAAGGTCGGGTCCAGAGAGAAGTCGGGAACTTCGCCGGTCGGTTCGGTTGGCGTGCTGGGCGACGGGATGATCTCGGAAACGTTCAGGAACGCCGGCGAAGTTTCGCCAGCTGAGCCGAAGCGGCCGACCCAGATCTGATAACGACCTGAGCGCGGCGTATCGAAGCGCACAGCGGCGTTCAACGCGCCGCCGCTATCGTCGTCACAATGCCAAGAGCCGTCCGGAGCGCGCACCACAAGCGTGGTGTCGGAATCAGAGCCCGTTGAAAGGTAGAGCGGCAGCGAGCCGGCTGTGTAGCGCAACGAGAAACTTGGGCGCTGCGTTACGTATCCTGTGCAGGCGGCGCCCGCGCGCGACGTGCTCGCGTCAATCGGACCGCCAGCGTTCAAAGTCGTTTGGTGCGGATCAGGCGTGAAGCCCGAAGTGAGGCGCACCTGACCGTAAGAGCCGGTCGCACCAGTGTTCAAATTTTGCGCATAGGCCGGCGCGGCCAACGCACAAATCGCCGCCGCGGCGGCCAACGTCTTCACGAGGCTCTTCATGTGATTCCCCAGAACATCCCTCAACGGCGGCATCCTTTGCCGCCCGCGCGGCGGATGCAAGCGCGAAACCGGGCTTTTTCTGGACGTTTTGTTAATGCCGGCCGCTACCGCCTGCCGAACAGCTTCTCGATGTCGGCGAGCTTCAACTCGACGTAGGTTGGACGGCCGTGATTGCACTGGCCTGAAAAAGGCGTGGCCTCCATTTGCCGGAGCAGCGCGTTCATCTCTTCGCCCGTGAGTCGGCGCCCTGCGCGAACTGAACCGCGGCAGGCCATGGAGGAGCACACCTCCTCAAGCCGTTCCTTCAAAGCGTGTGCTTCGCCAAGCTCGGCGATGTCGTCAGCCAGGTCCTTTAGCAAGCCGGCGGCATCGATGTGGCCAAGCAGAGCTGGGGTTTCGCGGATCAGAATGGCGCCGGCGCCGAACGGCTCGATGACCAAGCCAAGTTGGCCCAATTCTTCCGCTCGCGCGGCGATCGCCTCGGCCTCAGCCGGATCGAGTTCGACGACTTCGGGGATAAGCAAAGCCTGGCGGCGCACGCCGCCATTGGCGAGCATCTGTTTCATGCGCTCATACACCAAGCGCTCATGCGCGGCGTGTTGATCAACGATCACAATGCCGTCCTCGGTTTGGGCGACGATGTAGGTTTCGTGAATCTGCGCCCGCGCGGCGCCCAGCGGGAAGAAGCGCGCATCCTCGTCGCTTTGCTCCCCTGCGTGCGGGGGAGCTGTCAGCGAAGCTGACTGAGGGGGAAAGCCGAGCAGCCCCCCTTCGTCCCGCGCTTCGCGCGGGACATTTCCCCCGTAAACGGGGGACGAAAAATCCTCCACGCGCCCGCTCGGCATCGCAAAGTCGGATGAGACGAGATGGTTTTCCGCTGCGCTCCAGGCGCGCAGACTGGGTTGCGGATTATAGTGCGGGCGCACGGCGTTGAGCGCGCTTTGCGCCGTCGTTGTGCTCGCGCGATGGCCCGCGGCGGCAAGCGCATGGCTGAGCGCGCCGACGATGAGCCCGCGCACCATCGCCGCATCGCGGAAACGCACTTCGGTTTTGGCGGGATGGACGTTCACATCGACATCGCTTGGCGGCACGTCGAGAAACAGCGCCACGACCGGATGGCGATCACGCGCAAGCAAGTCCTGATAGGCAGCGCGCACCGCTCCCACGATGAGCTTATCCTTCACCGGACGGCCATTGACGAAGAGATGTTGATGCTCGCGCGTGCCGCGCGCAAACGTCGGCAATCCCGCAAAGCCCGTGAGCCGCACGGTGTCGCGCACCTGATCGAGCGCGAGCGAGTTCGGCGCGAATTCAGCGCCCAGGATGGCGGCCAGACGCGCGCGCCGGCCCTCGCCTTCGGGATCGCGCTCGGCGGAGAGACGTAGGCTGGCGCGGCCGTCATTCTCCAAAGTGAACGCAACATCGGGCCGCGCCATGGCGAGGCGCTTCAACACGTCGTTGACGGCCATCGCCTCGGCGCGTTCGCTTTTCATGAATTTGAGCCGCGCGGGCGTCGCGAAGAAAAGGTCGCGAACCTCAACGAGCGCGCCGCTCTCGGACAACGCCGCCCAGGGCGACGGACGCGCCGCTTCCAACGCGCCGCCTTCGATATCGATGCGCCACGCCTCGGACACACCGCGCGCGCGCGAAATGATGGATAGCCGCGCGACCGCACCGATCGAAGGCAAGGCCTCGCCCCGAAAACCCATCGTGCCGATATTCAACAGGTCGACCGCGCCATTTGCTTCGGCGACGAGCTTTGACGTTGCGTGGCGCTCGACCGCGAGCGCCAACTCATCTTTCGGGATGCCGGCGCCATCGTCCTCAACGGAAATGAGACCTAACCCGCCCCGCGCAATGCGCACCTCTATGCGCTTGGCGCCAGCGTCGAGTGCGTTCTCGACCAGTTCCTTCACCGCAGCGGCCGGCCGCTCGATCACCTCGCCGGCGGCGATGCGGTTCACGGCTTCGGGGGGCAAACGGCGAATGGGCATGAATCAGTTGTTCAACCTACCACATCGATCGTTTCCGAGGCGCAGTGGCCACGGAATGACGATAGGCGTTGGAACATGGTAATCCGAACCATGACCGACAATTCCGCCCAACGCGCCTCCCCCTCCTACCGCCTCCCGACGCTCGACCAGGAGTTCCTGCTGAGCGAAGAGCTGCGGGGCGTACGCTTTTTGCTGGAATATTCGAAAGCCGAGATCGCCCTCAAGGCGCACCAGATCAAATCCACGATCGTCGTGTTCGGTTCGGCGCGCATTCGTGAGGATGGGCCGGGGCGCAATGCATTTTGGTATCAGGAGGCGCGCACATTCGGGCGCCTCGCTTCGGAGCGCGGCGGCGCGTTGGGCGGCGCGCCGCGCACCAACGTCATCGCCACGGGCGGCGGCCCTGGCGCCATGGAAGCGGCCAATCGCGGCGCTCGCGAAGCGGGTGCGCCCACCATCGGCTTCAACATCACTTTGCCGCACGAACAGGAGCCTAACGCCTATTCGACACCCGACCTTACCTTCGCGTTTCATTATTTTGCGATGCGCAAGATGCATCTGGCGATGCGCGCCGGCGCACTCGTTATATTTCCGGGTGGTTTCGGCACGCTCGACGAATTGTTTGAAATTCTCACACTGACTCAAACCAAGAAAGCGCCGATCATTCCCGTCGTGCTGTTCGATGAAGACTATTGGCGCTCGGTGATCAATTTCGATGCGCTGATCGAACACGGCATGATCGAGGCGGAAGACCTCGCTCTGTTCAAGTTCGCCGAGAGCGCCGAAGCAGCGTGGGACGCGCTGTTGCAACAAGGCCTCGCCATCGCATCGATCGCGCCGAAAAACGTTTAAACGCAAAATCCGCGTGCAATCGCGCAAATCATATGTTATCTGCGCCGTCCATTCGGAGACGTGTCGTGAAAGCGCAGAACCTATTCGCCCAGCAGCCGACGCCCGTCGCATATCGCGACGAGCGGATGGATGCGCGCGCGCGGAGGAGTTCTGCACACTGACGTCTTCGGACATCGGAGCATGAAAAAACCCCTCCAAGGCGCGGCCTGGAGGGGTTTTTCGTATGCGCTCCAGGCCGCATGAAACGTTGAACACAAAGGAGGCCAGCAATGTCTGGCTACGAAGAAATCCAAGGCGCGCGTGCGCCGATCAAGGCCTGGATCAAGGGCGTGCCGGTGGAGCACGAAGCGCAGAACCAATTGCGCAATGTCGCTTCGCTGCCGTTCATCCACTCGCACATCGCCGTGATGCCGGACGTACACTTCGGCATCGGCGCGACTGTTGGTTCGGTGATCCCAACTAACGGCGCGATCATCCCTGCTGCTGTCGGCGTCGACATCGGTTGCGGGATGATGGCGATGCGGACGTCGCTGACGGCGAACGATTTGCCGGATTCGTTGTCGCGCTTGCGCGGCGCGATTGAACGCAACGTGCCGCACGGCAACGGCCCGAATGGCAATCACCGCGACACGCCCTCTTCGGTCGAGACGTCTTACCGCGACTCCGGCCTCGACGATCGCTACCGCGCGATCATCGACAAGCACCCGAAGGCTTCGGCAAAGGCGCAAACGGGCCAGCTCGCCACGCTCGGCGGCGGCAACCACTTCATCGAGGTCTGCCTCGACGAAGAGGACCGTGTGTGGGTGATGCTGCACTCGGGATCGCGCGGCTCGGGCAACGCGATCGGCAAGTACTTCATCGAGCGTGCGAAGGAAGAACTCCTGCGCCGCGAACTTGGCTACCACGTGCCGGACCGTGACCTCGCCTTCTTCCTCGAAGGCGAAGAGCTGTTCGACGACTACGTGGCGGCGGTCGGCTGGGCGCAAGACTACGCGCGCACCAATCGCGAGGTGATGATGGAGCGCACGTTGCGTGCACTGCGTGACAACCTGCCGAAGTTCAAGCTCGAGAAGCACGCCGTGAACTGCCACCACAATTACGTGGCGCGTGAACGGCACTTCGGCGCCGACGTGTTCGTGACCCGCAAGGGCGCGGTGCGCGCGGGCGAAGGCGAACTCGGGATCATTCCGGGTTCGATGGGCGCGAAGTCGTTCATCGTGTGCGGCAAGGGTAATCCGGATTCGTTCTGCACCTGCTCGCACGGCGCAGGCCGCGCGATGTCACGCACGAAGGCCAAGCAGACCTTCACGCTTGAGGATCACCGCAAGGCGACCAAAGGCGTGGAGTGCCGCAAGGACGCTGGCGTGATCGATGAAACGCCGATGGCCTACAAGGATATCGACGCCGTCATCGCCGCGCAGTCGGACTTGATCGACGTAGTGCACACGCTGCGCCAAGTCGTGTGCGTGAAGGGTTGACGCGAAGTGTGAGAGCAATCTCACACTTCGTCATTCCGGACGCGCGAAGCGCGATCCGGAACCTAGGGGCAGCAAGCTGTGCGTTTGCCCCTGGGTTCCGGGTTCTTCGCCACGCGAAGCCCCGGAATGACGAAAGTTTTGGAGTGCGTGATATGTTCCGACCGACCCCCTTCCGAGAGACGCGCTAGCGCTGCGATGGCGCTAGCCAATGTCTGGGCGTAGCTCAGCCTGGTGAGAGCGCCTGCCTTGGAAGCAGGAGGTCGTTGGTTCAAATCCAGCCGCCCAGACCATTTCATCGCACCCGCAGCGCCTCGTCGTTTGGCGCCGTCGTCTATGGGTAGGATGCCGCACTTTCACTGCGGAGGAGCGAGTTCAAGTCTCGTCGGCGCTACCAGCTACTTATCGCGCCGCCGCGGGCTCTAAACCTTCGGGTTGCCCCACCACCACGAACGTGAACGCGTTCGGATCGAACAGGCGCCGCGCGACGCGGTTGACGTCGTCACGGGTCACGGCGCGGATACGGTCGTTGCGGCCGTTGATGTAATCGATGTCGCGCCCGCCGGTGTGATAGCCGTGGACGACGCCGGCGATCTTGGAATTGCTGTCGAGATCGAGCGCGAACGAACCGGTGAGATAGGTGATCGCGTCATCGACCTCGGCTTGCGTCGCGCCTTCGGCGTGGAAGCGCGCAAGTTCGGCCCGGATCACCTCGATGGCTTGGCGCACGTCGCCATTTTCGGTTTGAGCGGAGCCGCGAATGAAGGCCGAATAATCGCGCACCGAAGGGCCGGTGCTAATGCCGTACACAAGCCCGCGCTGTTCGCGCACCTGATCCATCAGCCGCGACGAGAAGCCGCCGCCGCCGATGATGTAGTTGGCGACGACGAGCGCGGTCCAATCTGGGTCTTCGTCCTGGATGCCGGGCGCCGCGAACAAGACCAAACTCTGCGGCTGCGGAAGCGCGCGCACGATCAGCGGCGTCGCCGGGCGGATTTCCGCCAGTGGAGGCTCGGACGCGGGGCGCGTCAGCGGCAAGCTGCCAAACGTCGAGTCAATCAGGCGACCGGCGGTTTCAGCATCGATATCGCCGACGATCGTGAGCATGAGTCCGCTGCGCGTGAACAACGCCGCACGCCGCGCCAGCAAGGCGGGGCGCGTCAGCGCCGCGACATTCTCCGCATTGATCCGACGCGCATAAGGGTGATCCGGGATCAACGCCTGGTCGAGCGCAAGATTGGCGATGTAGCCGGCATTGCTTTCGCGCGTACGGAGTCCAATCGTGATCTGGCGCTTGATGCGCTCCAAAGGTGCGGCGTCAAAGCGAGGCTGCATCAAGGCCACGCGCGCCATTTCAAACGCCGCATCACGATTTTCCGTCAGCGTGACGAGGCTCATGCCGACGCCATCCCATCCGGAAGAAAAACCAAGCGACATGTTCAGATCTTGCAAGCGCTCTTTGAACGCGTTCGCATCCAGGTCGCCGGCGCCTTCGGTGAGCATATCCGTCATCACGCCGGTGATGCCGACATTGCTCGAGGGCTCTGTCGCGGAGCCGCCCTGCCAGTACGCGTGCAGGACAATCATCGGCACCGTGCTGTCGGAGACGAGCCACGCATCGATGCCGCCCGGCGAACGAATCGCCTGCACAGGGACTTGCGCAAAAGCTTGGGTGATGAGCGCGAAGAACGCGGCGATGGCAATGAGAGCCGCCTTCATGGCCTGTCCTCCGCCGGCAATAACAGGCCGGTGACGGACTTGTTGATGTCGAACGTTTCGCGGGCGATCGCCATCACCTCCTCGCGCGTCACCGCTTCAATCTGCGTTGGCCAGGAGACAATGTCATCGATGGACTCGCCCTGCACCAAAGACTGACCATAGACGTTGGCGAGCGCCTCTTGGCTGTCGCGCGAATAGATCGCCGCGGCGGAGAGCGAGGATTTGGCGCGGTTGAGTTCAGCGTCGGTTGGACCATCGCGCAGAAACGTGGCGATCACGTCGTCGATTCCCGCCTCAAGCGCTTCGAGTGAAACGCCATCGGCTGGTGACGCAAACACAGAAGCCTGGCCGCCGCCGAGTCCGCCCGTATTGGCGCCTGCCCCTGCTGACACAGCGATTTGTCGGTCCTCCACGAGCGCGCGATAGAGCCGGCTGGTTTCCGAGCCGCCGAGAATTTCCATCGCCACATCGAGTGCGTGCGCTTGGCGGCCTTCATCGGTTCCATAGCTGACGGCGCGGTAAAAGCGCGACATCGAGGGCTGGCGCACCTTTTCGTCGCGGTGGGTGACGCGCATGGGCCCTATGGAAGGCGGATCGGCGACCCACGTGCGCGCCGGCAAGCCACGTGTTGGCCGCAGGCGCCCGTATATGCGCTCGGCGAGCGGGCGCAATTCGGCCGCGTCGATATCGCCGGCGACAACAAGGATGGCGTTGTTGGGTGCGTACCAGACGCGATAAAAATCGAGCGCTTCGGCGCGGTCCAGCGCTTGAATTTCATGCAGCCAGCCAATAACCGGCGTGCCGTAGGGATGATGCGGATAGAGCATCGCCCGCATGCGTTCGCTCAAAACGCCGCCAGGGCTGTTGTCGATGCGCGAGCGCCGCTCCTCCACGATCACATCGCGCTCGGAAGCGATGTCCTCCTCGAGCAAACGCAGATTGCGCATGCGATCGGCTTCCATGCGCATGACGAGTTCGAGGCGATCGCGGGAGATGCGCTCGTAGTAGACCGTGTAGTCCCACGAGGTTGACGCGTTATCGTCGCCGCCGTTGCGGGCGATGGTGCGCGAGAATTCGCCGGGCGCGATCTGGCGCGTGCCCTTGAACATCAAGTGCTCGAAAAAGTGCGCGATGCCTGAAACGCCGCGCGGTTCATCCGCCGCGCCGACGCGATACCAGACCTGATGCGTGACGACCGGAGCGCGGCGGTCGGTGACCACCACCACCTGCATGCCGTTGCGAAGCGTGAATGTTTCCGGGCGCGGCATGTCCTGCGCGACCGAGGGGGTCGCAAACGCCAACACAGCCGCGCACGCGGCGCTGACAAGCGTCGCGAAGCGCGGCGATGGGTTCATGAGGCTCAGGTGCCTGGAAGTTTGAAGCCGCCCGGCGCGTTGCGCTGGATGATCACCTGCCCGCCACCGGTCGCGCGGCGCACGGATTCTTCGTCCGCCAAGCGCCGCTGCTCCTGCTCAGCGTTAAGCGGCGCAGAAGACGGCGCTGAAGAGCCGCCGAACGAGAGCAAGCGGTTCACGAAGCCTTCCGAGCGATGGACGATGCTCTGACCTTCAAAATCAACTTGCTCGCGCACGTTGCCGTCGATCGTCTCAGCGCCGGCGCGCGTGACGAGCGTACGTTCGCCCATGCTGGCGCCTTGAGCGACGTCCTGGCCGAACAAAGCGGCGCGCGCCTCAGCGTCTGGCTCGAGCTCCTGCGGACGCGCCTCACCTGGATTCGGCGGACGCAGCGCGTAGTCCGGCGGCAGCGTCAGCGGCGCGCGCGTAACGACGCGGAATTCATCGGGCGCGGCTTTGGTCGCGCCCAGCGAGCGCGAAAGGGTCGAGCACCCGCTTGCCGCCGCTGCCGCCGCCACTATCGCCACGACCGTCGTGATTTTCGTCATCGGACGCTTCAACTCCCTCAAATCGCGGCTGGTTCTAGCCCGGCTGCCCGCAAATCTCCAAGCCGCTCAGGCAGCGACCCACCGATCACCCTGGGATCAGCCTGCATCTTGGCCGTTCTGGGGCGTGGCGGGCTTGGTGGCGGGTTGGGGCTTGTCCTCCCCGTTCAGGAGAAAGTCCAACAGCAATAGGCCGGCCCCGACGCTGATCGCGGCGTCGGCCACGTTGAACACCCAAGGGAACCACAAGCCGTTGAAATCAAGGAAGTCCGCCACCGCGCCAAAGCGGATGCGGTCAATCACGTTGCCCAGCGCGCCACCGATCACCAGGCCTAGGGCGGTCGCCGTAAGCTTGCGGGATGCACTCCGCAGCCACATCAAGAACACACCCGAAATGACGAACGAGAGCAGCACAAGCCCCCAGCGCGCCAAGCCGTCATCATCGGCCCGCAGCATCCCGAAGCTGACGCCGCGATTCCAGACCATGTGCAGGTCAAAGATCGGCGATACCTCGATAAAGCCGCAGCCAAGCCCGGCCGCCAGACAGCCCGCAGGGCTGAAGTCCGCGATCTCCAGGATCACATATTTGCTGATCTGGTCGGCGACGAACACGAGCGCCGCGAGGAGAAGGCCGTATCTGAGCATGGGTTGCGCTTATGGCTGGGCGAAAGCTTGTGGGCAAGGCAGGGGCGCGGGGACACGCCTAGTCCTTCTTGCCACGCGCGATAATCCAAATGGTGAAGCCGATAACGGCGACCACCACGATCACCGGGCCGACATAAACGGGCACATCAGACATGGGCGGCGTCCCAGGCTTTGACGGCCTCGGCGTCGCGCGGGGTGATGTCGGGGAAGCCGGCCAGCGCGGTGGCGGGATCGAAGTATTTCCACGAGCGTGCGCATTTCACGCCAGCGGCTTTCTCAACCACGACCGCCACACCCGGGGTATCCGCCAAACGGAAAGCGTCGGCCGGACCCTCGCCTGCTTCGACGCGCACGCTCGATGTGATGCAGAGCTCAGCGAAATCGACCGCGCTCACGTACGCGCGCAACGCCTCGTCCGCGATGAACACAAGCGGCGCCGCTTCGAGCGACGCGCCCACGCGCTTTTCAGCACGCGCGATTTCGAGCGCGCCGGTGACGACGGAGCGCACGCCGCGCAAGGTCTCGATCTCGGCAGCGGCAGCTTCATCGCGCCAGCTTGCCGGCGTTTCCGGGAATTGGCGCAAATGGACAGAGCGCGTTTCGGGGAAGCGCGTGAGCCACGCTTCTTCCATCGTGAACGGCAGCACCGGCGCGAGCCACGCGGTGAGGCGCGAAAACACTTCGTCAAGCGCGCTCCGGCAGGCGCGGCGGCGCAAGCTGTGCGGCGCGTCGCAATAGAGCGCGTCCTTGCGGACGTCGACGTAGAAGGCCGACAGATCGACGTTGCAGAATTCCACGATGGCGCTCATCGCCGCGCGGAATTCGTAGGTGTCATAACCTTTGTGCACGGCGGCATCGACTTCGGTGAGGCGATGCAGCAGCCAGCGTTCAAGCAGCGGCGTGGCGTCGCCGCGCGGCAGCCGTTCCGCTTCATCGAAATCCTTCAGCGCACCGAGCAGGTAGCGCAACGTGTTGCGCAGCTTGCGGTAGGTTTCGCTCGCCTGCTCCATGATGGTTTTGCCCATCCGCAGATCGTCGGCGTAATTGGCGCTGGCGATCAGCAGGCGCAGGATTTCGATGCCGTTCTGGTTCGCCACCGTCTGCGGCTCGACAACGTTGCCGAGCGATTTCGATTGCTTGAAGCCTTTCTCGTCCACGGCGAAGCCGTGGGTGATCACTTCATCGTACGGCGCGCGCCCGCGTGTGGCGCAACTTTCAAGCAAGGAGGAATGAAACCAGCCGCGATGCTGGTCTGAGCCTTCCAGATAGATCACCGATTTCGGATCGAGAAACGAGGCGCGCGTGGGCGCATCGCGCTCGCCCATGACGAAGGCGTGCGTCGAACCGGAATCAAACCATACGTCGAGGATATCCTCGACCTTCTCGTAGTCTTCGGCTTTGTGTGCTGCGCCGAGGAAGGTTTGCGAGGGCGTGGCCCACCATGCGTCGGCGCCGCCTTGCTTCATCGCGCCGATGATGCGTGCATCGACGTCGTCGTCCATCAGGATCGAACCGTCCGCCTTGCTGACAAAGATCGGCAGCGGCACGCCCCACGCGCGCTGGCGTGAGACGAGCCAATCGGGGCGATCCTTGATCATGCCCTTGATGCGGTTGTAGCCGCTATCTTCGCCCGTGCGCTTCTGCCCCCAATCGACGCGCTCGATTTCCGAGAGCGCCACCTCGCGCAACGTGCGCCCGCCGCCCTCGGCATAAGGCTTGTCGAGCGCGATGAACCATTGCGGCGTGTTGCGGAAGATGAGCGGCGCCTTCGAGCGCCAAGAGTGCGGATACGAGTGCTTCAACTGTCCGCGCGCAAGCAGCGCGCCTGCTTCGATCAGCGCGTCGATGACAGCTTTGTTGGCGGGTCCGTCCTTGCCGAGATTCTTGCCCTCGAGCTGGAGGATTTCGAGACCCTCGAAACCCGGCGCTTCCTTGGTGAAGCGGCCCTCTTCATCGACCGTGAACGGAATGCCTTCCTGGCCGAAATGCTTCGTCCAGATGATGAAGTCGTCCGCGCCGTGGCCGGGCGCGGTGTGGACGAAGCCCGTGCCGGCGTCGTCGGTGACGTGATCACCGGCGAGGAGTGGAACGTCGAAATCGTAGCCTTTGCCGTGGAACGGGTGCGCGCACTTTGCTCCGTTGAGATCGTCGAAACCCACTGTTCGCGCCGGATGGTACGCCGTGACCAGCGCCGCTTTCATTGCGTCAGCAGCGAGCTTCTCGGCGAGGATCAATCGATCGCCAGGCTTCGCCCACGGCTCAAACTTGCCACCCTGCTCCACGGCATCGACGACATACACCGCGTAATCGATGTGTGGGCTAAAGGAGATCGCGCGGTTACCGGGAATCGTCCACGGCGTCGTGGTCCAGATTACGACCGAGGCACCAACCAAACTTTCGACCTTGCCGCCGAGCCCGACAGCATCGAGCAATGCGTTCTGCGCATCGGTCTGACCTTCGTGAGCAGTAACAACCGGAAACTTCACCCAGATCGTCGGCGACGTTTTCTCCTGGTACTCTACCTCCGCCTCAGCCAGCGACGTGCGCTCCACCGGGCTCCACATCACCGGCTTTGAGCCGCGATACACAAGTCCCGTGCGCACGACGCGCAGAAACTCGTTCGCGATCGCGGCCTCGGCTTCGAAGCTCATCGTCGTGTAGTAGCGATCCCAATCGCCTTCGATGCCGAGGCGTTTGAATTCCTCGCGCTGCAGGGGGATCCATTTGTCGGCGTATTCGCGGCAGGCCTTGCGGAACTCGACCGCGGGCACGTCCTGCTTCTTGCGGCCGGCTTTGCGGAAATCTTCCTCGACCTTCCATTCGATCGGCAGGCCGTGACAATCCCAGCCCGGCACGTAATCGGAATCGAAGCCGGACATCTGCCGCGTGCGGACGACGAGGTCTTTCAGGATTTTGTTTTCGGCGTGGCCGATATGGATGGCGCCGTTGGCGTAGGGCGGGCCGTCATGCAGCACATATTTCGGACGCCCAGCGGCGGCCTCGCGCAGCAGCTTGTAAAGGCCTAGCTCGGCCCAGCGTTTGACCTGCTCCGGCTCCTTCTGCGGCAGACCAGCGCGCATCGAGAACGGGGTGTCAGGGAGGAAAAGGGTTTCGCGATAGTCGCGACCAGAAGGCGCATCGGCCACGGTCGAATCTCCGTTTGAACTTGGCTTTTAAGGTTAGCAGGAACGCCCGGTCCCGCGGAGCGTTAGCTCAAACGCGGGCCGGGTTTCGAATTCGCAGGGCGAATGGTTTAGCCATGCTTCCCTCTAGCACACTGACAATTGAGCGCCACCTCAGAGGCGACCGGCATTGCCGCCGGCGCGGCTCGGGTCTAAACCGCCCCGCCTCCCCAGCAGGACCGAAATGACCACCGCCCACGATTTTACCTTCGCCAAGCTCGACGCGCCTGGTGAGATCAAGCTGTCCGACTATGCCGGCAAGGCCATTCTAGTCGTGAATGTCGCCAGCGCCTGCGGGTTCACCCCGCAATACCGGGAGTTGGAGGCGCTCTACGAAGCGAAGGCCGGCAAGGGTCTTGTGGTGCTTGGCGTGCCCTGCAACGATTTTGGCGCGCAGGAACCTGACGACGAGCACGCCATCCACGAGTTTTGCGACAACACCTTCCACGTCAAATTTCCGATGACCGGCAAGGTCGAGATCGTCAATAGCGAGCGCAGGCACCCGTTCTACGGTTGGGTGGCGCAGGAGCTGGGCGAGGGCGCATTGCCGCGCTGGAACTTTCACAAGCTCCTCATCGGCAAGGACGGCGAGCTTATCGAGACGTTCAACTCGAAAGCCGCGCCTCTCGGGCCGCAAATGCTGGAAGCCATCAAGAGCGCGCTGATTTAGCGCGCGGGTGCAGCTTTCGTCTAAAGCTTGCGTGCGCCCAATTTGTAATTGCCGTTACGTATCTCGCAACTGCAAAGATGGCGTAGCCCGATACGGCAAAGCCTTCCGCCGTAATAATATGTCGGGCCGGCTTGCGCGGCGTGTAGCCCTGGCTATCGTTCGCTGCGGGAGGAAGGAAAATTGCCTGAAAACGGGCCTGCAGAGGCGCGCGTAACGGATCGTGGGTCCGCTCGGCGTCACGCCTTCCTTTGCGCCGCTCGTGAAGAGTTTCTGGCGCGCGGCTACGAAGCAGCCAACGTCAACGAGGTCGTGCGCCAAGCGGGCGGCTCCTTGGCCACGCTCTACGCCCAGTTCGGGAATAAAGAGGGTCTCTTCCACGCGGTTATGGAGGATCAGCACGCGCGCTTCGTCGCCGATTTTCTGACTGAGGACGCAGACCACCTGTCGCTTGAAGAGGGCCTCGAAGTGGTTGGCCTCCAGGTGCTCAAAGCCTTTCTGAAGCGAGACAACCTCGCCTTTTACCGCATCACGATCGGCGAAGGCGCCAAGTTCCCTCACCTTCTGCAACGCTACATCAGCGCCGGCGCGCTAACGGTGCGTGGCGCGATATCGAGCTACCTCACAAACCGGCCTGCGAAGGACGGTCGACTGGTGTCAGCCCCGGAAGTGTCAGCTTCGTTCTTCTTGGAGCTGATCCGGTCACGCCATCATTATAGAGCCCTCGCCGATCCCGAGTATGCGCCAACTGACGACGAACTCCGCGCCCATGTGAAGGCTACGGCGCGCGTTTTGCTGAACGGGATTTTGGCCGCCTGAACGGCGCTATGACAGCACGTTCAGGCGCCGTTCAGCCTGGGTTCATCCCCACGGGCTCACCATCAATCTGCGAGGGTGTGTCCAATGAGGACGCACATGGGAGCCTCACGATGAGAAACGTCCTCATGGCGGCGGTGGCCGCTTTGAGTTTGTCGGCGGCGATGGCGCCGGCAGCTTATGCGCAGAGAGAAGATCGCGGCGGGCGCGCCGAACGCGGTGAGCGTGGCGGCGATCGCGGAGATCGCGGGCGGCGCGGCGACGGCGGCGGCGAACGCCAGTGGCGCGGCAATCAAGGCGGCGGCGACGGCGACCAGCGTCCGCAGCGCGAGTGGCGCGGCGCTCAGGGCGGCGGCGAAGCGCAGCAGCAAGCGCGGCGCGGACCTCCGGAAGGCGGCGGCGAACGCCAACGTCAATGGCAAGGCAACCAAGGCGGCGGTGGTGGCGATGGCCAACGCCAGCGTGAGTGGCGCGGACGCGATCGTGGCGACGGACAGCTTGCCGGCGGTCCACAGGGCGGCGGCGAGCAGCGCCAATGGCGTGGCGGCGAAGGTCAGCGTGGAGACGGCCAACGCGGCGACGGGCAGCGTCGTCGCGAATGGAATGGCGAAGGCCAGCAACGCCAATGGGCTGGCCAGCGCCCCGGTGGCGACGATGGGCGTCGCGGCGATGCGCAGCGCGGCGATGGCGGTCAACGCCAATGGCAAGGCGGTGATGGTCAACGCCAGCGCGAATGGCGCGGCAACGAGGATCGTCGCGGTGATGGTCAGCGGCGCGATTGGGCCAACGACAACAATCGCGGTCGCGATGGGCGCGACTGGAACAACAACGACGGCCGACGCGACGGCGATTGGAATCGCGGCGGACGCGGCGGAGACGGCCGCAGCTGGGATCGCGGCGGCCGCGATCAGCGCGGCGGACGCGATTGGGGCCGCGATGGCCGGCGCGACTGGGCTGACAACGACCACCATCGCCGTGATTGGGATCGCGGGCGTCACGACGCGCGCTATCGTCCGTACTGGAACACGCACCGCGACTTCCATCGCCCGCGCTACAATGACTGGCGCGGCGTCCGGCACGGCTATTACTTCGATTACGGCTACGCCAGCATCGTTCGAGGCTATTACGGGCGCGACTATTATTGGTGGAGCTATGACGGTTGGCGGCGTCCCTACCGGCGCTGGTCCGTTGGCTACGTAATTCCGAGCTGGCTCTGGTGGGAGCCGGTGCCGTGGGATCTCTATTATCGCCTGCCGCCTGCCCCGTACGGCTGCCGCTACGTGTACGCGGACGGCGACGTGCTGCTCGTGGCGATCGCCACAGGCATCATTCTGGATGCGCTGCTCTACTACTAAAGCGACGCTGGATTGCAAAACCTCGGGGCCACGCGCGAGCGTGGCCCCTTCACTATTGCGGGGCGGCCGTCACGCCAGCGAGCGTGCGGCACGCGTCGGCCAGCGTAGGATTGAGGCAGGCGCTTTCGAACCGCGATACATCAGCCTCGTTCGCGCCGGCTTGCAGCACGCGCGCGCGGAACAAAGCATAGGTAGCAGCCTCTCGTGGCGGCGATCGCACGAGTTCGGCCAAAGTCCGACGCGCGACATCTTCGCTGGTCGCGTTCACGAGCGCCGCCAAGAGAAGCGGGCTGATTGAGCGGCACGACCTCCGCCGGCGATTGCCGCGCGTAATCTCTCAGCAAGGCCATATAAGCTTCCTCGCCCTGCATCGTGCGAACCGCGCGTGATGCGAGAAACTCCGCCGTCGATTCCAGCAGGAACCACCGCAAGGGCCCCCGCGGCGTGTAGCGCGCGCCGAAGAAATGGTGCGCCATTTCGTGCGCCAGATAGCGCTCGCGGCCTGGCGCCAATCTCCCCGGAGGCCCGCCTTCTGCCATCGCGTCAAAGCTCATGCGGCCGTCGCTGGCGATGGTTGGCCAAGTCGCGAAACCCCACGTGTTGTTGCCGAGCGCGCGGTTTTCCCCGCCCAGCGCGGCGAACGATAACATCGAAGGTTCGTCGATCATCTCCGCACCAAGGTAAGCTTCGTGCGCCGCTTCAATGGCCCTGAGGCCTGTGCGGATGGTGTTCGCCGCCGCAGGCGAAACCGACGCGCCAACGAAGTGCGCGCCCTCCACCGAAGTGAACGGAAAATCTCCGGCATAGAGAAGCAACATCCTGGGCGTGTCGGACGCAAATCTAGCCCTTGAGCCCCTGACGGGCGCAGCGCCGCTCCAATAGATTGACCGGCACCTCGCGCAGTTTATCTCAATGTCATAGGCGAGCTGATCAAGCTCATCGCCGGTCTCAGCGTCGATGGGTACGGGATAGAAGCGGGTTTGTTCGGCTGCGCGGACCGTGCGTCCATCGAACGCGATTTGCCCTTTCCAATCGTTGGCGGCGCGCTCGCCATCGTCGACCCGGTAGACCGGGAACGCGCCAACATAGGAAACGCAGAATCCTTCGTGAGCGTCGCCTTCGACCGCGTAGGGCGTCGCGTCGCCCCGGTTTTGTGCATTGTAGAAGCCGTCGAAACTTAGCGCCTGACTCGTCGCGGCGTTTCGGACACCGCGAATATTGAGCCCGCGATTAAGCAAGAACGTGCTCGCGCCTGAGGTCCCGCGGACGCACAAATCGCCTGAGAGCAATCCCACGCGCGGATCGACATCAATTCTTCCCGTAAGCTGAGGCGTCTGGGCTGCCGCGAGAGGCGCAAGCACCACAGCGGCGAGAACGGCGATCAGGAGGCGCATGCCTCATCCGGCGCGAGGCCTGGTGGCCCGTCAATACACGCGCGACGAACGCCGCCGCTAGTGCAGCACAATGCGCCGGGCCGGCCGCGCGGTCACAGGCGGCGGCGGGCCGGGGGGCTTTGACGGGTCTTGGATGGGCGGTTCTGGAATTTCGCTCGGCGGAACGGGGGGCGGATCCGGATCGGGACCCGGGTGAACTGGCGGTGGCATGGTCATGTGAAGCTTAACCCGCCCCACGGGTTCGCGTTCCGTGCGTGCGGGCCGTTGACGAGCCCGCGGCGGAGCCCTACATGCCGCCCGTTAGCAACCGGGCAGGGCGAGTGCTAACTCGACCCCCGGTTCAGAATTGCAATCAGAAGGAGCAAACGCGTGGCCAATTTTCGTCCATTGCACGACCGCGTCGTCGTGAAGCGCGTCAAGGAAGAAGAAAAGACCAAGGGCGGGATCATCATCCCCGAGACCGCTCAAGAGAAGCCGCAAGAAGGCGAGATCGTCGCCGTCGGCCCGGGCGCACGCGATGAAGACGGCGAGCGCATCGAGATGGACGTCGAAGTCGGCGACCGCATCCTGTTCGGCAAATGGTCGGGCACGGAAGTGAAGATCGACGGCGAGGATCTCCTGATCATGAAGGAGTCCGACATCATGGGCGTCATCGAAACCAAGAAGTCGAAGAAGGAAAAGGCCGCCTGAGGCTAGGCGCCCCTCTTCGTTCCCACATCATCAAGGATACACATCAATGGCTGCTAAGATCGTCAATTTCGGCGCCGATGCGCGCGAGCGGATGCTCGCGGGCGTCGACATTCTCGCCAACGCCGTAAAAGTCACGCTCGGCCCGAAAGGCCGCAACGTCGTGATCGAAAAGTCCTTCGGCGCCCCGCGCACCACCAAGGACGGCGTCACCGTCGCGAAGGAAATCGAACTCGAAGACAAGTTCATGAACATGGGCGCCCAGCTCATTCGTGAAGTTGCCTCCAAAACCAACGACGAAGCCGGCGACGGCACCACCACCGCCACGGTTCTCGCTCAAGCCATCGTTCGCGAAGGCATGAAGGCTGTTGCGTCGGGTCGCAATCCGATGGATCTGCGCCGCGGCGTAGACAAGGCCGTGACCGCCATCGTCGAAGACCTGAAGAAGCGCGCCAAGAAGGTCGGCGGCTCGGAAGAGATCGCCCAAGTCGGCACCATCTCCGCCAACGGCGACACCGACATCGGCAAGTTCCTGGCCGACGCGATGGCGAAGGTCGGCAATGACGGCGTCATCACGGTTGAAGAAGCCAAAAGCCTCGATACCGAACTTGAAGTCGTCGAAGGCATGATGTTCGACCGCGGCTATCTCTCTCCGTACTTCATCACCAACGCTGACAAGATGGAAGCGACGCTCGAAGACCCGCTGATCCTGCTGTTCGAGAAGAAGCTCTCTTCGCTGCAAGCCATGCTGCCGGTTCTCGAAGCGGTGGTGCAAAGCCAACGTCCGCTGCTGATCATCGCTGAAGACGTCGAAGGCGAAGCTCTTGCCACGCTCGTCGTCAACAAGCTGCGCGGCGGCCTCAAGGTCGTCGCCGTCAAGGCGCCGGGCTTCGGCGATCGCCGCAAGGCCATGCTGGAAGACATCGCTGTCCTCACGGGCGGCCAAGTCATCAGCGAAGACCTCGGCATCAAGCTCGAGAACGTCACGCTCGACATGCTCGGCAAGGCCAAGAAGGTCGTGGTGAAGAAGGACGACACCACCATCGTCGACGGCTCGGGTCCGAAGAAGGACATCGAGGCCCGCATCGGCCAAATTCGCAAGCAGATCGAAGACACGACGTCCGACTACGACAAGGAAAAGCTGCAAGAACGTCTGGCGAAGCTCGCCGGCGGCGTTGCGGTGATCAAGGTCGGCGGCGCGACGGAAGTCGAAGTGAAGGAACGCAAGGATCGCGTTGATGACGCGCTGAACGCCACCCGCGCCGCGGTGGAAGAAGGCATCGTCCCGGGCGGCGGCGTGGCGCTGCTGCGCGCGGCGTTCAAGCTCTCCATCAAGGGCGACAACGAAGACCAGAACATCGGCATCAACATCATCCGCAAGGCGCTCGAAGCGCCGATCCGGCAGATCGTTGAGAACGCCGGCGTCGAAGGCTCGATCGTGGTCGGCAAGCTGCGTGAATCGAAGGACGAAAACTTCGGCTTCAACGCGCAAACCGAAGAGTACGTCGACATGCTGAAGGCCGGCATCATCGATCCGGTGAAGGTGGTCCGCACGGCGCTGCAAGACGCAGCCTCGGTCGCCGGCCTCATCATCACCACGGAAGCGACGATCGCCGAAGCCCCGAAGAAGGAAGCTGGCGGCGGCGGCATGCCAGGCGGCGGCATGGGCGGCATGGGCGGTATGGATTTCTGATCCAGCCTCTCAGGGCGAGAAACGGAAACGGCGGAGCTTGCGCTCCGCCGTTTTTGTTCTACTACCCCCCCACCGCCACGGTTGCGGCACGCGCGACTTCTGGCGTTACGCGCAATGCCGTTTCAAATGCACCGGGGCGGGCGCGAAGGGTTTCGTCGAAGAACGCTGCGCTCAAGGTCGAGGCGAGCACGATGCCCCGATGCGGCGGCAGATCGCCGAAACGATTTTCACGCCGGTCTGCCGGAATTGCGTCGCGGATCAAGGACGCGTCGAGAAAATCCAGATGGCGCAACGCGCTTGCTTGCAAAGCCTCCGAACGCGGGGCGTTGCCGCTGACGCGCGCCCACGTGCGGGCGCGCCGCTCATGCGTGCGCTCAGGCTCTCTGGCATCGGAGCCGGTGAGATAGAGGATCGGCCGCCGCACCAACGCATGCTCGGACTCGCCGCCAAAATCGCCGTCGAGATTGACGACAGCGCCGATCGTTTCGTTCTCGCTGGCCGCAAGTGCTGCAGCGGCCCCGCCGACGGAATGCCCCATGGCGGCGATGCGCGCGCCGTCCATGCCGCGCCCTAAGCCTTCGCCGCTCTCCGCCAGCGCCCGCGCATCGCCCACGACCGCGTTGATCGCGGCGGCGGTCTGCGCATAAGGCGGGCTCGGCGCCTCGGGGGATTCAGCGATCGCGAGCACCACAAAGCCGCGGCTCGCGAGATCCTCCAGCAATGCGCGATAATCGTGCGCGGCGAGCCGCCATCCCGGCGCGAACACGATCACCGGCCAACGTCCTTCTGCGATCGGCGCATCGGCCAACGCGTAACCGCGCCCCGCTGCCAATTGCCACGAGGCGTCGGCGCCGAAGCGGGAAGTGAGGTTGGCGATGTGGGGCTCGCTCATCTGCGACGCCGCCGACGGCGCGGATGCGCCTTGAGCAATAGGATAGTACGCGACGAGCCCGACGCGCTGAGCGTCATCGCCAAGTACGAGGTCAGCGCGACCGACGCCATTCGCGCCGCTCGGCGCGGGCGTCTCAAGCGGCGGCGGCACCGTCGACGCGCGCTCGGCCTCGGCGCCGCAGGCGGCCTGCAACACCAACGCACATGCTAGCGCAACGATCCGGGTCCACGCGCCCATTCCACCGCCAATTCATTTGAGGGCAGCCATTTGGCGCGCTTGCGGCGCGAAGTCCAGCGATCCGGACGCTGAGCGGTTTTTGTTGCCCCGAGGCGCGTTGTCCGTAGGTTCCGCGAGATGACCAGCGGGCGCACGCACACACCATGGTGGGAACGGGACACCACCCCGGGATATCTGCTGCTAGCGGCGACGATCACGTCCTTCCTGCTGCTGAACGGCCCGCTCGGCGAAGGCTTCCACCACCTGCTCCAAGACCAAATCGCCGGCCTCGCCGTGGGCCTTGGCGCAGGCCGTCATCCGGTCAACCTGCACCTCGTCATCAATGATGGCCTGATGGTGATCTTCTTCCTTTTCGTAGGGCTCGAACTGAAGCGCGAGACGATCGAAGGCCCGTTCAAGAACCCACGCGAAGCTGGGTTGCCATTGGCGGGCGCTGTCGGCGGCATGGCCGCGCCCGCTTTGATCTACCTTGCCATCGCCGGACACGATCCGGACTATTCGCGCGGCTGGGCGATCCCGGCGGCCACCGACATCGCGTTCGCGGTAGGCGTGCTGTCGCTGCTTGGCTCACGCGTGCCGGCGGGCTTGCGGCTGTTTCTCTTGGCGCTGGCGATCATTGACGACCTGGGCGCCATCGTCGTGATCGCCCTCTTCTACTCATCGCATCTCGTCGGTTGGGCGCTCGGCGGCGCAGTGGTGACGTTTGTGGCGATGCTCCTGCTCAACCGCAGCGGCGTCACCGCGCTCTGGCTCTATTGGCTGTTGGGGCTCGCGCTGTGGGGCTTCATGCTGCTCTCTGGCGTCCACGCCACCATCGCCGGCGTGCTCACCGCGCTCGCCATACCGATGCGCGCGAAGGACGGGCGCTCACCTTTGATTGCCGCTGAGCACGCGCTGAAGCCGTGGGTGCAACTCGGCATTATGCCGATCTTCGCGCTGGCCAATGCAGGCGTCGTTCTGGCGGGCGCAGGATTTGACGCGGTTTTGCATCCGGTCGCACTGGGCGCCGCGCTTGGGCTCATCCTCGGCAAGCCGATCGGCATCACACTGGCCACATTGGCGGCAGGCGCTCTGCTGCGGCAGCGTTTGCCGGCGAGCCTGCCGCAATTCGTCGGCCTCGCCTGCGTGGCCGGCATCGGCTTCACCATGAGCCTCTTCATCGGCAACCTGGCGTTCGGCGCCGGCGAGTTGGCGACGCCTGTGCGCTTCGGCGTTTTGGGTGGATCGCTGATCTCGGCTTTGCTGGGGGTGGCGCTGCTTACGCTCACCACCAATGCCGGCCATCGCGGCCACGCGGCGCTCGAGCGGGACGAGGACGCCGCCGAAGCCGCGGGGGTGATTGAGGCCGTGGAGCCACCGCCGCCGGCCCCGAAACGATAACGGCCGCGCACTCCGAAGAGGCGCGGCCGTTTCGCGTCGATAAAGGGCGTCTCCTCCCCGAAACGCGACCGCCTGGCGACGCCCGAGCGATCAAGCGAAAGCCTAGACGTGCGGTCAGCCATTAAGTCAAGCGGATGTCACGAATGCGTGATGTTTTATGTCTGAGTGCGGGAAAGCTACATCGCTTTGGCGAGTGCGGCGCGGAAGGACGCGTATGCCGCGTTTGGCCGCTCAAACAGAAAATCCGCTTCAAAGACGCCGATGGCGCCGCCAAAAAGATTTTGCAGTGCAGCACAAACTGCGGAGACTTTGTCCGCTGGACAATAGAGCTCCAACAGCGCTCCCTCCGGCGTCGGCGAGGCCAAACGGCAGCCAAGTTCAGCCGCGCGCGCCACCATGGGCTCGGCGCCTTCCGGACCGGGCGCGACACGCAACAGACGCTGCGTCTTGGCGCGTGCGCGCGCCTCGATCACGTCCAGCATACGTTCGAAGGCGCTGTGCGCGCCCTCGCTCCAGCGGGCGGCCCGGCTGGCCGCGAGCAAGGCTTGGCTTTTCAGGATCGTGCCATCGGCAAGCGTGCGCAGGTGGTTCGCCGCCAACGTGGCGCCAGTTGTGGTGATGTCGACGATGGCTTCAGCGGCGCCGGCGGCAGGCGCTCCCTCGGTGGCGCCGAGACTTTCGACCAGGCGATAATCGGCAACGCCGCGTGCATCGAGAAACGCCTGCGCTTGCGCGAGATATTTTGTAGCGATGCGCATGCGCCGGCCGGTGCGCGCGCGATGCAACGCGGCGACCTCCGCGAGATCGCTGACGCGTGTCACGTCGAGCCAGCTATCGGGCACCGCGATCACCATGTCGGCCCGGCCAAAGCCGAGCGGCTTCACCGGCACGGTGCGCGCGAGGTCCGGATCGGCTTCGCGCAGCACGTCCTCGCCGGTCACGCCGACGTGGACTTCGCCGGCTGCGATCGCGCGGGCGATTTCGCCGGCGGAGATGAGGCGTACTTCGATCTCGGGGATCGACGCGATGCGGGCGGCGTAATTGCGCGCGCCTTGGCTGAGCTTCAGACCGCAATCGGCCAGATACTCGCTCGCCTGCTCCTGCAAGCGGCCCTTTGATGGAATGGCCAGAACAAAACTCATCGCGCCGCCTCCGCGATGCGGTGCGGGCGAAGCGCAAAACCAGCGGCGCGCAACGATGCAGGCGCCTTCTTGCCGGCAGGCCAGAGCGCGCGCGCGAGGCCGTCGTAGCGCCCACCCCCGCCAAGGCTGGCGCGATCGCCGAGCGCGGGCGCTTCCAGTTCAAATACGAAGCCGTCGTAATAGGAAACGCTACGCCCCAAGCCAGGCGCAAATGCGAAATCCTTCGGCAACACGCCGGCAAGCGCATCGCTGCGCGCCTTGGCGTTGGCGACTGCAACTTGCGCGCTCGCAGGCTGCGCGAGCACCTTCGATTGTGCGAGCTTTTCGGTTTGCGCGAGGCCGTCGGCGGCGTCGATGCGGGTGAGCGCGTCCAGGAGATCGTATTGAGCGGCGCTCGGCGGCGTCGCGGCGGCGAGCGCGCCACGCAAACGCAAACGTTGCGCAATTTCCGAGAGCGGCCGCCCGCCCACGCTGGTGATGCGCGCCAGATTGAGGAGATCGGCCACGGCGGCTTCGGCGTGATCTTCCGGCATGGTCGCGAGCGCCTCGGCGAGGCCCGCGCCTTGATCATCAAGCGCTGGCCGCGGTTCAGCGCGCAACGCCGCCAACCCACCCGGCCGCGCCAGCGCGCGCATCAGCCGCGCCGGCCACGGATGGGCAAGCCCCAGCGCATCCACAAACGCGCGCAATACCGCGACATCGCCCAAGCGCATTCTGGGCGCTGCGCCACACGCTTGCAGCGCCGCGGCGATGATCTCGGCTTCCGCCTTCACATCGAACGCGCCCTCTCCGAGCCATTCGGCGCCCACTTGCCCGAATTCGCTCTCGCGCGACGTGCCCGCCAATTGGCGGCGAAACACCAAGCCGTCATAGGCGACGATCGCCGGCGCTTTCGGCAGCGCGAACGCCGCGCGCACGGCGGGCGCTGTGAGATCGGGGCGCAGGCACATTTCCTCGCCGCCACTTTCGATGAGGAAGATGCGCCGGCGAATTTGTTCGCCGTAAAGCTCAAGATAAATGCCCGCCGGTTGCACCACATCGGGCGCAACCCAAGTCGCGCCCTTCGCGTCGAGAATAGCGCGGATCGCCAGGCGAGCGGTTTCGGCGCTCATGTGCCGAGCATTTCGCGCACCGCTGCAACCAGCTGTGCGCGCGGCGCTTCGCGTTGCAATTTCTCGCGCGCCGCGTTCCAGGCATCGCGGTCATCGCCGACGGTTGCGGAGAGTTTCGCGCCGAGCTTCAAGTCCTTCAGCGTCACCACGCCCTTCGCCAATTCGTCGCCGCCTTGGATCACGGCGATGGGTGCTGCGCGTTTGTCAGCGTATTTGAGCTGCGCTTTCATACCAGCGCCGCCGAGATAGGCTTCAGCACGCACGCCCGCGCGGCGCAGTTCGTCCGCCATCGCAAACGCATCGCCAACGCGGGCTTGGTCCATCACCAACACGACGACTGGGCCGTCCGCCTCCGCCGCCTGCTGTTCTTGCAACGCGGCTGCGAGGCGCGAGACGCCGATGGAGAAGCCGGTGGCGGGGATGCGCTCGCCACGGAAGCGGGCGACGAGATTGTCATAACGCCCGCCGCCGCCGACCGAGCCAAAGCTCTGCCCCTCGCCGCCGATGAGCTGCGCTTCGAACACGGCGCCGGTGTAGTATTCAAGGCCACGAACGATGGTGGGATCAAACTGGACCTGTTCGTCGCTGACGCGGAGCGCGGTCAGAACGGCGTCGATCTGCTGGAGTTCCGCAACGGCCTCAGCACCGGCGATATCCGTCAGTCGCGCGATGACATCGCTACGCGATCCTTCGCCAGCGGAGACGAGATCGAGCACTGAAGCGCTTTGCGTTGCATCCAGTCCGGCGCCTTTGGTGAAGTCACCGCTCTCGTCTTTACGGCCCGCGCCGAGCAAGGCCTCCACGCCCGCGCGGCCAAGCCGATCGTACTTATCGATGGCGCGCAACACGACGAGGCGGGGGGAAAACGCGCCCTCGTCGACGCCGATTTTGTTCAGCACGGCATCGAGCAACTTGCGCGTAGAAACCTTGAGCGCATACCCGCCCCGCTTCACCCCCGCCGCCTCAAGCGCCTCGCAGGCCATCGCGATCATTTCAGCATCCGCGGCGGGGCTGGCGCTGCCGACGGTGTCGGCGTCGCACTGCCAGAATTCGCGGAAACGTCCGGGGCCGGGTTTTTCGTTGCGCCACACCGGGCCGGCGGCCCAGCGGCGGTACGGCTTCGGCAGCGCGTCGAAATTCTCGGCCACGAAGCGCGCGAGCGGGGCGGTCAGGTCGTAGCGAAGCGCCACCCATTCCTCGTCGTCCTCGAACGCGAACACGCCTTCGTTGGGGCGATCCTGGTCTGGCAGAAATTTGCCGAGCGCATCGGCGTATTCAAACGCCGGCGTCTCCAGCGGCTCGAACCCCCAGGTCTCGTAAACTTTAGCGATGCGCGCGATCAGCTCACGCTCGACCGCCAGACCCGTCCCGCGACGGTCCATCAGCCCGCGCGCGCGGCGGGCTTTGGGGCGGGGGGCGTCTGGTGCGGTCATAGGTTCGTGGGTAACGCAGGCCTTGCGGCGCCGCAACATGAGGCGCGAACAGCGCTAGGACGCTGCGAAGTGGCAGCCTCCAACGGTTAATGCAGTCATTGCGGGGCACGCGGCATTCCCTCGCCGCCCGACTCGGCGCCCTCCTTGCTTACCGGCTCACTCAACTGATTGGCGAAGGGGCCCGTTCATGCTCACCTGTCTCGCAATGGCGCTTGCCGGCGCTGTCACGCTTTCGGAAATCCCGACTTTGGCCGCGGAGGTTGAGGGCGACGCCCGCGCCTTGGCGGCTCAGACTGAGGTAAACGCGACCTTCATCGCCGGCCTGGAGGATTTCTCCAGCGACGCCCTCCGCCTCTCGGACTCGCTCCGGGAAGCCGGGGTCACGCAGGACATGCCCTGCATCTTCCGCGGCATTTCCGAGGACGCCCGCGAACGCGTGGAAGAATTCCAGGCGGCCGACACCGCGACAGAGCGCACGATGGCGTTCAACGGCCTCAAGGCGCTCTTGGACGATGCGATCCTGCTCGCGCCGATGGCCGCTGGCGCCGCCGCCGACGTGGCGGTGCGCCAAGATATGGCCTCTCGTTAGGTCGCGTACTTGATCGAACAACCGTACGGCGTGGTTTCCGCTGTCGCGACCGGCCGGCCAGCCGCGATGTCGGCCAACGCGGCGCGCACGTAATTGTTGGCGCCTTCAAGCGTATTCGGACGCGCGCTGGGACGATCGTCGATCGCGCCTTGATACACCAATCGGCCTTGGCCGTTGATGATGTACATGTGCGGCGTGTTGCGCGCACCATAGGCGCGGCCCATCACGCCCGTCGGATCAAGCAAAGTCGCCGCGGGCGCTGCGTTGTCTGTGCGCACGCGCGCCTGCGCGCCAGCGCCATCCAGATACCCCTGCTCGCCTTGTGCGGACGAAATCACCTGCAGCCAAACGACGTTGGCGTCAGCGGCCTCACGCTGCAGCATTTGCATGTTCCCCGCGTCGTAATGTTTGCGCACATACGGGCAGCCATGGTTCGTCCATTCCAGCACCACGGTGCGGCCGGCGAATTCGGCCAGCGTGCGCGTCGCGCCGCTCGCGTCGCGCACCGAGAACGCAGGCGCTTGCGCGCCGGTTTGGACAGCAGCTTCCGCCTCACGGGTGAAGATGGAAACGCCCGCGCCTGCGACGATGGCAAGCGCCGCCGCGCCGACAAGAAATGTCCGCTTGTTCATAGTCATGGCGTGTCTCCGACGATTGTTTGCGTGATTAGAGCTTCAGTCAGCAATTGAGGCAAGACGGTCGGCGCCCCGCCGTCAGCTGGATAGAACAAATAGAGCGGTACGCCGGCGCGGCCATGTTCAGCCAAGGCAGCGGCGATCGTTTCGTCGCGATTGGTCCAATCCGCCTCGAGGTATGTGACGTTTTCTTCCTCGAACGCCCGAGCGACGTCGGGATCGCTGAACACTGTCACTTCGTTGACCTTGCAGGTGACACACCAGGCGGCGGTGAAATTCACGAACACCGCACGGCCTTCGCCGCGCAATTCAGTGACGCGGGCGGGGCTCCATTCTTCTTTCGGGATGATCGCCACCTGCTCCTGCCCGAGCAATGGCCGCCAGAACATCGCGCCGGTAGCGACAAGCACAATCGCGCCAACCGCAAGCCACACACGGCCCCAACGCGCGACGTAAATCGCAAACGTGAGCGCGAGCGTCAGCGACAGCAGAGCGAGCGCGCCGCTCGCGCCGGCCTGCTCCGTCAACACCCACGCCATCCACACGGCGGCCGCGAACATTGGAAAGGCCAGCACGTGCTTGGCGCGCTCCATCCAAGCGCCAGGCTTGGGCATCAAACGCTGCAAGCCCGGCGCAAACGAAAGCGCCACCAGCGGCAGCGCGAAACCGAGCGCCAACATCGCAAACACCAGGAGAGTGACGCCGGCCGATTGCGTGAGCACCGCGCCGATTGCGCCAGCCATGAAAGGCGCCGTGCAAGGCGTCGCCGCGATGACCGCAAGCGCGCCCGTGAAAAACGCGCCGGCATCGCCGCCACGTTGCGCGAAACCACCGCCGACGTTCTGCAACGAACCGCCGACCTCGAAGAGCCCAACGAGATTGAGGCCAATCACGAAGAACAACAGCGCGAGCCCCGCCGTCACCCAGGGCGCCTGCAATTGGAAACCCCACCCCACCGCTTCGCCCGCGCCGCGAAGCGCGATCAATCCGCCCGCGAGCGCAAGGAATGTCGCCAATACGCCGGCGAGATAAATCAGGCCGTGCCGCTTGGCTTCGCCCGAATGAGCGCCCCCCGCCAACGAAAGCGCCTTGATCGACAGAACCGGCAGCACGCACGGCATGATGTTGAGGATCAGGCCGCCGAGAAATGCAAAGCCCAGTGCTGCGAGCAATGCCGGCAGCGCCAAAGGTTCAACAGGCGCAACGCCAACCGCGCCACCGCTCGTGCCCGGCAGCGGCTCGCCTGGCTCGGCGTTGATCTCATAGGCACGGCGTCCGTTCGCGGTCTGGACAACGACGACGCCTTCGAGCGGCGCTGCGCCCAAATTTTCGGCGACGCCAGCTTTCAGCGTAAAGCTCACGCCGCTCTCGCCAGCGCTTGGCAATTGCGGCGCGGCATGATCGAGCGCGTCGCGGCTGAATGGGAAAAAATGCGCGTCGCCTACGTCTGTTAGATTGGCGATGGCCACACTCAAGCGCGGCGGCGTTCCTGGCGTGACGCGCGCTGCGATGTTGTCGTCGCGCCGCGGCAACGCGGCGATCGCTTCAGCGATGCGCGGCGCCCAAATCGTATCGTCGCGCCCCTGCGCGTCGACCGAAAGCGTGAGCGTGAGATCCGCCTCCTCCGGGATACAAATGTCGGAGCAGACGAGCATATAGACGTTGGCGCTGAGGGTGACGTTTTCGCCAGGGCGCAGGTTCGCGGGCGCCGTAAGCGTCACCGGGAACAGAACTTCGCCAGAGTAGCCGTAGTTGACCAGTACATCGAACGGGATGGCCTCCGGCGCCGGCCATTGGATGTCGCCGGCGCTCCAGCCCGGCGGCAGCGACCAGGTGATCTCTGTCGGCTCACCACTATCGCCGGGGTTGCGCCAATAGGTGTGCCAATGCTCTCGGATGTTTTGGCGCAGCACGATCGTGAAGGTTTCGCCGGGCGCGATGGCGGCGCGGGCGGAATGGAATTCCACTTCCACGTTGTCCGTGCGAACGGGCTGCGCGATGGCTGGAACGCTCAACGCGAACACAACCGTCAGCGCGGCAAAAAACGACCGGAACCCCATCAACGCTCCCAAAACACACAAGCCGCGCCGGTGAAGGCGCGGCTTGCTAGTTAGGTCATACGCACGAGATGCAACAGCGGTTGCACCAGATTTTGCGATCAGCTGAGGGGGGTCGCCGCCTGGATGCGGGCCGCACGGCTGAGGATTTTCGGCCAGAGGCCGAGCGACAGCAGGTGGGCGTGCATCACCGCCGTGACGCCACGATCGCGCAGGTCGAGGAAGGTTTCCTTCGGCAGCGCGTTCAGCTTGGCTTCCGAAATGCGGAGATACTCGCCAATTTTCTGCGGCTCGTCCGGCGTGCCGTCGCTCTTCATGCGCGGCAGCGCAAGTGGCGTGAGCTCGAATAGGCCGTGCTGGTCCATCAGCTTGACGAATTCCTGCGTGCGACGGCCGAGCATGTCGAACTCGCGGCAGAACTGGATTGCTTCCTGCGTGAAGCGCGACGGTTGGTCGCCATCGAAAAATGGCTGTTCCGGCTTGTTCGAGAGCATCTTCGCGGAGCGGTCGATGCAAACCAGCAGGCGCTCGGCTTCGGCGTCGGTCGGGGTCGGCGCGTTCGGCTGCGGCGGCGCGATCACCGGCAGGAACGGGTAGCGACGCGCGAAGGCCGGCAAATAGACTTCCGGATCGAGCGACCCGTCCGCGCCCAGGAACACGTTCATGCCTGGACGCAAGCCCATGACCGCCAAGGGCGTCTTGGACTGGGTGTCGAAAATGATCGGATAGCAGACCGCGGCTAGGCCGAACTCATCGACCGTCAACGGCACCAGATGCGTGTCGGCCAAGAATGAGAACGGGTTCGCCACCTGGCTGACGCCCAGTCCGCGATGCTTTTCGACCGAAAGCGGCTCAAGCTGGCGATAAAACAGGATCTGGCCAAGGGTTTGGCCGCCGGTCGTCATGGGTGTCTCCGCGAGTTCCCTACCACAGGGCTGGCTCTCAACCACGAAAGCGCCCCGTTCGCAACAGTCCAGCGCAAATCCCCAGCCGACCTTCGGGATTTTCTCACACCTGCGTCATGCTATGAGGCCCGGCCCTGGGCATTGGGGCGAAAGACGGAGGGGCCATGCGGCTCGCACATTGGGCTTGGTTCGGTGCGGTTGTGGCGCTTACCGCGTGCGGTCCTGGAGCGAACGCGCCGATGAGCGCTTTCGAGGGTCGCCTCGCCGATTGGACGCAGGAAATCCTGCGCGACAGCCCAGAGCTCGCCAGTCAAGCCGGCGTGACGGCGGAGATTGCTGGTGGTCCGTATGCGGATCGGCTGGATGATCGCAGCGCCATCGCCGTCGAAGCGCGCCGCAGCGCTGCATTGCGGCGCTACGCCGAACTGCTTGCACTCGACGCCAACGATTTCGACGCCAGCGAACAGCTCACGGTTTCGGTGCTGCGGGTGAAGTTCGAAAACGACGCCGCTGGCGCCGCGTTCAATTACGGCGACTTCTCGCAAGGCGGAATCCAACCCTACGTCCTGAACCAACTCGACAGCGCCTATCTTGAGCTGCCGGATTTTCTTGAACATCGCCATGCCGTCACCAATTTGACGGATGCTGAAAACTATATCGTTCGGTTGCAAGCCGTGGCGCCGGCGCTTGACGCGGAAACGGCGCGTTCGCGCGCCGACGCACAGCTTGGCGTTGTTCCGCCGCGCTTCATCATCGACACAACGATCCAGCAACTCGACTTCATCGCCAGCCAGCCGGTTGGCCAGCAGGCTTACATCTCAGGTTTTCGCGGAAAGCTCGACGCGCTCGTCGCCGCTGAAAGTGACGCTAACGCGCGCGCGCAATTGCAAATGCGTACGCAAGGCGTGTTGGCGCGCGCGGAAGCGATTGTCCGCGACGACATCATCCCCGCTCACCAGCGCGCGGCGCAATGGCTGCGCAGCGTGCGCCCGAACGCGCCCGAACAAGGGGGAATGTGGAGCCTGCCTCAAGGCGAAGACTATTATCGCGCTGCTTTGCGCATCGAAACCACGACCGATCTCACACCTGATCAAATCCACCAGATCGGCCTCGAGCGGGTCGCGGTATTGACGCGTGAGCTAGACGTAGCACTTCGCCGCATCGGCCAAACCGAAGGTCCAGTTGGCCAGCGCCTTGCCCTCATCACGGCCGATCCGCGCTACCAATATCCCGACAGCGACGAAGGCCGCGCGCAATTGCTCGCCGATATCCGCGCGCGGATGGCGCGCGTGTTGGAACGGGCGCCGGAATGGTTCGGCACGTTGCCGCGGGCGCGCTTTGAAGTGCAGCGCGTGCCCGCCTTCGCGGAAGCGAGCCAACCTGGCGCCTCGTATTCCGCCCCGTCGCTCGATGGCTCAACACCGGGCGTCTACCACATCAACCTGCGCAACCTCGGCGAGATGACGCGCATCGACGTGCCAACGCAGGACTTCCATGAAGCTGTGCCAGGCCACCATTTCCAAATGGCGCTGGCGCAAGAGCAAACCGACACGCCGCTGTTGCGCCGGCTCACCGCGTTTGGCGCTTACGGCGAAGGCTGGGGGCTCTATGCCGAGGAATTGGCCGATGAGCTCGGCTTTCATGAAGGCGATCCGGTCGGACGCATCGGCTTCTTGCGTTGGCAACTCTGGCGCGCGGCGCGGCTGGTGGTCGATACCGGACTGCACGCCAAACGTTGGACGCGCCAACAGGCCATCGACTACATGAGCAGCGTCACCGGCGATGCACCGGGCGTGATCGCCACCGAAGTCGATCGTTACATTGTGTGGCCCGGGCAAGCCTGCAGCTACGAAATTGGGCGCCGCCAAATCATGGCGCTGCGCGAGGAAGCGCGCTCCACGCTTGGACCAGACTTCGACCTCAAAGGCTTTCACGACGTCGTGCTCTTGAACGGCGAGGTGCCTCTGAACGTATTGGCCGAGCTTGTGCGCGCGTGGATCCCGGAACGACAACGCGCCGCCGCACGCGCCCGACGCGAGTGAGGCTTACGCGACACAAGTTCGTGAGTTCACACATCCGCCCGGCGGTAGCGAAAGCCGCCGCGCATGCGCCGCATCTCCGCCGCGATCCGGGCGCTCGCTCGGTGCGCTGAGCCGTTGACATCGAGTCCGGCTCTCGTGCGGGAGGGAAAATCATGCATACCAAGCCGTGGCGGCGCGCCGGGTTAGCTTTGTGCGCCTTGATGCTCGTGGCGTGCGCAGCGCAATCGCCCACTGAGCCGGTCGTCGAGGGCAATCGCCGCGCCGACGAAGAGCAAAGCGCCCCGTATCCGCCGCCTCCACCGCCTCCGCCGCCTCCGCCTTCCGTGGTCGCGCAAGATCAGCTGAGCCGCGGCCGCGCTGAAATGCGTGTCGGTGGTTTAGCGGCGCCAACCGGCGCGCCTTACGCGCAAACTGCCCCACAGCCGATGCCGGGCACGGTCGATCGCGATCAATATGATCACGCCGAAGTAAACCCGATCCACGTCGTGGCGACCGATCCCGTTTCGACGTTTTCGATTGATGTCGACACCGCATCGTACTCAAACGTGCGCCGCTTCCTCGGCGAAGGCCGTCTGCCCCCACGCGATGCCGTGCGCATCGAGGAACTCATCAACTATTTCCGTTACGATTACCCGCTGCCGGCGACGCGCAACGAACCCTTCTCGACCAACGTGACGGTTGCGCCTTCGCCTTGGGCGGAGGGACGGCAACTCGTCCATATTGGCCTGCAAGGCTACAACATCGTGCCGCGCGAGCGCCCGCCGCTGAATTTGGTGATGCTGCTCGACGTCTCAGGCTCGATGGGCGAGCCGAACAAGCTGCCGCTCGTGCAACAGAGCTTCCGCTTGCTTATCGATCAATTGAATGCCCGCGATCGCGTATCGATCGTGGTGTACGCGGGCGCGGCCGGCGCAGTGCTTGAACCGACGCCTGGAAACGAGCGCGGCCGCATTCTCGCTGCGCTCGACAATCTGAGCGCCGGCGGCTCGACAGCGGGCGGCGAAGGCCTGCGCCTCGCTTATTCGTTGGCAGAGCAAAACTTCAATCGCAACGCCGTCAACCGCATCATCATCGCCACCGACGGCGACTTCAACGTCGGCATCAACGACCCGCAGCAATTGCAGGACTTCGTCTCGCGCAAGCGTGAAACCGGCATTTATCTTTCGGTTTTCGGCTTTGGCGGCGGCAATTACAATGACGCACTGATGCAACGCCTCGCGCAGAACGGCAATGGCGTGGCGACCTACATCGATACGCTGAACGAAGCGCGCCGGGTGCTGCGCGATGAAATGGCGTCGAACATGTTCTCGATCGCCAATGACGTGAAAATTCAGGTGGAGTTCAACCCGAACCGCGTCGCGGAATATCGCCTCATTGGCTACGAGACGCGCATGCTGCGCCGCGAGGATTTCAACAACGATGCGGTCGATGCTGGCGAGATCGGCGCGGGACACGCGGTGACGGCGATCTACGAGATCGTGCCGGTCGGCGGGCGCACCTTCAACGATCCGCTGCGCTATCAGCAATCCGCTGATCGCACGCCGAGCACCGCCAGCGAACTCGCGTTCCTGCGCATCCGCTACAAACTGCCTGGTCAAGACACCTCGCGCCTCATCGAACGTCCGATCACACAAGCCGACGCCGTGACCAACATAGGCCAAGCCAATGAATCGGCGCGTTGGGCCACCGCCGTCGCCGGTTACGGGCAATTGCTGCGCGGCGATGCGTTCCTGTCGCAGACGTACGGCTGGGATGACGTGATCAGTCTCGCGCAAGGCGCGCGTGGACGCGATGAATTCGGCTGGCGCGCCGAGTTCGTGCAACTGGCCCGCAACGCGCAAACGGCGGCAGCCCTGCCAACCGCGCAAAACGCACCGCGTCCGGAACCCCGGCCGCGCCGCTAGCTCCGAACATCGCAACCAACTCAAGGGGGCGCCGCAAGCGCCCCCTTTTTCATGCATGAATTCAAGCCGCGAAGTCGCGCCTACGCCGCGCGGATCAGCTGCACGACCCCCGCTTCGACTTCACCTTCGAGCATCGGGCCGTTCATGGCGGGCCTCAATGACTGGGCAAGGTCGGCTTCAACAAACTCACGGACGTCGCGCTCGTCGCGCTGGTGAACCAGGATGTGCGTCGCGCCCAAAAGCTGCGCCTCCGGCCATTGCTCGTGGCTGGCGAGGCGCTTGGACAAATTGGCGGTGCGCGAAAGGAACAGAGGCGTCCAGCCACGGCCGCCTGGGCCAGGCCGGGCAAAGCAATAAACCGCCGCAGATTCAGCGAATTGCTCCGTCGGGCGATGCGCGCTGAAGCGATGCAAACGGCCCGACGCGCCACGGAAAATCACTTCGTTCATCGCTTCATCCCCTCAGTCATGTTCCATCTATGTTCCATGGATAACGTGAGGCGATGTTCTTGTAAAGTTCCATCTCATAAGCCGCTGAAAACACGAGGGTCGCACCCCATCTTTCGCGCAACCGTCACACCTGCGATCATAGAGGCAATGCCGCACGACCATTCTCACGCGCCAATGATGAGCCGCCCCGAGCAATTGCGGGACGCCGAAGCGCGCTGCAGCGCCGCCGGCGAAAGCTTCACGCCGCTGCGCCGGCGGGTGTTCGAGCTGCTGATGGATCACCATGGCCCCGCGAAGGCCTATGATCTCTTGCCGCAACTTGGCGGCGACCATGGGCCGGCGAAGCCGCCGACTGTGTACCGCGCGCTCGACTTCCTGGTTCGCATGGGGCTCGCCCACCGCATCGAAAGCCTCAACGCGTTCGTTGCGTGCGACATCGGCGCCTGCGCGCGATCGACGATTTTCCTGATTTGCGAGCAATGCGGCGGCGCGGAAGAATTTGACGCCGGCCATGCGCTTGTCGATCTCACCGAAGCCGCCAGCAAGGACGGCTTCAAGATCCGCCGCACCATGATCGAAGTCTCAGGCCTCTGCGGCGAATGCCAGGCGGCAGCGTGACCGCACGCGCCCATCCGCCTGCCCTACCCGCGCCCCTCTATCAGGGCAGCGTCAACACTTGGGAATGCGATGAGGGCGGGCATTTGAATGTCCGATTCCATCTCGAACGTGCGATGTCCGGCATTGCGTTCATGGCGCACGCTTTGGCGATGCCGCGCGCGATGAGCGCGGGCGCGGCGGGTACAATTTTGCCGTTGGAGCTGCACGCGAAGTTTCTCAAGGAGGCGCGCCCGGGGGCGCCTCTGGTGATGCATGGCGGCGTGCTGGACCTGGGCGAGACCGACGCGCGCCTCTGCGTCGACATGCGCCACGCCGATGGCGCGCCCTCCTCGGTTTTTAGCGTGAAGGTGGCGCACGTCGATCCGCGCGTGATGAAGCCGTTTCCGTGGTCGTCCCGCACACGCGCGGCGGCAGCGCGGCTCTCCTGCGTACAACCGGATCACGCCAAAGAGCGATCAATTGACCTGAGCAAGGGGCCCAGCGATGCGAGCATTGCGCGCGCCGATGCACTCGGTCTGACACGCATTGGCGGCGCGTATGTAACGCCGGACCAATGCGATGCGTTTGGCCGCTTGCGCGGCGAACACATCTTTGGCCGGGTTTCGGATTCGGTGTCGAACATATTGTCGTCCTGGCGGCAGGCCGCGGCAGGCGGCAATCTTGAGCCGGCCGGTGCGGTTGTCGAAGCAAGGCTTATCTTCCGCCGCTGGCCGCGCGCTGGCGATTTGATCGAAGTGCGAAGCGGCATCGCCGAGGTTGGCGAGAAAACGCTCCGCTTGGTGCATTGGGTCGTCGATCCGGCGACGGGTACTGCGTGGGCGAGCCTGGAAGCACTGGCGCTGACGTTCGACACCGTGACGCGTAAGGCGATCTCGCCTTCGGCGGAAGCGCGCGCGGCGATGGACGCGCGCGTGGTGAAAGGTTTAGCGGTCTAGGCGCGCTACTTCGTCAAATCCCGCAGCGCATCCTTGCCAATCCAGCGCGCGGTTTTGTCGTCCGAGTCCGCCAGCTTCCGCGCCAGCACGATCGCCGCGGCGCGCACTTTCGGCCCGCCACGCTTCATGGCGCGCAACGCCCAGTTCACGCCCTTCTTCACGAAATTACGCTCATCCGTTGCTGCAGCTTCAATCAGCGGCAATCTCTTGAGAAAGTCCGATTCGGTTCCACGCCTGTGCAACGCCATCGTCGCCAGCAACGCAAACGCAGCGCGTTTTTCAAACTCCGGCTTCCGCTTGGCCCACGCATCGATCTTCGCCCAAGCGTGCGGCGAACGGTCGAATAGGTTGAAGCACAGCGTGTCGCACACGCCCCAATTGTCAAAGGCCTTGCACCAGCGATCCATCTCCGCCGCGCTTTGCACATCTGGATCGCCAACCATCGAGGCGAGAATGCGCGCGTCGTAGATTTCGCTATCCCACAATTCCTGCGCCAACGCGTGGTTCTTACCGAGCGGTTTGGCGATGGCTTTGATCTTCGCCATCGGCGTTCCGAACGTTTCGTCGCCCGTCACAATCCCGTAACGACGCGCCATGTCGAGACGAAACTGCGACGAGCCATTGCGCTTGAGGTCCGCGATGACGGCGGCAAGGGTCGGCCGCGAAGCCGGCGCCTTAGCCGACTTCGCCTTTGCCGATGATTTCTTGGCCACCGCTCTCGCCACGTTTAGTCCTTCGGCTTCAATTGATGCAGCAAGATCGAGTTGCCTTCCGTATCGACGCACACGGCCATGCGGCACACCGGACTGTGGATCATATCGCCTTTGAACTCGACGTTCTTCGACTTCAGGTCGGCGATCAACGCATCGAGGTCTTCGACTTCGAACGCGACCGTTCCGCCCGCCGCGGCGCTTGGCGCATCCTGCGTCGCATTGGTGATGGCAAAGCACCCACCGCCCGGCAGATCGTATTCAACCCACCACACACCGCCATGATTGCCATGCGAGCCGACTTTGAAGCCCAGCACTTCTTCATAGAATTTGCGCGCACGCGGCACGTCCGTCGCCGGGTACATGGTGAAAGCAACCTTCTTGAACATCACGCCCTCCTGCCTTGGCTTGTTCAGGCCGCGAACATCGTGTCGAGGCGTTGATAGCCGAGTTCCATGCCGTCGGTCATACCCGTCGCCACCGCGCCGTCTCGGGCTTCCTTGCTGCCGAAATCCATGGTGAGCGTCAGCACGGTTTTGCCGCCAGCTTCGTGCAGCACCATCGTGTTCATGGCTTCGCCTTGGAAGCCTTCCATGCGCTCCGTGGTGACGATCCGCGTTGGCGTGACGACCTCCTTGTGAATGCCGCTCGAGCCAAACTCGCTCCCGTCAGCATCATTGCGCCAACGATAGCGATAGGCGCCGCCAACGCGCAGATCGATCTCGCACACAGGCATGCTCCATCCGTCAGGACCAAGCATCCAGCGTTTCACCAATTCGGGCTTCGTATGCGCATCCCACACAAGCTGTGCGGGCGCGGCGAACGCGCGCGTGACGCGCACTTCACGGTCGGAAGGAAGCTCCACCTTGAGCTGGCTGTTCTTCAATTGAATGCTGCTAGCTGACATGTTGTTTTCTCCTTGGTCCCACTCATTTTGTGTTCGTCCGAAGGACGAAGAGCGGCGGCCTATTCCGACATCGCCGCTGAAATGTTTGCGTTATCCGGCGGCCGCCGCATCCAAATCGGCGATGACGATCTTCTTCATCTTCATCATCGCTTGCATGACGCGATTGGCCTTCGCGCGATCAGCATCGCCGAGATAGCGGCCGAGCGTGGTCGGCACGATCTGCCAGGAAAGGCCAAACTTATCCTTGAGCCACGCGCATTGGCCTTCGCTGCCGCCATCGGCGGTGAGCGCGCTCCAGTAATAGTCGACGTCTTCTTGCGTCTCGCATTTCACAAAGAACGAAACCGCTTCGTTGAACTTGAACATTGGCCCCGCGTTGAGGCCCATGAATTCCTGACCTTCGAGCACGAAGCTTGCGGTCATCGGGTTGATGCTCACGACGTGTGAGTCCTTGAAGACGGACGTGTAGAATTTCACGGCTTGCTCGAGCTGACCGTCGAACCAGAGGAACGGCGTAATTTTACCCACCTTGATCTCCTATTTTTTCTTGCGCGGCTTCTTCGGCTGCGCGGCTTGCAACTCTTCCAACAACGCGTCGAGACGCGCGTAGTTTGCTTCCCAGATCGCGCGGTGACGCTCGATCCATGCTTCGGCTTGCTTCAACGGCTCGGCCTCCAAGCGACGCGGACGCCGCTGCCCGTCCTGCCCGATCGACACGAGGCCCGCGCGCTCCAGCACTTTGAGATGCTTGGAGATGGCCGGCTGGCTCATATCGAACGGCGCGTTCAGTTCGTTGACCGACGCCTCCCCTTCCGCGAGCCGCGCGAGGATCGCGCGCCGCGTCGGGTCGGCGAGGGCCAAAAACGTGGCGTCGAGACGTTCGGCAGCGTTCATTAATCGCCTATCGGTTATATATCTACTTAGTTATGTTTTTGGGCGTGCGCTGTCAACAGGGGATTCTTGCTGATTTTCGTGGGGGCGCGGTCGGCGCTAACCGATCAGCTTCAGCCAGTCGTCTTCGCTGATCACCTTCACGCCGAGTTTTTCGGCGTCCGCCAGCTTCGAGCCAGCGCCGGGGCCGGCGACGACGAGGCTCGTGTTCTTCGACACGCTGCCCGAGACCTTCGCGCCCAGCGCAATCGCGCGCGCTTTGGCTTCGTCGCGCGTCATCTGTTCGAGCGAGCCGGTGAACACCACAATCATGCCAACCACAGGGCTCGATGTGGCCGCGCGCGCTTCGTCCTTCGGCGTCACCTCATTCAGCAGACGCTTCATGGCGTCGCGATTGTGTTTCTCGGCGAAGAAGTCGCACAGATGCCGCGCCGCGACGGGGCCGACGCCATCGGTGCGCGCGAGATCGAAATAGTCATCGCCGGGCGCTTCTTTCGCCGCCGCTTTGATTGCGCGCACGACATCGCCCCACGCGCCGAACGCGGTGCGCAGGCCGTCCCAGGTACGCGAGGTGACGCCTTTGATCTTCGGCGGCGCGCCGTCGTCGAATAGATCGCCGGAGGCTTTCAACTCGGGCGCGGCTGCGATGAGCGAGGCAAGCGCGCCGGATCCAACGCCGGGCACACGCTCCAAGGCTTTGAACGCTTCGCCCGGCTGCGCGTCGATTGCAGCTCTCACGGCGGATTCGAACGCATCCCAGCTTTCGTAGCGGCGCGCCAACACGCCGGCCGTGGTTTCGCCTATGTCGCGGATGCCGAGTGCAAACAGGAAGCGCGAGAGATCGGGATTGCGACGCGCGTCGATGGCCTCGAAAAGCTTGGTGACGCTCTTTTCGCCATAGCCTTCGCGTTCAGAGAGTTCGTCGCGATGGCCCTTGAGTTTAAAAATGTCCGCCGGCTCTTTCACCCAGCCGAGTTCGTGGAATTCCTCGATCTGCTTGGCGCCGAGGCCGTCAATGTCCATCGCGCGGCGAGAGACGAAATGGATCAGCCGCTCCACCACTTGCGCGGGGCAATTCAGGCCGCCGGTGCAGCGCGTGACAACGCCCTCTTCGCCCGGCTCCAACTCACGCGCGACGTGGCTGCCGCAGCGCGGGCAGGTTTCTGGAAACTGGTATTTCCGCGCGCCCTTTGGCCGCCTCTCAAGGATGAGATCGACAATCTGCGGGATGACATCGCCGGCGCGCTGCACGATCACCGTGTCGCCAATGCGCAAATCCTTGCCGTCGCGGATCGGCAAACCATCTGCGCCAACGCCGGCAATGTAATCGGCATTGTGCAATGTCACGTTGGTGACGGTGACGCCGCCGACGAAGACTGGGCTCAGGCGGCCCACCGGCGTCAACGCGCCAGTGCGGCCGACTTGGATGTCGATGCCGTCGAGCGTGGTCTGGGCTTGTTCAGCCGCGAATTTGTGCGCCACGGCCCAGCGCGGCGAGCGCGATACGAAGCCCAGACGCTGCTGCAGCGCGAGGCTATCGACCTTGTAGACGACGCCGTCGATTTCATGCGCAAGCTTGGGCCGGCGCTCGCCGATCCTGTTGTAGATTGCTAGCAACTCTTCCGCGTTTTTCGCGCGCTTGAGCGCGTCGTTGATCGGCAATCCGAAACCGCCGATGCGCTGCATTGAGTCGAAATAGGTCTCCGCCAACGGCTCCGAGAGTTCGCCCCAGCCATGCGCGAAAAAGCGCAATGGCCGCGTCGCGGTGATTTTCGGATCGAGCTGGCGCAGCGCCCCCGCCGCGGAATTACGAGGATTGACGTAAGTCTGCTTGCCCTCTTTCTCCAGCCCCGCGTTCATCGCCTTGAACGCGTCCTTCTCCATGTAGACCTCGCCGCGCACTTCAAGCACGGCGGGCGCCCCTTTGATCGTGTGGGGGATGTCCTTGATCGTGCGGAGATTGGCGGTGACGTCTTCGCCCTCGCGGCCATCGCCGCGCGTCGCGCCTTGCACGAAGCGGCCATTCTCGTAGCGCAGCGAGGCGGAGAGCCCGTCGATCTTCGGCTCAGCGGTGAACATTGGCGGCGTATCGAGGTTCAGGAAACGCTGCACCTTCTGGACGAAGGCCTGCACGTCTTCCGGATCGAACGCATTGTCGAGCGACAGCATCGCCACCGCGTGACGCACTTTGCCGAACTTTTCCGCCGGCGCCGCGCCCACGCGCATGGACGGGCTGTCCTCGCGAACCAAGGTTGGGAATCGCGCTTCGATGGCGGCGTTGCGGACGCGCAGCTGATCGTAGTCCGCGTCGGAGATGGTCGGCGCATCCTGGCCATGGTAGCGCGCGTCGTGCCCGGCGATCTCGCCGGCCAGCCGCGCCAGTTCGGCTTCGGCCTCCTTTGCGCTCAGTGCATCAACGGGTTTCTTGCTCGCCATTGCGCGAGTTTAGCAACCGATTGAGCGTAAATCAGCGGGAAACGACGAGCGCGCGAGCGCCTTAGAACACCGCGCCAAACGTGCGGCCGAACCAGCCCCGGCGCTCGGCTTCGTCGGCGCTCACTTGGGTGATGCCGGACTGTTCCATCAGCGCGTACGTGCGGGGGTACCATTCCCCGCCCGGATAATTGTGCCCGAGGATCGCGCCCATGCGCTGGGCCTCCTCGCGCATGCCGACGGCGACGTAAGCCTCGACCAAACGATGCAGCGCTTCTTCCACGTGGGTGGAGCGTTGGAAGTTTGGGTTCTCGACCACGTTGCGGAAGCGGTTGATGGCCGCCAGATGCTGATCGCGCGTGAGATAGAAGCGGCCGATCTCCATCTCTTTGCCAGCCAGCTGGTCATAGACCATGTCAATCTTCAGCCGCGCGTCGCGCGCGTAATCGCTCTCGGGATAGCGGCGCACGACGTCCTGCAGCGCACCGAGCGCGCGTTCCGTCGTCGCTTGGTCGCGGCCCACGTCCAGGATGCGCTCGAAATGGCATACCGAGATCAAATAATAAGCGTAGGGCGCGTTCTCGTTGCCCGGATGCAGCGAGAGGAAGCGCTGGGCGTCCTCGATCGCTGCGTCGTAATCGTTCGCTTGATACTGAACATAAGCTTCCATCAGCATCGCGCGGCGCGCCCAGGACGAATACGGGTGCTGGCGTTCGACTTCCTCGAAGCCGGCGAGCGCTTCCGTATAGCGGCCGCGATCCATGTACTCAGCGGCGCGGCCATAGAGCTGAGCCACCGGCTCGTCCACGAACTGCACGGACTCACGCGCGCGATTGCCCCCGCAGGCGGCGACGCTGGAGGCCAGCAAGGCAAGTCCCAAAGTCTGGTAGAGTTTTGGCCGGTGAAGGTGGGCCCGCTGCAGATACGTCTTGCGAAGGGTCATTCTGGCCGGGCCTCATCCTGCTCGTTTTCAGCTCGAAGCGTCCCCCGCCCCGAACCGGCGTCCGGGTGATACAGGACAAAATCCGCGCCGCAAAGCGGCTGCGGCTGTTGCACGAGTGTGGAAATCAGACGGCGGCTGAGAGCGGCGCCGCGACCTCGCTGGCATGGACCGAAACGGCGTCTTCGCCCTCCCAGCGCCAGGCTTCCGGCGTGTCCAGCAAAGCACGCACCAGGCGCGCATTGAGCGCGTGCCCGGGCTGGTCCGCCACAAAGCGGCCACAAATCGGCGCACCCGCGAGGGCTAGATCGCCAATCGCATCGAGCAGTTTGTGGCGCACGAATTCGTCGTCGAAACGAAGCCCTTCCGGGTTCACGACACGGGCGCCGTCGACAATGATCGTATTGTCCATCGAAGCGCCGCCCGCGAGGCCGGCAGCGCGCAACTTTTCAGCGTCGGCCAAGAAGCCAAACGTACGCGCATCGGCGATGTCGTTCAGGAACGAATCCGGCGTCAGTTCGACACGGCGGCGTTGCACGCCAATCGCGGGATCGGCGAAGCGGATCGTTACGTCGAGGTCGAGGCCATCGAAACCATTCGACGGCAGCAAAGCCGCGCTTTTGGCGCCCATCCGGACTTCGATCGGCTCGATAATGCGGATCACGCGCTGACGCACGCTTTGCTCACGCAATCCGGCATTTGTCAGCACTTGCACGAACGGAGCGGACGAGCCGTCGAGGATCGGCAATTCCGCGCCGTCCACCTCAACCAGCAGGTTATCGATGCCCAGACCCATGCAGGCCGAGAGCAGATGCTCAACCGTGGCGATCTCGACGCCCGAGGCGTTGCCGATCGTGGTTGCGTTCTTGGTGGCGCCGACGCTATCGGCGTGGGCGGCGATCACGTTGTCGGCGTCGCGCACATCAGTGCGCACGAATACGATGCCGGAATTCACCGGCGCCGGCAGCAGCACCAGGCGCACGTGCGCGCCGGAGTGGACACCCACACCCGCGCACATGGCAGGACCAGCAATGGTACGTTGACGACGCAATTGAACCACCCGACGTCCCCCGCCAGTATCCGAACTGGGTCCCCCGACCCGTCCGTGATCTAAGCAGGCCCCTGGGGCGCCTCAACACACGTTGCGTTACGGTTTGTGACCGTTAACCAAACCGCTGAACGACGCGCCGTAAGGGAACCCAGTGCCGCCAAATACGCCCGACGCGAGTAATTTCACGGATCTGGAGCGCCTTTTCGCCCTGGCAGAGGCGGGCGGCCCGAATGCGGCGAAGGCCGCCCGACGCGCCGCCGCGCTCGCTGAAACACGCGATCCGATGCGCGCGCGACACGCTCTGACCTTGGCTGCCAAGCTCGAACCGCTGGACCCCGCCCCTCGTCTAGCTCTGGCGCGGCTCAAGGCAGAGGCGGGCGAGACCGCGGCGGCCCGATCCGAAGCCGAGGCGATCCTGGCCGACGCCATTGATCAGGCGGCCCGCGCCCGCGCCGCCTTCATGCTGGGCGAACTGGCGCGTGTGGAGAATGACCGCGCCGCTGCGCGCGCAGCCTACCACACCACGCTCCAAATCGAGGACGCCCTGCTCGCCGCCAATCGCAGCGACGCCGCAGCGGCGCGCTGGTACGCCCGCGCGCGGGGGCGGCTGGCCGATCTCGACCTGGCGGAAGGCCAGCCGGCACGCGCACGCACCGGCGCGGAAGGCGCGCTCGCCCTGCTCCGCGCCAGCGCGGCCCAGACCGGCGAGCCGCCGGTGCTTGCCGCGGATATCGCCGACGCCGAGCAACGCCTCGGCGCGCTCGATCTCGATGCGGGCGATGCGCCGGCGGCGCGGCGGCGCTTCGGCGAGGCCATTGGCCGCTACGAAGCGTTGATGCTCACCGAGCCAAACGAACCGCACTGGCGCGCGGTGCTGGCCGACACCTGGGCGTTGGCGGCGGAGGCCGATCTGGCGCGCGACGCCCACAGCCAAGCACGCGCGGCGATGGACAAAGCGCTGGCGTTGCGCGTGAAGCTTGCGAACGCATTTGCGTCCGAGCGGTGGGCGTTGGCGGCGACGTGGCGGCTCCGCGCGGCGTTGCTGGCCGCGATCGGCGATGCGAAAGGCGCCGCCGACAGCTTGGCCCAAGGGCGCACACTCGGTGAGCATTTCTGCGCCGAGCGGCCGGGCGATGAAGCGCCGGCGCGCTTCCTCGTCCACACGACACTCGACGAGGCCGACCACGCCCTGCGCACCGGCAACATCGCCCGCGCAAAGGACGCCGCCGACGCCGCGCGGGTGCGGGCGGAAGCTTTCGCCCGCGCGGACGGCGCATCAAGCATCTGGTTAGGCGAAGTTGGCGCGTGCTGGGACCGCTTGGGCGAAGTGGCGCGGCAAGCAAAGGCCAATTCCATCGACGCGTTTGCGCGCGCTGCTGAGTTTCGCCGCCTCGCCCGCGACGCTGCCCCCGATGACGCCGCTCACCAGCAACGCCTGAGCGCCGCCTTGATCAAATACGGATGCGCGGCGCTCGATCTGGGTGAGCCAAACACCGCGCGCCGCGTGCTTGAAGAAGCGGCGAACCTGCGCCTTGCGTTCGCGGAAGCGCATCCGGGAGACGCGGCGGCGGCGTACGATCTGGCGATCGCGCTCGATCATCTAGGCTACGCAGCGCAGGCGCAGGGCGATCGTGAAACCGCGCGTCATGTTTGGGAGGACGAACTCGCGCTGGCCGAGCGCCTGTTCCCTGAGGAGTACGACAGCGAAGGCCAACGCTTCCGCGCCGTCATCGAAGCGCACCTTGCCGGCCTCGGCGGCGTCCACGCGCAAGATTACCGCGCCAACGCGCTGCGCCGCCTCGATACGCTCGCCAAGGATGGCGCGCTCACCGAACGCGACGCCGCGCTGCGCAAACGGCTTTGGCGGCCGTAGGGCCGCTATTCCAACTGCCGCCACTCGTAGGTGGCGGACAAGCCGCGGAAAGCGGCGTCCCAGGCGTTGCGTACAGTGGATTCCGGAACGTTGGCGTCATGGCCATGGGCGACGAAATAGACGTCGTAGGACACGGTGCGACCGGATTCTCCGAACTCCTGCTCCACCACGCGCGCGAGATCTTCTCCGCTGGGTGAATCGTAGACGCTGATGCGGGGAGAGTTTTGACGCATATCCGAGATCAGGATCATGCGGCGGTTGGGAATTGTTTCGTTGAAATCATCACGACCTAACCAACGATGCGCGTATTCGACGATTGGGCTCGTTTGCGCTTCGCCTGGGGCGCTTATGGTGGCCACGACGTTCTCGGCCGCGTCGACAAATTTCTCGTCAAAATCGCGCTGCGTGAAGCGGCGGCCGCGATAAAGATCGGTCATGAAGTTCGGCTCGCCCGGATTGCAAACCGAGAAGATTGGCCGCGTCGTCATACTGGAATCGAGCGCGACGATGGAGAATTTTTGATAGCGTTCAGTATCGCGTTGCGCGCTTTCGATCAGCTCTGTGAGCGTTTGCGCAACCGTGGGATTCCAGCGGTCAGTGCGATCGACGATCACAAGCGTGTGGCCAGCGAGCGGCAGATTGGTTGGGCAAAGGGTTTCTGGATCGGGCAGCGGCGGGCGAAAATACCAGACCCCGAAACTGAGCAAGGCGACGGAGGCCAACACGCCAGCCGTCATCGATGCATAAAGGCGATTTGCTTTGGCTTTGTCGCGCATCAGGCAGCTCCGCGCTTGAGGCGCACGACTTCAGGGTCGATGTCCTGCTCGCGGCGCGCGCGGCGATCCTCAAGCGGAACATCGGCGAATTCGTCTTTCACCTTGGCTGCCGCGGAATCCGCCACACCGCGCAGAAATGGCGACAACTCATCGTCGTAGAAGGAATGATATTCCGACTCCAATTGCGCGCGCACGCCCGCAAGCTGGCTCTTGCATTGGGTGATGCCGGCGGTTGAGCGCGACAGCGCCGCTTCGAGCGCCGCCACCATCGAGGCGCCTGATTCCACTTCGATGTGCTCGAACGGGTCGATGGCGAAGTGACGCGGCTCCGCTGTGCCGCGCGCCTGGCCGTTGGCTTCACGATAAACGTCAAGTGCGTCACGGCCTGTTTCGAGGATGGCGGCGGCCTCCACGTCCCAGACCGCAGCGTTGTCTTGCGCCTTCGACAAGGCTTGGCGAATCTTTGTGATCGCGCGCTGGCTGTTGGTGGAAACGTCAGAGAGCGCCTGGTCCGCCACGTCCTTGGCCTCGTCAATGTCCTCGGCGAGTTGCACCGCCAGTTCCTGCGTGCGATCGCGCGCTTGCATCATCCGGCGGTGGCGCGGGCCGTAGCCGGGATAGGGATCGTCCCAATAGGCAGCGCGGCCGATCGACATGATGCCGATCATCAGCGCGATCACGAACAGGGCGAGCGATTCCAGCTGCTCAAACGGCGCGAACGGCGCGCTGCCAATCGACGAAAGAATGTTGTCGGGCACGGGCGCGTCTAGCGGCGCGTTGGCGACTGCGGCGCGATAATGCGCGACGTAAAACGCAAAAAATATGAGCGCGATAACGCCAAACACCATCGCCGGGATGGCCCACAGGCGGTGCAAATGCCCCCGCCCATCTTCGCCGCGATAATTCATATAGCGGAACGGCCCAGCGCCAAGCAGCGAGCCTGTGAGCACAACGAGCAGACCGATCAGCAGCGCCGTCGTCCAGCCCTGCACCAGCCCGCCTGAACTCGCCTGGCCGATCACCCAACCATTGGCGACAACTTCAACAACGAACAACAACGCGAGCCAAAACACTTTGCGCCAGAACACATCATCGTAACGCGGTTCGCCATCGGTGATGCCGTGCTGGCGGCGGAAATTGCGATAGCCGTGGTAGGAACGCTCGAAATCGGCCTGCGCGTTCGCCAGCTCGATTTGTGCGGAGCTCTGCGCGCGCGCTTTCTTGCCGCGAAATTGCGTCAAAACCGTCTGCGGTTCGGTGGCGAGCGCCTCAAGTTCCTCCGGCAGGCTGCGGAATTCCTCAGCCGACGCCACGCCGAGCAATTCGCGTGACCTTTGCGCCAGTGCGCCTTCGATGCGCTCCACCAAGGCGATCTCGGTTTCCGACGGGTGCTGCGCGTCTGTCGCCGGCTTTTCGGCACGACCGTCACGCGTGCCGCGCTCGGCCAGGCGCAACTCCTTATCGAGTTGATCCACGTTGAGTTTCTGCATGAGCCCTCGCTGCTGCCCGCGAGCGGGCGCGGAAAGCTCTCCCGAGCCGCGCACACTTCGCCGCGATCATCCTGCGAGCCGAATAAGGCGAGCGATGTGTCCGAGGTCACACCACAGCATTAGCTTTCAGTCATGTACGGCGGTGTCGAAGGCGGCGAATTGGACGTAAGCTGATCAAAGGAGGCGCTCATGCGGGCATTTCTGATTGCGTTCACTCTGCTTGCGCCGGGCGCCTTGGCGCAAGAAGCGCCGAGCGCGTGTGCCTACGATATGAGCGCGATGATGCGGCTGGATTTACGCGTGTTCGACAGTACGCCGGACAGCGGCTGGCGCGTCGTCGGCGAAACGCCGGGGTGCGAGGCCGTCGCCGCCGATCTGATCGCCGCCTATCGCACGCAAAGGCTGGAGCGCGAACGCCTTGGTCTGTTGCACCACGAAGCGCAGCTGCGGGCCGCCGCCGGGCAGACCGAGGCCGCATTGGTGTTGCTCGAGGAGGTGCGCGCCAGCGAAACAGCGCCGGAGATGCAGGCCTATCGCGATGCGACGATCGCGTTCCTTCGGCGTGATCGCGCCGCCTTGATCGAAGCGCGCGAGAGATTGAGCCGTGTGCCGATGCCGGAGGCGTTCGCCGCCGGCCGCGCGCGCTTCGTAGCGGCCTTTCCTACTCAGAGGAATCCGGAATGGCCGCTGAACTTAGATGTCGTTGACGGCCTCGTCGCGTGCTTCGATCGCCCTTACGCTGAAGCGTATGGGCGCGCGTGCCGACCTTTGCCAGTTACGCGCTAGCGCGGGCCCATTTGGCGGCGGAGGAAGGCTGGGATCTCCAGTTCCTCGTCCAGTGCGGGATCGCGGACGATATCTTCGTGCGCGCGCGTTGGGCGCGGAGGTTCAACGGGGCGCGGCGTCGCTTCATCCGTCGCGCCGGGCTTCATCCAACCGAACAGATTGAAGCCGCGCTTATCGGCGACGGCCGGTTCGGCGTCATTTGCAAAGCTTGGGCGATCCTCTTCGTAGATCGGCTCATCGTCGAGATTGATCGCGTGCGCGGCGGGGCGCGTCACTGGCTCCTCGCGCATCGGCGTGCGCGTGCGCACGACCGGCGCATCGGCGGCGCGGCGCGCGGGCTGGACGATGGTTTGCTGGGCGACGATGTGCTCGTCATCGATCCCCGTCGCCACCACGCTCACGCGCATGCGGCCTTCGAGGGTTTCATCGAACGTCGAGCCCAGGATGATGTTGGCGTTCGGATCAACCTCGGCGCGGATTTCGTTCGCCGCTTGATCGACCTCATACAACGTCATGTCGAAGCCGCCGGTGATGTTGATCAGCACGCCCTTGGCGCCGCGCATCGAAACGATATCGAGCAGCGGATTGGCGATCGCGCCGTGGGCGGCGTCGAGGGCGCGGTTGGGGCCATCGCCCTCGCCGGTGCCCATCATCGCCGTACCCATCTCCGCCATCACGGTGCGGACGTCGGCGAAGTCGAGATTGATGAGGCCTGGCATCACCATCAGATCGGTGACGCCGCGCACGCCTGAGTACAGCACCTGATCCGCCAGTTGGAACGCTTCCGCGAACGTCGTGCGCTCATTGGCGACGCGGAAGAGGTTCTGGTTCGGGATGACGATGAGCGTATCGACGTGCTTGCGCAGCTCCTGCACGCCCTGCTCGGCGAGTTGCATGCGGCGCTGGCCTTCGAAGTGGAACGGCTTCGTCACCACCGCGATGGTGAGGATGCCGCGCTCGCGCGCGGTGCGGGCGATCACGGGCGCCGCGCCGGTGCCGGTGCCGCCGCCCATGCCGGCGGCGACGAACACCATGTGCGCGCCTTCCAGCATTTCGAGAATTTCCGGCTGGCTTTCCTGCGCGGCCGCTTGACCAACTTCCGGGCGCGCGCCGGCGCCCAAGCCTTCGGTGATCGAGTGGCCGAGTTGGATGCGGTTCGGCGTCTTCGCACGCGTGAGCGCTTGTGCGTCGGTGTTGGCCACAACGAACTCGACGCCTTGAAGGCGCGCGTCGATCATATTGTTGACGGCGTTGCCGCCGGCCCCGCCCACGCCGAACACGACGATGCGCGGCTTCAGCTCATGCAATGACGGCGCATTCGAATAAGACATCTACATCCCGCTTCCCAAGGCGATACCGAATCTCACGATTCGCCCAACACTTGGCGGCGCTATCCACATAAGCGCCCGCAAGGGTTTAACCCTTCGTTAAGCGTCTGAAACGGTCACGGCGGATTTGGGGCTAAAGCGCGTTGGGTTGTGGACGGATGCGCGCCGATCGTGGCCGTCTCCCCTTACGGGATGGTCGGCTCAAAAGTTTTCGCGCAGCCAGGTCCAGGCGCCGCGCGCGCCGCCTTTCATGGCGTGGGCGATGTCGCGGAGGCTTGGCACGAAGGAGCGCTCGACGTCCTCAAGCATTGGGGTGTCCAAACGGTAGCGGAGCAATCCGGCCGACGCGGCGAAGGCGGGGCCCGCCTCGCCATGGTCAAACCCACAAAGCTCGAAGGGGCGGCCGATGCGGACTGGCATCGCCAGCGCCTGCGCGGCGACCTCGCGAACGCCAGGCATGGCGGCGCCGCCGCCAACGATGATGGCGCGCGGCGGCATCGTATCGCCGCTGAAGCCGGCGCGGGCGAGGCGATCGCGCGCCGTGAGCAGCATTTCCGCCAGCCGCGGCGTCAGTGTGTCGGCGATGACGCCTTTGAGGGTGGTGGACGCTTCCAGGCGGCCGTCGCGGCCGAGCTTGGGCGCTTGCACCGCTTCGCGCGGATCGCAGGCCTGCCCCACCGCGCCAAAGGCGAGCTTAACGCGCTCTGCGGCGGCGAAGGTGGTCTCGAGCTTCATGGCAAGGTCGCGGGTCAAGCGGACGCCGCCACAGGAAATCGTCTCCGCGTGCACCAAACCTTCGCTGGTGAACACGGAGACGCCAAGTGAGCCCGCGCCAAGATCGATGACGAGTGCGCCCGCGGCGCGTTCTTCCGGCGTCAGCGCCGAAAGCGCCGCTGCGTAAGGCGCGGCCATGATTTCTTCGACTTCGGCGCCGGCCTGCTGCACGCAGGCCTTCAGCGCGTTCAATGCTTCGGTGGGCGCGGTGACCACGCAAGCCTCAACCGCGAGCATCTTGCCCGGCTGGCCGACAGGATCGAGCACCGGTTCGCCATCATCGATGACGTAGCGCAGCGGCTCAACGTGCAAGAACGACAGCTGCGGGCTGGGCACGGATTGCATCGCCGCATTGATGGCGGCGTCGAGATCGCGCTCGCGGATGACGGCGCCGCGGACGCGCGCGGCGCCACGGACGATGCGGGAATTGAGGCCAGGGCCGGAATACGTTGCGACCACGCGCTTGATCGGCGCGCCGGCCATTTCGGCGGCGTCTTCAATGGCGACGCGGATGGCGCGGGCGCAGGCGTCGAAGTCAGCAGGCTTGCCGCTGGCGGACGCCGGCGCCGATTGCAGGCCGACACCGAGCACACGCAGCGGGCGCTCGGGGTGCAGGTCCAGCACTGGATCGCGACGCGCGGCGAGGCACACGGTTTTTGAAACGCCAACGTCCAGCGACGCGATCAAGGGCGTCGCGCCGCGCGGCTCGATCTCTTCTTCGCGATGACGGACGACGTCGAGAAGCGCCATGCTCACACGCCCTCCGCAAGCGGAGAATTGCCGCCGGTCAATTGCTGGCGCACGCGCACGGACATGCGTCCGGGCGCGCGCATATCAATCGTTGCAATCGGGCGATCGAGCAATCGATGTTGAGTTTGCAAACCTTCAAGGCGCGACAGTGCGATCGCTGGTTCGGCCTCGGGCAACGCGATGGTCATGCCGTTGGTCAATTCCATGTTCCAGCGGCGATCGCGCACGCGCACCAGCGACGACAGGCGCTCACGCACCTCCGGCAATTCTTCCAGCGCCAGCAGCAAAGGCTCCGCTGTTGGGCCGGCGTTGGCGCCAATCACCAAAGGCAATTCGGGATGGTCAGCGGCCTGCTCGGCCAGCAGGCGATCTCCGTTGGCGTCGATCACGGTGATCTCGTCGCCTTCCTGCCAGCGCGCATACGCTTGGCGGCGCTCAACGCGAATTTCCATTGTCGAAGGCCATAAGCGGCGCACGTAAGCGTGGGCGACCCAATCCAGCGCCTCGATGCGCGCCTTCACGTCGGCGGGATCGAGCGAGAGGATCGACTGGCGCCCATCGGGGATGATCTGCTCGCGCACTTCCTGCGCGCGTGCGCCGGCGACGCCGAGAATTTTCACTTCGTCGATGCGGAAACCAACGTCGGCCGCGGCGACATCGACGGTGCGTGCAGCGGCTTCGCGCACGTCAAACAGAGACGAACCCATCCAAGCCGCGCCGGCAATCGCCGCGCCGCCGAAAATCAAAATGCCGGCGAGCGCGATGCCGAGGCTTTTGCCGCTGACCTGCACTTCGTCCGGCGCCAAACCGCCGGAGAGTTTGATGCGCGCCAGGCGCGGCATGTTTTCGCCGCTCGGTGGCGGCGGCGGCGTGCGGCGGCCGCGCCCCTTGCGCGTTGGTTCAGCGGCGCTGCGGCCGGGACGGCGCGCTCTCATCGTTGACATGACGCGTCCTCCAGGATCCACGCCACCAATTGATCGTAGCTCATGCCGAGATGCTGGGCTTGCTCGGGCGCGAGCGAAGTCGGCGTCATGCCGGGCTGAGTGTTGACCTCCAGCAACGCGATCTTGCCGCGCGTGGGGTCGTACATGAAATCGCTGCGCGTAAGACCACGGCAGCCAAGCGCGTCGTGTGCGTCCTCGGCGGCGCGCATCATTTTCTTGGCGATGTCGGCCGGGATTTGCGCCGGCAGCTCGTGACGCGAGCCGCCTTCGGAATACTTGGCGTTGAAATCGTACCATTCGCCGGCCGGGTGAATTTCCGTCACCGCGAGCGCGCGCGAGCCGGACTTTTCGCCGAGCACCGCCACCGTCAGCTCCTTGCCGGCGACGAATTCCTCGACCAGAACCTCTTCGCCATAGGTCCAGTCTGGATCCAGCAATTGTTCGGGCGGGCGGTTGGCGCCTTCACGGACGATGAACACGCCGACCGACGAGCCTTGCGCGTTCGGCTTCACCACATACGGCAACGCCATCGGGTGCGCTTTCGCGGCTTCGATGCGGTTCATCAGCTTGCCTTCGGCAAGCGGCAGGCCGGCTTGCGCGAACACAGCTTTCGCTTTGGCCTTATCCATCGCCAGCGCCGACGCGAGCACGCCGGAATGGGTGTAGGGGACGCGCAGATACTCGAGCACGCCTTGAACGAAGCCATCCTCGCCCCACGGACCGTGCAACGAATTGAATGCGGCATCGACGCTGGCGGCCTTCAGCCGGTCCATCCAATCAGCGTCCTGTGGGTCGATCTCGATGGCGTCGTGGCCGAGCCGGCGCAGAGCCGCGGCGCAGCCCGCGCCGGTTGAAAGGCTCACAGGCCTCTCAGGGCTCAATCCGCCCAAAAGCACCGCCACCCGCGCCATTTTCTGCGCCTCAAATCTGTTGTCAGACACGCCCCAACGTCGCGCGTCCAAGGTCTCACAATGAAACGCTTTAGAGTTAAGGCAAGGTGAGCATGCAGCGCATTAGTTGCTGTTTTTTATAGTGAATTTCGCGTTCACCGAGATGGATCGGAAATTCATTCCGGTTTCCAAAGCATTGCGATTTCAGGTTCGCAACCCTGAGTGACCCGATGGGGCGGCGCTAACCGTTTACGCCCCGAGCGCATCCAACCTAATTTCTAGCCACCGCGCCCTAAAATCAGGCGCCGAGGCCCTACCTCACACGGGCACATGTGGGCGCGCTTGTTGCGGGGGCCCGGCGCCGCGAGCGTGAGCGCCTATGGCTCCGAACCCACAGCTACTTGTGATCCTCGCGCACCTGCCCGGCGCCGACGCGGATGTCGAAGAGATCGCCGCACAGCTTGCGCGCCTCGGCTACGCGATCGACCGCGATGTGACCGCGCCGGGCGCGTCGGCGGCCCGGACGCGGGCCAAGCGGATCGCAGCCGCACACCGTTACGTCGTCCTCTGGTCTCGCGAGGGCGCGAAAACGCCAGCCCTTCGCGCCGCCGCCAAACATGCGCTGCGCGCCGGCAAACTTGCCGGCGTGCGGCTCGACCGCACCCCCCCGCCCGTCGGCGGCGCCGACGCCATCAGTTTGCCCCGCGGCCGCGCTCAGGCGCACGCGTGGCGACGTCTTCTGGAGTACACCGACATGCCCGCCGCCACCGCAGCCGCTGACGCCCGCGCGCGCCAGCCTACGTCCCGCATCACCGCGTTGGTTGCGGTTTTGCTGATGAGCCTCGTCGCCGGAACCGCTGGCTATTTCTCATCCCCGAGCTTCGCCGCAACACTTGATGGCGTCGCGGCGAAGGCGCAGGCGATGATGTCTGACATTGCCGGTTAAGCAGACGGCTCACACGCTTCCGCTGGCAATGGCGCGGGCAGCACTTGGCTGATCAATTGGTTCGACCAGAGCGCCACGTAATCTTGTAGGCGTGGGGGAACGATATCGTCGCCGAACACAGTCGCGGCAAAGCCTCCCGTGCCAAACAGCAATGCAAGAAGCAAAGACCGCACGCGGATGCCGAACAATCGCCAGTGCGTGACGCCGATCGACGTTTCGCGCTCATAGTCTTCGAGCGCTTGAACGAGGTCTGCGAGGTGCGTGGAGTGCAGCACCAGCCGCTCAAGCCGCCGTTGAAAATCGATATCGGCGCGCTTAATCGAGCGCGCTTCGGCGATGGCGTTATGGATGCGCGCCTCTAGGTGCGGCGCCAACGAACCGGCGCGCACGCGAATACGTCCGCGCAAGCGCTCTGCCTGGCGAAGCTGCCAGGCGGTCGATCCGCTCAACGATTCTTCGAGACTTTCTTCGAGCGCGAAACGCGCCTGCCCAAGATACTCGAAGGATTGCGCGTGGCTCGTGCATTGGTCTGGATGCGCCGCGCGCGTAAAGCGGCGGTAGGCATCCACCTTGTCCGCGAAATTCGCGGGTGGTGCGCGGCAGGCGGCGACGTAATAGCTCGCAGCCTCGGTTGCGAGCGGAAACAATTCCGAGTCCAGCGCGTAGATTTCGCGCAGGACGGCGGCGCGTTCTTCCCTAACCAAGGTTCCCCCCCTTGGATATCCACCGCGCGTGTCAGCGTTTAGCTGGCGCGCGCAAAAAGCCGCCTAACGACGGTCTGTGCTTTTTTCGTCTTGGCTTCGGGACTAAGCCCGCTTCGTTCGAAGGCTGAAAACATCGACCCGACCAGGCCGGCCAAATTGGCATAGCCGGCGATGTCGGCCTGCGCGTGGGCGGGGCGATCATCTTCCTCTTGCGGATCGGCGCGTTCGGGTACACCGGCCATAATGCAACTCCTGGTTTATATCTCCCCTTATACGTGTAATTCGGTTGCTTATGCAACCTAGAATAGTTAGTACACACGCTCAACGTTAGCGACCTGATCAACATGGCAGACCTCACATGCCCATCCGCGTGAATGGACGGCTCGAGCGCAGCATCACCGAGGCCGCCGGTGAGCTTGGCATCGCCGTGACGACGCTTCGCAACTATATCCGCCGCGAAGTTTTCGATCCGCCGCCGCGCGTTTGGCAGGGGTCGAAGTCGGTTTCGTATTTCCCCGATCATTACATGGCGCGCGCCAAGCAAGCGCTGATGGATCTGCGCCGCTAGCGACAGTGCATACGCGGGCGCCGCGCGAGTCTGGTTTGACTGGCGCGTGTTTGCAGGCTCTCTCGACGCGAGAATTTAAGATGTGTCGGCGAACGCGCAGGCGAGCGCAGAAGCGCGCGAGATCAGCGTGCGCGGTGCAAGGCCGCGGTTGGCGCTGCGGCGCATGAGCAAGCCACGGGCAAGGCGTTGCTTGAAGCGGTTCACGTAGAGATCGATGTTGGCCGCGACGTGCTTGATGCGCGCGAGGCGGTCGCGATTGAAGGCGCTGAGCTTGGGCAAAGCGCTGCGCAAGATGAAACTGTGCCAACTGCCGCGATAGGAACGGCCGATGCGGTGTGAACCCATGCGGTGTGCGCCGGGTGCGTAACCGGCGACGACGGCGCTAGCGAAGATGAGCTGCGCAATGCGGCGCTCCATGCGCAGCATGTCGGCGCGCGAGCGTTGGATAGGCAACCGCGCCAACCACAACAGCGCGAACCCGCTCCAACGTCGCAAGAGGGCGACGATGGCGCGGAGCGCGTCTGTGTTGAGGGATGGGGCGGATGTCATGCGACGCAGTATGCGCGCGACGCGAGGGGTGTCGGATAAATTTTGTGCGGGCGCTTGTGGCGCAAGGCGGGCAGCGTGATTTGGGCGGGGATAGACCAAAAGGCAGCGACCCCCAGCGATGGAGCGCTTACGGCCGCCCCACCCGCTTAATTTCCCATTGCAGCTCGATGCCGCTTTGAGACTTCACGGCGGCGCGAACGTCCTCACCTAGCCCTTCGATGTCGGCAGCGCTGGCTTCGCCTGTGTTAATCAGGAAGTTGGCGTGAAGCTCGCTGACTTGTGCGCCACCGCGTTTGGCGCCGCGCATGCCGGCTTCATCGACGCACATCCAGGCGGAGAGTTTGTCGCCGTTGGGAGCGAGCGGATTCTTGAAGGTGGAGCCGCCGGTTTTTTCTCGGATCGGTTGACTGCTTTCGCGCTTTGCGGTGATGGCGGCCATGCGCGCGCTGACGGCCTCTGGTGCGTCCGCAGCGCCCTGGAAGGTCGCGTCGAGAAAGATCAGCCCGTCGGGCAGCGCGTTGTGGCGGTAGGTGAAACCGAACTCGCTGGCGGGAACAGTTACCACTTCGCCGACGCGGTTCATCACTGTCGCTTCAACCAACACGTCTTGGGTCTCGCGACCGTAGCAGCCCGCGTTCATCGTGAGCGCACCGCCAATCGTGCCGGGGACGCCGACATAGAATTCCAAGCCCGCGATGCCGGCTTTGGCCGCGGCCTTCGCCACCATGGAATCGAGCGCGCCAGCGCCGGCTTTGATGCGCCCTTCGCCCAACGCTTCGATTTGCGCCCAAGCGCGGCCCGCAAGCCGGATCACGACGCCATCAACACCGCCGTCCCGCACGATTACATTTGAGCCCACGCCGATCGGCAGCACGGGCACGTCGGCCGGAAGCGCCTTCAAGAAGGCCGCGAGATCTTCGACGTCAGCGGGTAGGAATACCGCGTCCGCCGGTCCGCCGACGCGGAACCAGGTGAACGGCGCAAGCTTTTCCCCACGTAGCAATTGGCCGCGCACGGGCGGAAGTTCGAGGTCACGCATAGTTGACGGCCTTAATCGTGACCGAGGTCCCCGTCAAAGCATCGCGCCCGCTCGTACAACCAGACGCGCAGCGCCATATAGTGGGCAAAGCGCCCCAACGGAGACCCGCCATGACCCGAACTTTGCTCGCGGCCTGCGCCGCCCTCGCACTCAGCGCCTGCGCTACGGCCGAACAGACCACCGCGGCCGCGCCCGGCGAACGCGATTGCTTCGCTGCAGATTCGATCAACGGCTACACGATCGTCGACGATCACAATGTCAACGTGCGTGTGGGCGCGAGTCGCGTTTACACGCTGACGCTGGATTGGAATGCACGCGACCTCGACTGGAGCCAAGCGATCGCGATCCGCGCACCGACAAGCTTCATTTGCACTGGCAACGGCCTCGGCGTGCGCATCGTCGGCGGCGATCCCGTGCGTGACTATTACGTGCGTTCGATCAGCCGCGCGGCGACCCCCTCGCCGACAGCGCACGAACACCAAGGCGGCTAACCTCGTCGCGCTGCTTCTGCATCACGGAAACTTGACGCGCCCCACGCCGACGTGACCGCCTCGCCCCTCGCGGGGCGCGGCGCGCTCACGCATACTGTGCTCCTCGATTGATGGAGCTTTTCATGTTGCGCTCGATTTTCTTTGCCGGCTTGGCCCTGACGCTTTCAGCGTGCGCCGCGGCCGGCACAACGACGCAGACGGCCGCCGCGCCGGCCGACCGCGATTGCTTCCGCAACGAAGACATCAATGGCTTTCGCGTGGTCGATGAGAACCACGTCAACGTCCGCGTCGGCGCGCGCCGCAATTACGTGCTGACAACAGATTGGAATGCGCAGCACTTGAGCTGGTCGCATGTGCTTTCGGTGCGCTCGCAGACCGGATGGATTTGCACCGGATCGCCGGCCGATCTGCGCATCGTCGGCAGCCAGCCCGTGCGCTCCTATTACATCACGAATGTGGAGCGTGGACCCGATCGCGGACAGGAAAGCGCCGCGCAGGGAAGCTAGGAGCTACACCGCGATCTTATTGCCGGCCCGCAGCGCGATGCGGCCGAGCGCGCCTTTGACGATAACGTCGAGCTGGCTTTTGGGCTGATAATCGGCCGGCGCAACGTAGTTGACCCGATCCTCGGCAATGAGGCGGCTGATTTTGTCCAGGCTGCGCGGCTCTGTCCATTGATACGGGTCGAGCACGGCGATGGCGCAGCCGCCTTGGCTGGTGACCAGCTTCATCGCCGGAATGTCGGTGTCGCCGTCGCCGATGAAGATCATGCGTTCGAACGGCAGCTCGCGCTCATCGTTGTGCATCCAGCGGTTCACCGCTTCGGTGTCCCACACATTGTCGATGCTCTTGTTGATGCGATAGAGGAATTGCGTCTTGGTCGTGTAGTTGATCGCCACACTCGGCCATTTCGCTTCGCCGGTTTTCTTGTCGTAGAGAAAGCGTGACGCGAACACTTGCCGGAAACGCGTGAACAGCGGGCAGCCTTCGATCATCTCGTAGATGCCGGAGGAAACGACGTAGTGGTCAAGCTGCAGGCCGAGATCGTCGCCGAACGCATCGATGCGCTGGAACCAATGATCGAGGCCGTCGAAGAAATCCGGATCCTGGCCGCTTTGCTTTAATTGCGCGCGTGTCACCGGTTTGCCGGCGGCGCGGGCGCGATCGAGCATCAGGTGCATGTAGACGAGGATTTCGTCGGCATCCTCGGCCTTGGCCAAACGCTTCACCTCCATCCAGAAATCGCCATGGCTCATGCCGGCGATGTCGGGGATGAAGCTGCGCTCTTGCAGATTGCCGCGCGCGAGCGTGCCGTCGAAATCATAGACGATGGCGGCGCGGAGTGGAGCGGGCTTCTTGGGCCCGCGCGAGTGGGTGTCAGCCATTGCAACGGGCTGCGCAGAGTCGCGCGCGGGGTCAAATCGTTTCGGCTTGGTGTGAGCTAGGCGCCCAGTTTTCCGGGCAACGCGTTCGCGTACGCGGTGATGTCGCCGGCGCCCAAGCAAACCACGATATCGCCGGGCTGCGCTTCGGCGCGCACGAGGGCCGGCAGATCGTCAAAGCTAGCGAGGCGGCGGGCGTCGCGGTGGCCGTGGCTCTTGAGGCTTGAAACGAGCGTATCCGCATCGAAGCCTGGGATCGGCGTTTCACCGGCAGCGTACACATCCGCGACGGCGACGATGTCGGCGTCGTTGAAGCAGGTCGAGAAATCCTGGAACAGATCGCGCAGGCGCGTGTAGCGGTGCGGCTGCACTACGGCGAGGATGCGGCCTTGCGTCATCTCGCGCGCGGCGGCGAGCACGGCGGCGATCTCCACCGGATGGTGGCCGTAATCGTCGACGATGCGCACTTCGTTCCACACGCCCGTGGTGGTGAAGCGGCGCTTCACGCCGGCGAACTTTTTCAAGCCTTGGCGAATACCGGCGTCGGTGACGCCGAGTTCGCGCGCTACGGCGATGGCGGCGACGGCGTTTTGCACATTGTGGCGGCCGGCAACCGGCAGGAAGAGATCGTGCATCGTGACGCCCGGACCTTCGCCACGGCGGCGCGCGACGACGTCGAATGTCGAGCCCTCGCGCGAGGGGCGCACATTCACGGCGCAGACATCGGCTTGCGGATTGAAGCCGTAGGAGATGACGCGCCGGTCGCGCACGAGTGCGGCGAGCGCCTGCACTTGCGGGTGATCGAGGCACATCACGGCGAAGCCGTAGAACGGGATGTTTTCCACGAACGTGCGATACGCCGCGTTCATGGCTTCGACCGAACCGTAATGATCGAGGTGCTCGGGGTCCATGTTGGTGACGACGACGGCGGTGGCGCGCAAGCGCGTGAACGTGCCGTCGCTTTCGTCAGCCTCCACCACCATCCATTCGCCCTCGCCCATGCGCGCGTTGGCGCCGTAAGCGTTGATGATGCCGCCATTGATGACGGTGGGATCCTTCTGGCCGGCGTCGAGCAGTGCGGCGATCATCGAGGTCGTGGTTGTTTTGCCGTGGGTTCCGCCAATGGCGACCGTCCACTTCAGCCGCATGATCTCCGCCAGCATCTCGGCGCGGCGCACGATCGGCGCGCCGCGGGCGCGCGCGGCGTCCACTTCCGGGTTGCCGCCTTTGATCGCCGAGGAGATGACCACGACGCCCGCATGAGCCGCAGTTTCGGCGTTGTGACCGATGGTGACGGGGATGCCCTGCTCACGTAGGCGCGCGATGTTGGGGCCGTCCTTCGCGTCCGACCCCGACACTTCGTAGCCGAGGTTTTTCATCACAGCGGCGATGCCGGACATGCCGATGCCGCCGATGCCGACGAAATGGATGGGCCCGGTGTCAAACGGAATGGCGCGACGCAGCATCTAAACCCTCAAGCAAGCGAGCGCCCTTATAGACACGCTTCGCGGCGCCTCAAAGGCGGGTTTAGGCGCCCCGCAGCGCCTTGCGTGCGCTCGCTAGCAATTTGCGTAAACCGGGGCGCACCAAGCCGACGCACAGGAACGCGGCCGCAAGCGCCGCGAGGAAGGCGATGATCGGCGCCACTCGACCTGCGTTGGCGCCGTGCGCGGCGGCGTAGAACACGGCGGCGCCTAGGGCCGCGAAGACGAGGAAGCGCAAGGCCGCGCGGCGGACGCTCGATGGACGTCGCCAAGGCGCGACGATCCGGGCGGGAATGCCGGCGGCGTCCATGGGCGTCAGGGTTTGATTTTGTCTTTGACGAGCACCCAGCCAGCGCCGGCGCTCATCACGCCCATCGCCACGGCGACCGCGAGGAACACCCACGCCCATTGCTCGCCCTTCGTCATCGCGAATGCGGTGCCAAAGCCGGCGGTGAGTGCTGCGAACACCACGAACGTCCAGAAGCTGGCGTTTTCGTCCTTGTCGCCGCCGAGGCTGGCGCCGCCGAATTCGTCCATGCTTTGACGTGCGAGCTGCACCAGTTCGGCCGGCGGCTCTCTGCCGTGCTCGGCGTAGGCGCGCAGCATGGACATGGTTGATTTGGCGCGGCCTTCGCTCTGCGCCATGCCCCACAAGGCCATCACCATCCCGAACACCGGGAAAATCAGCCACCAAAACTCGCGCACCAATTCCGCCATGGCGGATCTCCGTTAGCTTGGCTAACGGGCGAGGCTCTCGGCCAAGTCCGCCAGCGTTTTCGCCGCCTCGGGTTTACCGGCCGCGCGTGCCGCTGCGGCACGCACGGAGAGGCCGTGCGGGTCAGAAAGCCTTTGCTGCAAGATGGCCGCCACAGCTTCGGGCGTCGCTTCCCGCTCGCTCAACACGTCAGCGGCGCCGACGCTGGTTAACCCTTCCGCGTTGGCGGTCTGGTGATCGTCAGCGGCGGCCGCGAACGGCACCAGGATCGCAGGACGACCAGCCGCTTGCAGTTCGGTGACGGAGGAAGCGCCGGCGCGCGAGATGACGAGATGGGCTCGGCCGAGGCGATCACCCATATCGGAAAAGAACGGCGCGATATCGGCGTTGACGCCCGCGCGCTGATAGAGCGCGCGCACGGACGCGACCTGCTCCTCGCGCGCCTGCTGCGAAACATCGAGGCGCGCGCGCAGATCGTCTGGCAAGAGCTCAATGGCGACGGGGATCACTTCGCCGAAGATGCGCGCGCCTTGGCTGCCGCCGATGACAAGAACGTTGAGGCGTCCGCCGGCGGCCGGCGACGGATAAGGCTTCTCGCGCACGGCCAGGATCGGCAACCGCACCGGATTGCCGACGACGTGCTTGCGGCCAGCCGCGCTTTCAGGAAGCCGATCGAGGCGTTCAAAGCCGCAGGCCACCGCAGCGGCGCTGCCGGCCATGGCGCGGTTGACGCGCCCAAGCACGGAATTCTGCTCGTGAATCAGGATCGGAATTTTCTGGCCGCGCGCGGCCATCAAAGCGGGAAATGATGGATAACCACCGAAGCCGGCGACGAGCGCCGGCTGCAATTCACGGAAACGCTTGTTGGCGGCGTTGACGCCGCGCGAAATCTTCAAAAGCGCAGGGATGGCTTTGATCGGGTTCGCGGTCAGGCTAGCGGCGGGCACATCTTCCACGCGCTCGGCGGGAAAATTCTCCGCGTAACGGCGCCCGCGCGCGTCAGTCATCAGCACCACGCGCCATTCACGACGACGCATTTCTTCCGCGAACGCGGCGGCGGGGAACAAGTGCCCGCCCGTGCCGCCGGCGGCGATGACGACGACTTTCTTGGTCATGCGACTTGCGCCCTTCCGACGTAGAGAAACGCGCCGGGCCGATCGCGCAGCAGCGACATGCAGAAACCGAGCGCAAGCGCCGAGCCGATCATCGACGAACCGCCAAATGAGATAAACGGCAGCGTCATGCCTTTGGCTGGCAGCAGCGACAAATTCACGGCGATGTGGATGGCCGACTGGGCGACGAGCAAAGTAATGAGGCCCGCGGCGGCGAGTTGTTCGAACGGATCGTTCAAGCGGCTGGCGCGCGAAAGACCGCGGAACGCGAGCGCGCCAAACACGGCGATAAGGCCTATCGAAGCGAGCAAGCCAAATTCTTCCGCCGCGACGGCGTAAACAAAATCCGCGTGCGCATCGGGCAGTGAGCGTTTGATCACGCCCTCGCCCGGCCCACGCCCGAACGCGCCGCCGGCGGCGATCGCGTCGAGCGCGCGGTTGACCTGGTAGCCAGCCGGCCCTTCGGGATTGAGGAACGCGTCCACACGGTCCCGCGCGTGCGGGTAGAACGAATAGATCGCCCACGCCGCGGCGCCCGCGAACACTGCGCCGCCGAGAATCCAGCGGAGCGCCATGCCTGAGAGCAACAGCATCGGCCCGAGCACGAGGCCGAGCAATGCGGTCTGACCGATGTCGGGTTGCGACAGCAGTACGGCGGCGGCGAGGCCGTAGAGCGCAATCGTCACGGCGCGGCCCGGAAAGCCCGGACGCTTGATGCTTTCACTCAACATCCACGCCCAGACGACGATGATCGTCGGCTTCAGAATTTCCGAGGGCTGCAAGGAAAAGAGACCGAAATCGAACCAACGTTGCGCGCCCTTGATCTCTTCGCCGAACAGACCCGCGAGCGCGCAGAGCGGCAGCATGATCGCAGCACTGAGCGTGGCGAAGCGGCGCAGCACGCGCGTTTCAAGCGAAGCGGCAGCAAACATGACGATGACGCCGAGAACCGCGTAAATCGCCTGACGGCCGGCGAGGTAGAACGCTTCCTCGATGCCGATGCGGGCGGTGGCGACGGGACTCGCCGCCATCGAGAACAAAATGCCGAGCGCAAACAGGATCGCGGCGATCACCAGCAGCGGGCGATCATACGTCCGCGCGCGGTCGATCGCGGCGCCGAAGCGCTCGGCGATCGCGCTCATTTCTTGCTCCCGTTCTTTTTCGCGTCGGGGTTCTCCGCCGCGAGCTTGGCGACGGCGGCCTTGAACTGGTTGCCGCGATCCTCGTAGTCCCGGAACTGATCGTAGGACGCGCACGCGGGCGACAGCAGCACCACCGGATGCGGCTCTTGCGCTTTCTTCGCGTCCTCAAAGGCGAGGCGCACGGCGTTGTCGAGATCGCCGGCCATGGTCACGGGCGCCTTGTTGCGCAGCGTGTCGGAAAATTCGCCCGCGGCCTGCCCGATTAGATACGCGCGGCTGATGCGTGGAAAGAAGTTCGCGAGCTCGTCAATGCCGCCATCCTTAGCCACGCCGCCAGCGATCCAATGGACGCGCGGGTAAACTGCGAGCGCTTGTGCTGCGGCGTTGGCGTTGGTGGCTTTGCTGTCGTTGATGAAGCGCACGCCGGCAATCGTGCCAGCGCGCTCCAGGCGATGCGGCAAGCCGCCGAAGGTGGTGAGCGCCTGAGCGATGATGCGCGGATCGACGCCCAGCGCGCGCGCAGCCGCGAACGCCGCGCAGGCGTTTTGCGCGTTGTGCTTACCGGCAAGCGCCGGCGCTTCGCTGAGATCCGCGGCGGGCTCGGTGCGCCCGTTGAGCGCATCGAACAGTTTAGGACCGAGTGCATAGACGCCGCGCCCCAATGCCTGACCCGACGAGATCGGCGCCACGTGTTGCGCGCCGCCGCGCGTGAGTTCGGTACAGATCTGCGCGCAATACGCATCGTCGACGCCGATCACCGCCCAATCGGCCGCGCCTTGATTGGCGAAGATGCGCTTCTTGGCGGCGACATAGCCGGCCATGTCGCCGTGGCGATCGAGATGATCAGGCGTTGTATTGAGCCACAGCGCCACGTCGAGGCGAAGCGACGCGGTGAGTTCGAGTTGGAACGAGCTGAGCTCGATCACGTAATAGGCGCCGGCGTGCAGGTCCGCCAGTTCGAGCACGGCTTCGCCGATATTGCCGCCGAGGCGCACATCCTTGCCGGCTTCTTTCAGGATGTGGGCGATCAAAGCCGACGTCGTGGACTTGCCGTTGGTGCCTGTAACGCCGATCAGCTTCGGGCGCTGCGTCGCCGGCAGTGCATTCACGGCGCGGGCGAACAATTCGATGTCGCCCAGCACCGGCACGCCTGTCGCTTCCGCGAGCGTCACCATGCGGTGCGGCTGCGGGAAGGTAAGGGGAATGCCCGGTGAGAGAATGAGCGCGGCGAAGCTCCGCCAGTCGCGGCTGTTGATGTCGCTCGTCGGCACGCCGGCGGCTTCGGCCTTGGCGCGCGAGACGTCGCTATCGTCCCACGCGTGAACGCGCGCGCCGCCGGCGGTGAGCGCGCGCGCCGCCGCGAGACCCGTGCGCGCCAAGCCGAACACCGCGACGTCTCGGCCTTTGAATTCCGTGATCGGAATCACTGGCTAGCCTCCCCGCGAGCCGCTCCTCCTCCCTGGAGGGGAGGAGGTAAGGAGGAGGGTGAGGTGCGCGTCCACAATTCCGAACGCGTGCGCGTCGCAGCACTTGAGGCGCCGCACTTTACGCTCTCACCCCTCCCTGCCCTCCCCCTCCAGGGGAGGGTTGGCGTGGCGAAAACTTGCGCGCGCATTTTCAAACGATGCTCCAAGGTGCGAACCAAGAGCGCCCGGTGTGCGCTGCTTCGCGCCGTTAACGCAAGATTACCGGCGTGCGCTCAGCGCAACTTCAGCGTCGCCAGCCCCGCGAGCGCGAAAATCACCGAAATAATCCAGAAACGGATGACGATCGTCGGCTCCTGCCAGCCGAGCTTTTCGAAATGGTGGTGCACAGGCGCCATCAGGAACACGCGCTTGCCGGTGCGCTTGAACACCGCCACCTGCACCATGACAGACAAAGTTTCGAGCACGAAAAGACCGCCGACGATCGCGAGAACGATTTCATGCTTCGTCGCCACGGCAACCGCGCCGAGCAAACCGCCAAGCGCGAGCGACCCGGTATCGCCCATGAACACGCGCGCGGGCGGCGCGTTGTACCAAAGAAAGCCGAGCGAGGCCCCCAAGAGCGAGCCGAGGATTGTGGCGAGTTCGGAAACGCCGGCGACGTGTGGAATGCCGAGATAAGCCGAATAGTCAACGCGGCCGACGAGGTAGGCGATCATCCCGAACGTGCCGGCGGCGATCATCACCGGCACGATGGCAAGGCCATCCAAGCCGTCGGTGAGGTTCACGGCGTTGCCAAAGCCGACGATCACGATCATCGCGAAGATGACGTAGAACGCCAAAAGCTGAATGCCCCAGCCGGTGATGAACGGCAGCGCCACCGCCGTTATCGGATCGCCGGCCATCAAGGCGTTGAAGAAGCCTGCAACGTCATGGGCTTGATCGGGCGTGGTCGCGATCCATTCGGCGACCAGCATCGCCAACGCCGCGCCGAGCGCGATCGTGAACTCCGCCGCCAGCCGCACCTTCGCGGACAGGCCGCCATGGTGTTGCTTGGTGACCTTGGCGAAATCATCAATGAAGCCGATCGTGCCGAAGCCGAGGGTGACGATCAACACCGCCCAGACATAGACGTTCTCAAGATCTGCCCAGAGCAACGTCGAGATTGTAATTGGGATCAGAATGATGAGGCCGCCCATGGTTGGCGTGCCCTTCTTCGACAAATGCCCTTCCGGCCCATCGCTGCGGATGGGTTGGCCCTTGCCTTGTTTTTTCCGAAGCCAGGTGATGAACGGCGCGCCAATCGCGAACGCCAAGATCATCGCCGTGAACATAGCTCCGCCGGTGCGGAAGGTGATGTAGTTGAACAAATTGAAGAATTGCGAGCGCTCTTCAAATTGTCCAAGCCATTCGAGCATTAAGTCTCTCCCGCGCCGAGCCCCGCCAAGGCCTGAACGACCTTGCCCATGCGTGACCCGTTCGATCCCTTCACGAGAACAATGTCTCCAGCGCGCAACGAATTCGTCAGCGTCGGAATCAGAGCTTCGCTGTTCTCGGCATAGCCGCCGCGAAGCGCGGGCGGAAGCGCTTCCATGAGTGCAGCCATGCGCGGCCCAGCCGCAAACACCAGATCGATCCCCGCTTGTTCCAGTTGTGGAGCAAGCCCGGCGTGATACGCGCGCTCATCGGGGCCCAATTCCAACATATCCCCAAGTGCTGCGATGCGCCGTCCGCCGGGCTGAAGCTTACGCGCAGCTAATGTGGAAAACGCCGCCGACATGGACGCTGGGTTGGCGTTGTAGGCGTCATCCACAAGCAGGAAGGCGCCGAAATTGGCGTTGATGGATTTCGCGGCGCCGCGGCCATCGACGGCGCGCAAGTGCGCAAGTGCATCCGCTGCTGCGTCCACGTCAGCGCCCACGACATCGCACGCTGCGAGTGCTGCGACAGAGTTCAGCGCCCAATGCGCGCCCTCCGCGCCGATGCGATAACGGACGACGCGGCCGAGAATGTCGGCTTCGGCGAGCGAGCCTTGTTCGTCCATCACGAAACTCAAGAGCCGCGCCTCGCACTCTTCGCCGCGACCGAAACGAATGATGTTGGCGCCGTTGCGCTCGGCAGCGTCGATCAGGCGGCTTGCATGGGGAGCGTCGGCGGGGATGAGTGCGGCTCCGCCGGGCTCAAGGCCGGCGTAAACGTCGCCCTTCTCGTCCGCCACCGTTTCGAGCGAGCCCAGGTTCTCCACGTGCGCCGGCGCGATATTGGTGACGAGCGCGGCGTGCGGCTTCACAAGATTGGTGAGCGGTAGAATCTCGCCGCGATGGTTCATGCCGATCTCGAAGACGGCGAAACGTACGTCCGCCGGCATACGCGCGAGCGTGAGCGGCACGCCCCAATGGTTGTTGTAACTTTTCACCGAACGATGTGTCGGCCCGCTTGCGGCAAGGCAATGCGCGAGCGCCTCCTTGGTGGAGGTTTTGCCGACCGAGCCGGTGACGGCGATGCGCTTGGCGTCGCTGCGGTTGCGCGCGCCATGCGCGAGCTTACGCAGGCCGTCGAGCACGTCGCCAACCACCAGAACCGGCCCAAGGCCATCGGCTTTGTTCGCGTCGGACACAAGCGCCGCGCTCGCGCCGCTCACGAACGCTTGCGCCAGAAAGTCGTGGCCGTCGCGCGCATCTTTGAGCGCGACGAACAAATCGCCGGGCTCACACGTGCGCGTGTCGATCGAGATGCCGCTGGCGCTCCAACCTTCGCCGTGCAGCAGCTTGCCGCCGGTCGCGCCGGCGGCTTCAACAGCACTCCAAATCAACTGCTTCATAGCGAAACCTCGAAACAGACACGCACGTGATCCCGGACGCGCGGAGCGCGATCCGGGACCCAGGGGCAAACGACGAGTTCCTTCACCCCCTGGGTCCCGGCTCTACGCCGCTGCGCGGCTCCGGCCGGGATGGCGATGGTAGTTAGGTGAATCAACGCTGAGCGTCCAACGCAGCGCGCGCCACATCCTGATCCGCGAACGGATGCACGACGCCTTTGATGATTTGGCCTGTCTCGTGGCCCTTGCCAGCGATCAGCAGCGCATCGCCAGCGCGCAACATGGCGACGCCCGCGCGGATCGCCTCGGCGCGATCGCCGATCTCTGTTGCGCCGGGCGCGCCGGCGATCACTTGCGCGCGGATCGCTGCGGGATCTTCGCTGCGCGGGTTGTCGTCGGTGACGATCACCACGTCGGCGTGACGCGCGGCAATCGCGCCCATCTTCGGGCGCTTGCCCGCATCGCGATCGCCGCCGCAGCCAAACACCGCGATCACCCGCCCAGGAGCGTGTGGTCGCGCGGCGCGGAGCAACACGTCGAGGCCATCCGGCGTGTGGGCGTAATCCACGAACACGTGCGCGCCCTCCTTCGTGGCGCCGACATGCTCGATGCGGCCTTTCACCGGCTTGAGCTTCGCCATGCCAGCCCAGACTGCCTCGGGCTTCTCGCCGAGCGATAGTGCAAGAGCCGCAGCGCAGACGGCGTTGAGCGCCTGAAACTCACCGATGAGCGGCAGCTCGACCTGCGCTTCGTGTTCGTTCCAACTCAGCGTCAATGATTGCGCATTCGGGCGCGGTGCGATCTCGACAATCTTCAGCGAGTCCGCGCGCGGCGCGCGCCAACCACAAAGGACCAGTTTCAAGCCGCGCTGCGTTGCGCCTTTCTCGAACGCCGGCGCTTCGCCAGCATCCGCATTGATTACAGCCACGCCGCCGGCTTTCACACGCGCCCAAAGCTTGAGCTTCGCTTCGCGATAGCCGGCCATATCGATGTGATAATCTAGATGGTCCTGCGTGAGATTGGTGAAGGCGCCAGCGTCGAAGGTGAGGCCATCGACGCGATGCTGCTCAAGCCCGTGGCTCGACGCTTCCATCGCGGCGTGTGTCACGCCCTGGTCCGCGAGCTCCTGCAATGTCGCGTGGATCGCGACAGGATCGGGCGTCGTGTGGCCGAGATCGACGACGCCGTTCGCCGTGATTGCGCCGAGCGTGCCGACGCTGGCGGCGTTCTTCCCAGCGTGCATCCAAATTTGGCGGAGAAAATCGACGGTGGAGCTTTTGCCGTTGGTTCCGGTGACGGCGACGATGGTCTCAGGCCGGCGCGGATAGAACGCCGACGCCGCTAGCGCGAACGCGGCGCGCGGCTCTTGGGCGATGACGTGAGGCACGCCGGGATCGGCGCCGAGATCGCCCGCGCTCAAAACCGCGACCGCGCCGTTGGCCTTCGCGGTTTCGACAAAGTCGCGCCCGTGCGCGGCGACGCCTTTGAGCGCCGCAAATAGAAAGCCGGGCTTCACGCGGCGCGAGTCCGCGGTCAGACCGGTGATCTCAACGTCCGTGTTTGCTTCCGGGAAAAGGTCTCTGAGACGCATCCAAGTTTCCGTCATTCCGGGATCGCGAAGCGATACCCGGAACCCAGGGGGTGACAGAGCTGTGCGTTTGCCCCTGGGTTCCGGATCGCGCTCCGCGCGTCCGGAATGACGGAAGAATAGAAATCGCTCAACATCAATCCCGCGTCACATTCATTCCGAGCATCGGCGCGATACGACGGAGCGTGCGCGCCACGACCGGCGCGGCGGCCACCCCGCCTGCCTCGCCGGCGCCGACATCGTCGAGCGAGACGACGATGACATAACGCGGGTCTTGCGCCGGAAATACGCCCGCGAACGAGGAGAAATTGCGGCTATCGTCGTATTCGGCGTCCTCACCCAGCTTTTCAGCGGTTCCGGTCTTTCCAGCGATGGCGAGGCCCGGCACGTCGGCGGCGCGCCCGGTGCCGGATACGACCGCCGCGCGCATGTAAGAAAGGACCTGACGCGTGACCGGCGCGGAGAACACCGGAATGCGCTCAGGCGCTTCGCCGCTTTCGCTATGCAGCAAGGTGGGCGCGACCAGAGCGCCATTGTTGGCGAAGATGGTGTAGGCGCCGGCGAGCGCGGCAGGCGTGGTTGCGAGACCGTAGCCGAAGCCAACGCCAGCGACGTCGCGGCGCGAGCGCGGCGCAGGTGCGAGCGGCGCCTGGTTGCGGCCAGTCTGGAGAGGCGACGGCGCAAGCAGGCCAAGCCGTCCCAGATAGTCCCGCTGACGATCGGCGCCGAGGCGTAGGGCCAGCCGCGCGGCGCCAATGTTTGAGGAATGCGTCATGATTTCGCGCAAGCCCGCAAGGCCATGCACGGCCGGCTCGTGATCGCGAATGACATTGCCGTCGATGGCGAACGGTTGCGAGAAATCGAACACTTCCGCGCCGCTCGTCATTTGCGCTTCCAGCGCCATCGCCACGGTGAAGGGTTTGATTGTGGAGCCAAGCTCGTGCACGTCGCCCGAAACACGGTCACGCCGCGCGGCCTCGCCGGAGCGGCCGGCTTCATTGGGATCGAACGCCGGCCAAGACGCGAGCGCCAAGGTTTCACCGCTGCGGCCATCGAGCAGAATTGCCGCAGCACCTGTCGCGCCCATGGCGCGGGCGGAGGCTTCAAGTTCGGTCTCGAGCGCATATTGCATGCGGATGTCGAGCGACAGCGCGAGCGGATGGCCAGCTTGACTCGCTTCGCGGATCGCTTCGTCCAGGCCGCGCTCGGCGCCGGCGAGCGGATTGAGGTCGACATCGGTGAAGCCTAGCGCGTGCGCGGCCAGCGTTCCGTTTGGATAGACGCGCTTGTCCTGCGTTTCAAAGCCGATACCGCGCAAATTCAGCGCCTCGACCGCAGCACGCTCCTCCGGCGTGAGCCCACGCGTGAGGAAGATGGAGCGCCGCGATGCATCGGTGAGCCGGCGCATCGTGTCCTCGCGGTTGAGGCGCGGCAGCAAAGCGATCAGGGCGTTGGCGGTTGCCTCCGGATCGCGAACATTGGCGGGCGCGGCCGTCAACGCGTAGGCGCGCACCGTGGTGGCGAGCAGCACGCCGTTGCGATCAACAAGATCGGCGCGGATCACGTGTTGGGCGGCGCGCTGTTGGCGGGCGATCGGGTCTCCGGAGAACGCGAGTTGCACGGCGCGACCGGTGAGCAACATGAGCACCGCGAGAATGCCGATGGCCAAAAAACGAACGCGATTGCGCGCGGGCGCGACTTCCGCCGCGGGCGCGTCAAAGCTCGGCGCGAGCGCGCTGGCGGAAAACGGCCTCAATTGTCCGGGCTCGCGCGGGGCGCCGGCAGGCGATCGTCAATGGCGGCTTGCGGCAATGCGCGACCTTCCGAACCGACGCGCATGCCGAGCTCTTCTTCCGCCAAGGCTTCCACACGTTCGGGAGTTTCGAGTCCGGCGATTTCGGCGCGCAAGCGGCGCATGTCGGCCTCGGTATCGCTCGCCTCGCGCTCAAGCGCGCGCACGTGCGCTTCGGTGCGCGCGGCGTCGCTCTTGGCTTTGTAAAGCCCAATCGCCAGCACGACGATCAGCACCGCGGCAATGATATGCAGCGTGCGTCTTAGCTGAGCTTTTGCCATTCGGCCTCCGCAACTGGGGCGAGCGATGGCGGATCGAGATCGTCCCACGCCGGCGCTTCCGTGCGTGTCGCCCAACGGAGGCTCGCCGAACGCGAGCGCGGATTGGCCGCAACTTCCTCGTCGCTCGGCGCGGTTGAGCGTTTGCGCTCAAGAGCAAGGCTCGGCGTACGCTCCGGCGGTGCGTCGGGGGCGTAGCGCGAACCGCGACCGCCCGCGTCGGCGCGCTCCACGATGAAGCGCTTCACCATGCGGTCTTCGAGCGAGTGAAACGACACCACGACAAGCCGGCCGCCCGGCGCGAGTTTTTGCTCGGCGGCGGAAAGGCCGCGCGCCAGTTCTCCAAGCTCGTCGTTCACCAACATGCGCAGCGCTTGAAAGGTTTTCGTCGCTGGGTGAATGCGCGCGCCTTTGCGCCCGCCAACGGCGCGCTCGACGATTTCGGCGAACGCGGTCGTGCGTGTGATCGGCGCGGCGGCGCGGGCCTGGACGATGCCGCGCGCGATACGGCGGCTATCGTCATCTTCGCCATAGGCGTAAATGAGCTGCGCGAGCGCCGGCTCGGAGAGCTTATTCACGGCGTCCGCCGCGCTGGGTCCGGCTCTATCCATGCGCATGTCGAGATCGCCGTCCGCCTGAAATGAAAATCCGCGCTCGCCTTCGTCGAATTGGAAGGACGAGACGCCGAGATCGAACACGGCGCCCGCTAAGGCTTCGTTGACATGGGCCCCCATCTCGCCAAAGCGGGCATGAACAAGCGTCAACCGATCCGGAAAGGCGGCTTTAAGACTTTGGCCACGTTCGATGGCCGCCGGATCACGGTCAAAGGCGATGACGCGCGCCCCCCGCTCCAACAAGGCGCGCGTGTAGCCGCCGCCGCCAAAGGTGGCGTCAAGCATGAGCGCGCCCGGCGCTGGCGCGAGCGCTTCGATCGCTTCGTTCAGGAGGACGGGCGCGTGGGACACAATTTTCTCCGTCATTCCGGGATCGCGAAGCGATACCCGGAACCCAGGGCCCCAGGGCTGTGCGTTTGCCCTGGGTTCCGGATCGCCCGCGAAATCGAGTAAGCTCGATTTCGGATTTTTGCGACGCCGATCGCGGAGCGATCGGAGGGCGCGTCCGGAATGACGGTGTTTGTTAATGTTGCGGTGACGGACATCTCCCGGCGACTCTACAGCGAGTCCGAGAGATAGAGAGCCAGTCGGCCTGTAAGCCGGGTTCTGTACCCCTTTCGAGGTGACGACCATTCCTCTGGACCGGCCATTGCTGACCGGTTCTCGCGACCAACCCGGACGCGGTTCGCGGATGAACCTGTTCTCCTTGCGGAGAACGTGCGTCCCTATTCGGTCTTGCTCCCGACGGGGCTTGCCGTGCCCGCTTCCTTACGGTCGCGGCGGTGGGCTCTTACCCCACCGTTTCACCCTTACCCACCTTCGCCAAAGGCTCCGGCAGGCGGTCTGTTCTCTGTGGCGCTATCCCTAAGATTGCTCTCGGCGGGCGTTACCCGCCGTCGCATCCGCGTGGAGCCCGGACTTTCCTCGAACGCACCCTTTCGAGTTTGCGCCCGCGGCCGTCCGGCCGACTGGCGAAGCCGCTATACCCCATCGGCGCCCATTCAGCCAGTGGACGCAACTTGCTCTTGCGGAGGCTCTCCGTTCGCCAGCGCATTGGCGGCGCGGGGGCGGAAAGCGTCGGCGCGGGCGCGCGCGTGTTGAGCATCGGCCGGCGCGAGCAAGGTTTCGATCTCGGTGATGCGGGCGGTGGCTTGCGTGTCGCCTTGGCGCGCGGCGAGCAAAAACCAGAACAAGGCTTCGTTCTTGTCCTCGTTGACGCCGCGGCCGCGTTGGTAAAGCACGCCGAGGTTATATTGGCTGTCGGCGACGCCGAACTCGGCGGCTTGGCGGAACCAGCGGAAGGCCGCCGCTTCGTCGACCGGCCCGCCCTCGCCCTGCGCGAAATAGACGCCGAGATTGTGCATCGCCATTCGGTTGCCACTGGCGGCGGCGCGTTCGGTATATGCGCGCGCCTGAGCCATGTTCGCGCCGACGCCTTCGCCACGTTCGTAGAGCAGAGCCAAGCGATATTGCGCCATGGCGTGGCCACTCTCGGCCGCCTGACGCAGAAGCGTGACGGCGGCTTCGGCGCGATCAGCGTTGAGATGCTCCAATGCGGCGGCGTAGTCGGCGTCCGGATTCCGCGGAGCGGACGCCGGCGCTGGCGCTTGCGTTACAACAGCAAGCGACATCAATTCGGCCGATTGCGGCGTACGATTTATCGTGTGGCGATCTGTTTCCACGCGCAGCGCGCATAGGACCAACGCCGCCGCGAGCGCGTAGCTGGCGCCGCGATAGCGGCGGCGACGGCGCGCCTTGACGCGAACGGGCTTCGCTTCGGCAAGCGCTGCGTCGCGCGCCTTTTCGATATAGTCGCGTTGCGGCTCAGGCGGCGCTTCGACGACGCGGTCCAATGTCAGTGCTTCCGAAGGAGTCGCGGCGGCGAACGGCAGCTCGGGCTGGTGAGTGAGCGCGTTCGCCGCCGCTGGCGCGAGAGGCGCAACCGGTTTGGCGAGAGGTAGAATCGGCGCCGGGCGCGGCGCGCCCTCAGCGGGCCGACGCACACTGAACTCCGATGGGCGGCTCTGTGCGCGTTTGGCGTCGACGGGACGGCGGCCTGTCAAAGATGCGGCGAGCGCATCGATCGTCAGCGCCGCCTTTGAGTCCGGCGCGTCTTCGCCGATCAAACGGCCATTGATGGCGGCCATGCCGTGAAGCGCGGGTTCAAATGCAAACGATGCGGCGGGCTCGATGCCCAGACTTTGCGCGAAATCCTTCGCAAGGATCTCTGGCCGCTTCGGCACACCGACCATGGAGAGCGCGACGGCGGGCGGCGTGGCGTGCGGGCGCGCATGGCGCATGAGGTCGAGGAAGTTCTTGGTGTTGCGCAGACTGGCGAGATCAGGCCCGGCGACGACCACGACGTCATCGGCGGCGATCAAGCTGTGTTTGACCCAAGAGTTCCACTCATGCGGCAGGTCGAGCACGACGAACGGGCTGGTTCGGCGCGCGCGGGCGATGAGCAGATCGAGCGCCTGCGGCTCGATCTGATATTCGCGCGCAACGCTCGCCGGCGCCGATAGCACACGCAAGCGCCGCGTTGGCTTGGCGATGGCCTGATCGAGCACGCTGTCGTCGGCGCTTTCCGGCGCGGCAAGCACATCGACCACGGTTTGGCCGGGGTCGTGCTTGAAGCTAAAGGCGGCGGTGCCGAACGAGAGGTCGAGGTCGATCAGCGTCGCGCCGCTTTCCTGGCGTTCGGCGATCGACCAGGCGAGATTGTGGGCGATGGTGGAGGCGCCAACGCCGCCGCATGCGCCGATGACGGCGATCACGCGCGAATTGGAATCGCCGGTGTAAAGCGCACAGATGGCGCGCGCGAGATCGTCGCGGCGCATCGGCGCCACCATGTAATCACTGACGCCGCGCACCGCGAGTTCGCGCAGCAGGGCGATGTCGTTCACGCCGCCGACGACAATGACTTTGGCGCCGCCTTCGACGACGTGCGCCAGCCGGTCGAGGCCAGCGAGCATTTCGGAATCGTTCAGTTCGGTGTCGAGGATCAGGAGATCGGGGCTTGAGCGCTCGCTGAAGCGGGCGATGGCGCGATCGAGGCCGCCCCGCTCCACCTCGATGTCGGCGCGCGCCATGCGTGGATCGTCGCTTAAGCGATTGAGCGTTTCGCCGATCTTCTCACGATCCCAGCTGGCGTAAATCTTGATCGCCGGAATGGGTTGTTCAACCGCACGCGCTTCTTCGTGGCGCTCGGTCGCGACCGGGGAACGACGGTCCGCTGGGCCTTGCGGTACAATGTCGGCGGAGACTTCAACGTCCGACGTGAATTGTTCGACCTGGGCGCCACGCTTCAGGCTGCCGCTGGCGAAGAGTTGATCGTCCGCGTCTGGGGCGTCGAATGGCGGCTCCTCGTCGAGGGTCTGCGATGATCGTTCGGCGACGTGCGTTGGTTCTGGTGCGGCTTCGGGCTCGGCTTCGGCCTCGGTTTCAGCCTCGGCTTCGGGCGCGCTGTCATTGGCCGCCTCGGGCAGATCGGTTTCCTCAACACTCGGCTCGGCGCCCAGGAAAATATCATCGTCCGCATCGGGCGGATCGAAGGGCGGCTCATCATCACACGCCACATCGAGCGCGACGATCGTCGCGCCCGGCGCATCGGCCTCCGGCGTCACCAGATCGAGCACGCCATCGTCCTCGGCTTCGCCGGCGGCGACCGCGACGAGGCGATTGCGCCGCGAGCGGCTCACCAGGAGGCGCAAGCGTTTCCGCCGCGACGTGGGCGTCGCGCTTTTCTGAGCAAATTGTATCAAGGCCCCGCGCGCCTTCGTGCGTTTTGTCCCCCGACAGCGAAACAGCGCCGCGCACGGGACCAGTCATGACGCAAAAATCTTGAAAAGGAATGAGCAAGCATTGCTAACGCGCGTTTACGTACAACGCTTTCGCGCGCTGCGCGGGCGGCGCTTAACGCGCGTTAGACAGATTGAGCGGCCTCAATGTTGGGTACATGTGCGCGAAGGTTCCATCGAAGCTGCCACGCTCTGCGTGACAGACCGCGCATTCGTTCCCGGGGGGCAGCGGCGCGGCGCTGGGTTGGCCTGCTGGCAGGACGTAGAAGCGCCGCCCATCAGGATGGGCGCGATCGATCACCTCAAGCGCCAGCGCCTGCTCGCGTTGCGCGAAATAGAGTGACGGCGTGTGGGTGGTGTCATGCTCGACGCCGTAAAACGTCACCGCGAACGTGGCGCCATCGGCGAGCTGCAGGGTGCGCACCAGATTCTCGTACGCGCTGGGCGCCATTTGCACGTGCCGCATCTGACGCGGCAGCGTTGGGTTCGTGGGATCGGTGCGCACCGTTGTGCCGAGCGACGGCCAGAGCGCGAGATCGGCGGGACGCGAAAGCGTTTGATCTGCCGCTGGTTGCGCATCGCCGGGAGACGCGCTGAACGCGAGGGCGAAGAGCAGCGCGCAAGCGCCCGCAAGAAAACCCACATTTCGCTGCATGAAACGCCTCCCGCGATGATCGCGGTACGGCGCTTAGACAAGCGCGGCGCTTTGCGAAACACAATTTCGAGTGACGTGCTTCACCACTCGACGAGCACGCCATCGCCGCCGAACGGCTTGGGCGCCGTCCGATATTTCGGCAGATCGTCGCGTACGGGCGCGATCGCGCTTTCGCAATTGATGTGAAGCGCGGCTTTAAAGTCCGGCATCAGCACGCCGTTCACGCCGCGCAAACCCGCCTCGGGCAAATCCGAATAGAGGCGCGTGCCGCAGCTTGCGCAAGAAACACGTGGCGTCGTTTTCAATGTGATCGATGAGGTTTCGCCGATCACTTCGACGCTTGAAGCCGGATACATGGCCTCCAACGTGTAGGCGGCGCCAAACACGCGCCTGCAATCCTTGCAGTGACAGAAAAATTGGGTAACGGGCGCGCCAGATACTTTCATCGTCGCCGCGCCACAGAGGCACTTCACTTCAGCACTCATCCGCTCACCAATCCCGCCAACAGGCCACGCGTTTCCTCATCCGCGACGCCGTCGATCCGCGACGGGCGAAAGCGGCGCTGGAACGCCATCAACGCGGCTTTGGTTTGCGCGTCCATGACGCCGGAGGTCAACACGTCGTAGCCGAACGCCGCGAGATGCTGCTGCAGTGCGCCGATCTTGTCGTCCGAACTTTGCGTGAGCGGGATTGTTTTGGGCCAGACAGAAACTCCGGCGTCGGCCAAACGCTTCCATGGAAATTTCTCGCCGGGGTCGAGTTTGCGGTCGGGCGCGACATCGGAATGGCCGACGACGCTTCCGGGAGAAAGCGCGCGGCGCTGAAGAATATCGGCGACGAGCAAGATAACCGCATCGATCTGCGCATCCGGAAAATCCGGCAGACCAAAATCGTGACCGCCATTGACGATCTCGATGCCGATGGCGCGCGCGTTCACATCGCCCTCGCCCTTCCAACTCGATACGCCGGCATGCCAGGCGCGCGCATTTTCTTCGACGACGCGATAGATTTCTCCCGCTTCGCCGACGACGTAGTGCGTGCTGACGCGTGCGAGCGGCGCCGCGGGCGCGACGCTCTGCTCTTGCCAGGGCCCAGGATAATTGCCTGCGACCGGCGCGGGATCGCAGAGACGTGCGAGCGCGGTCTCGCCATCCTGCATGCCGGTGTAGTGAAGCACCACCAGTTCGACACCGCGTGTTCGGATGTCGAAATTGGGCGAAGGGCGTTCGATGAATCGCAGTGCGCTCATGGGCGCACTGTCCGGCGTTTCGCGCCTAGCGCAAGCGCGTCTCGACCACCCAGCCGTCAGGCGTGCGGTGCGCGTTGAGGGTCTCTGGGCCGCCGCGGGCCTGTGCTTTGGGCGCAAACCGCATCGCAATAACCGCGCCCAACACCAAGAGCCCCGCCACCATTGCAGCCGCCGCCGTAAACACTGCCAGCAAGGCCAAGCCAACAAACACCGCCGCCAGCGCGAGCGCGCGGCCAAGCATGGTCAGAGCAGTGGACGCAGCGGTGTCAAAGGTTGCGGTGTTGGGCATCGGTGCGGAGGCCTCCAGACGTCCTTGGTATATCAGCGCTCAACCATCGCGATGCAATGCGGCGCCTGTTAGGCGGCTCGCGCGCCGGGCGTGTTATTCGGCCGGAACGGCGAGTTCCTCGCGGATTTGGGCGTATGCGGCGTTGATCGCTGCTGTTTTTTCGCGCGCGATCGCCACGAATTCGGGCGGGGCGCCGCGCTGGGTCATGCGGTCGGGATGGTTTTCCGCGGCAAGCCTGCGCCACGTCTGACGCACCTCGTCCATGCCCGCGCCGGGCATGAGGCCGAGCACGGCGTATGGATCGCCAGCCTCGGGGCCGAGATTGGTCGCCTTGATGCGGCGGAATTCCATTTCGGAGAAACCGAAATGGGTGGCGACTTGCTCGAGGTAAGCGATTTCGGCAGGCCCCACGCGCCCATCGGCCATGGCGATGTGGAAGAGACCGTCCAGCACGTCTTCCAGCAGGCAAGGGCGTGCGCGGTATTTGCGACCGATCTGCTTGGCGTAGGAATCGAATCCTAGGACCGTTTGCTGCGCCAAGATGAATGCGCGTTTGAACGCGCCCTCTTCACCCGGCGGCGGGCGGAACACCTGAGCAGCGGCCTGCATCTCGGCCTCCGTCGTGTGCCCGTCAGCGCGCGCCATTTTGGCGGCGAGACCGATCACAGCGGCGGTGAAGCCCACGTCATTAGGGCGCGGCGCGCACTCTTCGGCGAATTCTGGGGGATCGGCCTCTGGATCGAACGCGCGCTGCGCAAGATCGACAATGCGGGTCCAAACCGAAGTCATAAGCCGTATTCTCGCTGATACTGCGGCCCGGCGCCAGCACCCCTGTCATCATAGAAATGTGACGACTAGACGCCGTTGATCAGCAGGGTGAGCGCGCCAAGCAGCCAGCACGCCACAAGCGATGCCGCCAACATTTGCTCCGGGCTCATCTTCATTTTCAGCATGCCGTGCTCCCACGCGGTAAGCGCCAGACACCACATCCGCGCGTGCGAGTTCTGTGACCGACGTCACGCCGCGTAGCCATTCACCATGACAATTCAGCCAGACACGGCAACCCTGCCGGCGCTTGGCCGTTCCAGATCCATGACATTTCGCACCGCCCTCCTCGCCGCGGCATTGTTTGCCGCCCCCACGATCGCCGCCAGCGCGCCCGATCCGTTTTTTGTTGAGATTAGCGCAGCGACCGAACCGCGCGCCGAAGGCGACGTGCTTGAGGTCGCCGCCGCGACCGGTCAGTTCACGACGTTTCTGCGCGCCGTTGAAGCCGCTGGCATGCAAGAGACGTTGCGCGGCGAAGGCCCGTTCACAGTGTTTGCGCCTACGGACGCGGCGTTCCGCGCGATGGATCAACGCCAATTGGCGCGGTTGATGGATCCCCGGCGTCACGACGATCTGATCGCCTTTGTGAGCTATCATGTGGTGGCCGAACGGGTGACCACTGAAACGGCGGAAGGCGCGAATGTGCGCGAGGAATCCACCAGCGGCGACTACGTGCAAGTCGACGGCCGCGATGGGCTGCGGGTGAACGATGAGCTGGTGGTTATGCAGGACGTCAGCGCCAGCAATGGCGTGATCCAAGGGATCAACACGGTGCTGAGCCCGCCTGTGCTGGTCGCGGGCCGAGCGGGTAACGCTGGACGTTAGCCTGGCGGCGCGCCGCGCAGACTTGCGATCTCGGCGCGAAGGGCACGCACCTCATCAAGGATACGCTGTTGCACTTTCGCTGAATCTTCCTGCGATTGGGCGACATCTTCCACGTCTTGTTCAACGTCGGCCAAATCCTGCTTCAACTCTTCTTGCGGCGCGGCCTGAACGGCTTCGACAATGACGCCGACGAACAGGTTCAACACAGCAAACGCGGCGATGATCGTGAAGCCCATGATGAAGGCCCACGCCCAGGGATAGTTGGGCTGAAGCTGACTGATGGTGTCCCCCCAGCCGTCAAACTGGGTCAGGGCGAACAGCTTGAGTGCGCTCTCGCCGAGATCGCGGAAGCCGACCTCGTTGTGGAACAAGGTCGTCGCCATTACGGCGCCGATGTAAAACACGATCGAGAGTATCGCGAACGTCGCCATGATGCCGGGCAACGCGCTGAAGAGAGCCTCGACCACGCGCCGCATCTGCGGCACCGCGCTGATCAAACGGAACACGCGCATGACACGCAGCGTCCGCAGCGCGGAGATCGCCGGGTTCGTCGCGACATAGCAAATGCCGACGACGAGCATGTCGAACCAGTTCCAGCCGCTGCCGAAGAACTTGCGCGGCCCCTGCGCCCAGAACTCCAGCACGAGTTCAGCGGTGAAGATGTAGAGGAAGTAGTTGTTCCAGAGCTCGATTTGGTCGTGGTATTGGTTGGTCTCACCGAAGTGCGCGTCGTAACCGAGGATCGCCGCGTTTGCGATGATGCACAGCAAGATGAAGCCGTCCCAGATCGGGTTCTTCGTCAGCCATCGGAAGAACGCGATGCCGCCCTCTCGCCGCGTCGACTTCGTTCCGCTCGCGGCATTCTGCCCGCCGGCCGCTGGTGCTGCGCCGTTCCCCATGGTCACGCCTCAATCCTTGCGCCGGGGCCCTCACCCCGGCGGGGGCGACCTTACGCGCTGGCGTGGCGGGAGAAAACCGCGCCGGGGCGGGATTAGGACTGAACCTTTGTGGGTGCGGTGCGAAAGCGGCAGGTGAGCCCGAGATCGTTGGATTCAAAGCTCAGTTCGCCGTCCAATTGAGCAGCAAGTTTGCGGCTCAGGCGCATACCGAAGCTTTGCGCGGTGTGGGGGTTAAAGCCGACCGGCAATCCAACGCCATCGTCTTCGACAACCAAGGAGAGGCTGCCGTCAGGCTCGGACTGGCAGCGCACGTTGATTGTACCTTGGGCGCAGGCTGGATGGGCGTGCTTGAGCGAGTTCATGATCAGCTCGTGCATCAGCAGGCCGACGCTGCGGAGCTGCTCCATCGGAACGTGTCCTTGCACGGCCGCCTGACAACGGACCTCGACCCCGCGCCCAGCGGCGATCTTGGACGCCTCCGCGCAGATGTCCTCGATAAAGATCGTGGGCGTTTGGCCGTTGAGGTTGGCGCATAGCGCCCGGTGGAGCCGGCTGATGGCGTCGATCCGGCCGGCGACTTCCGCCAGCATCTGACGGCCGTCTGCCGGCAGGAGAAGCGCCCCGCCGTCCTCCAGTCCCATGGATTGAAGGCGCACCATTGTCGACAGCACGGCCAGATCATTGGCGATGCGGTGATGCGCTTCGCGGACACGCAATTCCTCTGGGGAAAGGTCCTCTTCCAGCGAAACCATCGGCTTCGCGGGGACGTCTAAACGTTCCATGACATGCATTCCCGGCCAAACCCGAGACCAGACCATAGTCGTTAATCAACCCGCGCGATATAGATATTTGTGGCTTGGGGTGTGAATATTTGAACATAACTAGTTTGTCAGCTTCTGTTCAATTTTATACTTCTGAGTATCCGATGTAATCGACGCCAGCGCAGGAAAAGGGAACTAATGAGTAAGTGGCGCATTGTGATCATGGAGCGTCCCCGCCCGGGCGCGTAGCGAGATACCAAATGAATGACCTGACCCGCGGGGAGCGGCTCCAGATCATGTTGACCCCTGACGAGCTGCAAGTCCTTGATGATTGGCGCTTTAAGAAGCGCATGCCCAGCCGCGCGGCGGCTGTTCGCGAGCTGCTCAAGCGTGGCTTGGCGGCAGAGGGATTCAACCTCGCCGCGGCCGGCCAGCACTCGCGCGACTTCGGCGTTATCGGCGCTGGGGAAGGCGCTACGGCACCGCATGATGGCGCCGCGCCTCACGCGCCTGCGCCCAATGGCGACGAGAATAGCTCTAAAGGCTAGCCTACCAGAGCTTCGGCGGCGGGCGCTTGGCGCTCGCCCGCGACTTGGTCGCGAACATCCTGCACCAGATCCTGAATGAAGCCCTGCACGTTATAGGTGCGCGAGCCCCAATGCTGACCGGGAACATGCCAGACTTGCACCTGGCTCCAGTCACCATTGGCGGACACGTCGCGCACGGGAACGTTGCGGGTGATTTCACCGCCGTTCAGCCAGTTGGCGTGGTCGACGATAATCAAGGTCGGCGAAACGATCTCGCGCACGACGGCGACGTGGCCGCGCGCATCGGTGGCGTAGCCGCGCAGCACCATCACGGATTCTTCTTCGGGCGCCTCGGCGCGCTCATATTTGCCGCGCGCTTGCTGCCACCAGGTGTTGGCGTCGCCAAAAATCTCGACGCCAGATTCTTCACGCGCAAACGGCACGCATTGTTTGCCGGCGCGCGCATTGGCGACGTAGGCGGTCGGTTCGTAGGCGGCGTCCGGCAGACGCTCAAACGATTGCGGAGCGAGCGTCGCATACATCGATGCGCCGTCCATCGACGGATCGATCGATGCTTCGAACGCGAGCGGCGTCAGCGCTTCCGCTTCGGAAGCAGTGAAACCGGCCGCGGTGCAGGCCGCGAGAAGGATAGCGCGAGGCGACATGATCAACATGTTCCAGGCGAGGCGTTTAACCCCAGTCTGGTGAACAGATCGCCGGATCGAGCTTAAAGAAGACTTAAATGAGCGGATGAAGAACACGTAGTGTTGTCCCAATATGGTAAACATCGGCCCGAAAACACACGATGTTGTTCTATTGGCAACCACGCGAATGGTTAATGGCTGAAGTGTAATGGAGGCGAATACTTCTTAACGGCGAAAAGCTCAGCTGGAACTCGCCAAAAGGAAGTTATGGATGAACCCGTCGGCGCGATAGACGCGCCCGCCCCAATGGCCGCCGGGGATGTGCCACACCCGTACCTCGGTCCAGTCATTTGCCGGGGAAACATCGAGAACGGGCACGCCGAGGCTGGTTTCGCCGCTGTTGAGCCAATTCGCCTGGTCTACGCGAATGACGCGCTGAGACACGATAGAGGCCACGACGGCCACGTGGCCGCGGGATGCGTCATTATATCCCTGCAGCACAAATACCGACCCCGGCGCTGGGAGATTTGATCTGGGGTACTTGCCTTCGGCTTGCGCCCACCAAGTGACTGCGTCGCCGTAGATTTCGATGCCGGACGCCGACCGTGCGAAGGGCACGCACTGAAGCGGCGCTACGCCTTCCAACACTCTAGGCGCTTCATAAAGCGCGAAGCCCGGATCGGTGTTGTCCCAAGCGGTTGAGGGCGCGGAGGGTGACGGCCAACGCGTCGCGACTGGCGCAGGCGCGCTCGCGCACGCCGTCAACGCCAATAAGCCAATGCTGAGCCAAACGGCCCGCCCGCCAACAAACAATCCCGCCATGACAAACGCAGATTATCCATTTCGGGTGAGTATCAAATGAATGGCGGATTTGTAAGGCAGTAAGGATTGGGGATCGGGAAAAGGGGATTGGAATGGCCGAAGCCGGTTTCGTTCTCTAATCCCTAATCCCGAACAACTAGCCCGAAAACGATGTCACGCCCCGCCCTCCTCGTTCGCCCGTGCTTCCAGCAGGACCTCGGCACAGTCCAACTGATCTATGCCCACCACGTCACCACCGGGACGGGCTCGTTTGAACTCGACCCGCCCAATCTCGAAGAGATGACCGCGCGCTGGACGCGCATTGTCGAGAAGGGCTGGCCGTTTCTGGTGGCGACGCCGACGCATGATCTCAGCCGCGTGCTCGGATATGCTTACGCCACGCAGTTTCGCGATCGGCCGGGCTACGCGAAGACGTTCGAAGTCTCGGTGTATGTCGCCCCTTCTTCGCAGCGCCAAGGCGCAGGCGTGATGTTGCTGGGCGAACTTCTGACCATGCTCCGCGGCGACGGCGTTCGCGAAGCGCTTGCCGTGATCGGCGATAGCGAAAACGCCGCGTCGATCGCGCTCCACAAGAAGGCGGGTTTTGAGCCGGCGGGCCTTTTGAAGGGCGTCGGCGAAAAGTTTGGGCGCGTGCTCGATGTCGTGATCATGCAGCGCCGCATTCCGCCGCGTACCAGTTAGGCGAGATGGTCTAGGACTGGGCGCCAGCCAGCGACGTCAACACTCCATTAATCACGATTACCGCATCCTCATGCTTACAAGTTGGAGGATCGCGATGCGCTTACGCAATTTCGTGGTCGTTGGCTTGGTGGGACTCGCAAGTCTGGCTTTCAACGTCGCAACCGCCGAAGATGCGGTCGGCCCCTCTCCAGTCTACGCCGCGCTCAATGGCGTGAGCTTCGCCGATCCTGCCGAGGAGAGGAGCTTCGCCCAAGGCGGACGCCTCGACATCAGCTTCATCGACAGCGCCGACGCTCGCTTCAGCGCGCTGAACAATGATCCCCAAACACCTGAGGCGGATGACCGGCGCGGCTACGAAGTGGCCGTCACGGCCTCGACGCGGTTCGCGGACGTCTCATTCTCGCAGCGCGGCGCGCTGGCGGTGGACGAGAACGGCGACATCGCCGGGCAGAGCCGAGGGTCGGAACTCCGGCTCGGGCGCGGCTTGGCGAACATGCGCCGTGATCAGCCGTCGAAAACGCCGGTTTGGTATTTCTTCGCCGCCTCGGATGACGAAGCTTTGGTTTGGCGCCCCGGCGCCCGGCGTGAGTTCGGCGCGGCCCCTTCAGGCTTTGCCCTGCAGGACCGAGTCGAGATCGGCGATATCCAGGCTGGCGTCACCTATGAACGCGGCCGGATGCAGGCCTCACTGGCTTATGTTGAACGTGAGATTTCGGTTCGGACGGCCGGATCGCATACGATTTCGAGCGACGAGAGCTTTGCCGGGTTGACGCTGACGATGCGGCATTGAAACTGCATCAGTGGTTGGGACGACGACGTTTGCAGAAGGATTCATCGTCAATTTCCCCATCCGGGAACCTGTTCGAATGATCAAGGTTATCGGGATGAGCGGGCATTGGTGGTGACGAGAGGCTGGCACGATGTCCAAGACGATCAAAACCGGCGCGTTCTTGGGCGCCATCTTGGGCGCCTCGGCGATTGCCGCCAGCGCCTTTGCCCAGACCAGCGGGGTCTCCTTTGTTGACCCATCCGCAGCGCCCGGCGAAAGCCCCGCCTCCACCCTGAGCCTTCAGGTTCGCGGCCGCTCTGACGAACGGTTCCAAGAGCTCGGCCTGAACCCCGACGGGACCGACGAGCGCGCGGTTCAAATTGAATTGGCTGCGAACGGCGATCGCGCCGGCGTGCCGGTTGATGTTTCCATCGCTCCCCGCGCCTCGATTGGCGCCGACAGCCAGGGTGATCTTTCCCGCGAGGGCCGAGGCGTCGAAGCCCGTCTGGGCCAGGGTTTGGCCCGCGACGAAGGCAGCCGTGATCCGCGTTGGTACGTTTTCGCCGCCTCTGACGATGAAGCCGTGACGTGGCAGCCTGGCACGCGCAGCGAATTTGGCGGCCGGGGCGCGTCCTTGGCCATGCAGGACCGCGTTGAAGTCGGCGATATGTCGGCCGGCGTCACCTATGAACGCAACGGCGTCCAGGCCTCGCTGGCCTATGTGGAACGCGAGATTTCGAGCACCGTGGGCATCGAAACCATTAGCCGAAACGAAAGCTTCGCAGGCGTCACCCTGACGATGCGGCGCTAAAGCCGCCAATTTCCGGCTTTCACCGGCCCTTCCAAGCTTCAACCAGCCTTCTCCACAGCCGCCGTCGCGCGCCTGGGCTTTCCCGCCCCATGAATCGCTCCATGGTGCTCGGCCGGTAACCATTCTTAAACGAGACTCGACCGCTAATTGCCTAGATATGGTGGCGCATGCGTCCCAGTATCCCCAAATCTAGGGTTCATTTCGGTTCGAGAGTGGAGACGTGTCGATGGGTGCGACGAACGGTAAATTGACGGGGCTCCGCACCCCATCGGTTGGCTACAAGCCGTTTCGCTATCCCTGGGCCTACGAATTCTGGCGCCGCCAACAGCAAGTCCACTGGATGCCGGAAGAAGTGCCGCTCGGCGAGGACGTGAAAGATTGGGCGTCCAAGCTCAACGACCAGGAACGCAATCTGCTGACGCAGATCTTCCGCTTCTTCACCCAGTCCGACATCGAGGTGAACGACAATTACATGGAGCGCTATTCGCGCGTCTTCAAACCGACCGAAGTGAAGATGATGCTCGCCTCGTTCTCGAACATCGAGACGATCCATGTCGCTGCGTATGCGTTGCTGCTTGAGACGATCGGCATGCCCGAAAGCGAGTTCGCCGCTTTCTACGACTACCAGGCCATGCGCGATAAACACGATTACATGGGCAAGTTCGGCGTCGAGACCGACGCTGACATCTTGCGCACGGTGGCGATGTTCGGCGCGTTCACCGAAGGGCTGCAGCTGTTCGCGTCTTTCGCGATGCTGATGAACTTCCCGCGCTTCAACAAGATGAAGGGCATGGGCCAGATCGTGACGTGGTCGGTGCGAGATGAAAGCCTGCACTGCGAAGGCATGATCAAGCTTTTCCACGCCTACGCGAAGGAAACCAACGCGCTGACGCAAGAGGTGAAGGACGACATCACCGAATGCTGCCGCACGGTTGTCGGCATGGAAGACAAGTTCATCGACCTGGCGTTCGAGATGGGCCCGGTGCAGGGCATGACCGCCGACGATATCAAGCAATACATCCGCTACATCGCCGATTGGCGACTGGGCCAATTGGGCCTACCGAAAATCTACGGCGTGACGGAACACCCGATCCCGTGGCTAAGCGCGATCCTCAACGGCGTCGAGCACGCGAACTTCTTCGAAGCGCGCGCGACGGAATATTCCAAGGCCGCCACCAAGGGCGATTGGCACGGCGGCGAAGGCGTGTGGTCGAACTTCGATACGCTGATGGAAAAGCGGAAGGCTGCGAGCTGAGCTGCTAGCCTCTCAGTCGCGCGCGCAGCGCATCGCGCTCGCGCGCGCCGACGCCGAGTACATCGCGCATGTACGCCTCGACGCTGCCGTGCCGTTCCGCGATCTCGTCGAGCGCGCCGCGCAGATAATCCACGTGGACGCCCAGCATCGGGCGTAGCGCGTCAGCGTCCAGCTTGCGCTGCAGGCGCTCTTCCATACGCGCCTTGATGCGCGGCAGGCGCGCTTCGATGTCGACTGCTTGGTTGGTGAACTCGTAATCGGCGAACACCGCCTCCTCCGGCACGCCGAGCGTCAGCAAGGTGAGCGCACATCCGAGGCCCGTGCGGTCCTTGCCGGCGGCGCAATGGATGATCGCCGGGCCGCCCTCGGCGAGCTCACGAAACCACGACCGATAGAGATCGATGTGGCGCGCTTCGAACGCGAAAGCGCGATAGATGTGCAGCATGTAATCGCGCACGGTTTTTGCGGTGAGGTCATCCTGCAACAAGGCTTGCAGGTGCGGCGGCAATGCCGCGCCGTAGCCATCCTCGTTGAAGATCGAGCGCGTTGTTTCGCCCGGCCATTTGTTCGGCTCGTGCGTGCGCTCCTCGGGCCGGCGCAGATCGACGAGAAAGCGCACACCCATGGCGTTGAGCTTCTCGATGTCGGCATCGCTCGCGTCGTGGAACGCCGCCGAACGAAACAAGACGCCGCGATGGATTCGCCCGCCATCAACGGTGTCCCAGCCGCCGAAGTCGCGAAAATTCAGAATGCGGTCGAATTTGATCAGCCTGTCGTGCATGGCGCGGTTCTGTCAGCCTTGCGCGCTTAGGTCAAAAGCTGCGGCCCCTGGCCGGCTGCTCGTCCACACGAAAGCGCGCCTTATCGACAGAGGCTTTGGCGTTCGCCCGCCGCGCCTTCAAGGTGGCGTGGGAGATCAAAATGCATTCTCGCTTTTCGCGCCGTTTGTTTGTCGCCGCATCAGCGGCGGGCTTGATCGCACCTTCGCTCGCGAATGCGCAGCAAACGCCGGCGCCGCCGGCTTCGCCCCTACCGAGCGTGCGGGAGCATTTGGACCTCGACTATTACACAGGGCCGGACGCCGATCCGCAGCGCCACAAGCTGAACTTGCTCGTGCCGCCGAACGCGAGTGCGGAACGCCTGGCGCCGGTGTTCGCGTGGTTTCCAGGCGGAGCGTGGGCGACGGGCTCTCGGCGCGCCGAGACGAACGTCGCGCGGCGCCTTGCCAATGTCGGCATCGCCACGGCCGCGATCGACCACCGCATGAGCATGAACCCGTTCCCGGAAACGCCACAACCGCGCGGCGTGCGCCATCCCGCCCACATCAACGATTGCGCGCGCGCGACAGCGTGGCTCATCGCCAATGCGCACCAATACAATCTTGATCCGAACAACGTGTTCATTGGCGGCTTTTCGTCAGGCTCGCACCTCGCGGCCTTGATGGCGATGGACCCGCGCTATCTCGCCGAAGTTGGCGTGCAGCGTTCGCAAATTCGCGGCGCGGTGCCCGCGTGCGGCGGCTTCGATCTCGTGCGCTATTATCACAACCAGGTGGAAGAAGCGGGCCAAGCCTTCGCCGATCGACACTTGATGGAACTGGGCGCCTTCGGCTCGATGGAGGCGTTGGTTGCGGCCTCCCCCAACCAATACATCGCCCAGAGCGAGATACCGATGCTCGTGGTCTCCGAGGGCGACACGTACATCTACAATCATTGGTTCGAGGAAGAAGTTGCGGCGGCGAACCTCCAGCATTTGGTGAGCTTCCGGCATTTCCGCGAACACACCCACCGCTCGCTGTTCTTCGAGTTGCGCGATCAGGAACAAAGCCCCGTGCGCGACGCGATCGCGGGCTTTATCAATGCGCGACGCGCGGCGTGAGCGGCATGGGCAAGGTGATCGCCTCCGCCGCGATCGCCTTGATTGTCAGCGCGTGCGCCCACGAGACAACGCCGCAACCGAACGCCGTAGCCCACTTCGCCGTTGAACCGGGCAGCAACGCCGTAAGCGTTTGGGGCGGCGCCTTTCGCATCAATGGCGGCGCGGACTGGACGCTGGAGCAAGTTTCTGGCGACGATCGCGCATTCGCCGCGACCTATCGCGCCGGGGCGCTTCGATGCCATTTCAGCGTGACGAATGCGCCTGACGCCGACGGCGGCGCCCAAGAGATCAATGCGCAAACACTTGAACGCACGCGCGCCGAGCGCGAGCAGCTGGCCGCAACCGCGCGACGCATTTCCCCGCTCAGCGAGCGGCGCACCGGAACGGCATTGGTGCTGGTTTGGGACTGGCAAGACGCCAACGGGCGCTACCACGTGCGCAACCAGGCCGCGCTTCAACCGATGGCCGGAGGCCGCACAGTGCTTGCGGCCAAGGCGTGCGAGAGCAGCGAAGCGCTCGACGCCAGCAGCGCGGCGGTCAACGGCTTGCGCGCGGAGTTCAATTTTCAATCGCCCTATTGGGCCCCTTAGCGGAACGGCGGCTCGTCGAAGGCGCGCAGTTTGCGCGAGTGCAAAGTGTCGCGATTGGTTTTGAGCAGAGTGATCGTTTCAAGCCCAATGCGCAGGTGCGATGCGATGGCGCTTTCATAGAATTTGTCGGCGACACCCGGCAGCTTGATCTCGCCGTGGATGGGTTTGTCGGACACGCAGAGCAGCACGCCGTAGGGCACGCGCAGACGGAAGCCTTGCGTGGCGATACAGGCGCTTTCCATATCAACCGCAACGGCGCGCGACTGATTGATCACCTGACGTTCGTGATTGTAGTTCAGCTCCCAGTTCCGATCGGCGTACGAGACGACTGTACCGGTACGCAGGCGACGGCGGAGGTCATCCTTGTCGTCAGAGAGACGCGCAGCGGCTTCCTGCAACGCCACCTGCACTTCCGCGATCGCCGGGATGGGGATTTCCAACGGCACGATATCGTCGAGGATTTTGTCGCGACGAAGGTAGGCGTGGGCGAGCACGTAATCGCCGATGCGCTGCGTGTGCCGGAGGCCGCCGCAATGGCCGACCATCAACCAGCAATGCGGACGCAGCACCGCGAGGTGGTCGGTGATGTTCTTGGCGTTCGATGGCCCGACGCCAATGTTCACAAGCGTGACGCCGTCTCCATCCGGCGTCGTGAGGTGGTAGGCTGGCATTTGGTATTTGCGCCAGGGCGCATCGAGCGCTTTGCGTTCGCCGTCAGGATCGCCGCTTTCGATGCGCACGCCACCGGGACAGGATAGCGCCCACCCTTTCGGGCCGTTCTTCACGCCTTCCGCCGCCCAGCGCACGAATTCCTCGACGTAACGCTGGTAGTTCGTGAACAATATCCAGGGCTGCACATCCTGCCACGGCGCGCCGGTGTAGTGCTGCAAACGCTTCAGCGAATAATCGATGCGGGGCGCGTCGAAGAGCGCCAACGGACGTGAACGATCGAGGCGATCGATCTTGATGCCATCGACGACAGCGTCGCCCACTTGCGCCAGACGCGGCGTCGGGAAATGGCGCGCGAGCACTTCGGCCGGAACGCTTTGATAGGCGGCGGCTTCCTTTGGATCGAGCACAAACGGATATGGCAGCTCCGTCTCGCTGACGCGGACATTGATCTCGACGTTGTAGTCCTTCGTCAGATGCGTCAGCTGCTCTGTGATGTAAGGCCGGAAATAAGACGGCTGTGTGATTGTCACGGCGTATTCGCCCGGCCAGCTTAGCTGGCCGTAGGCGCGCGAGAGTTTGGGGATCGGGCCGTTCGGCTCGTAGGTCACGCGCAATTCCGGATAGCGGAACTTGGCGCGCTCCTCGATCGTGGGCGGGACGCCGGTTTCGGCAAAGCGCCGTACGGACGCCAACAATGCGGCGACGGCGGTGGAATGCAATTCTTCGAGGGCGTCTACGGCTTCCGCCGGACTGAGTTTCTTGGTCTTCATGCGCGAGTTTCCGCGCGCACCGCCCCTGCCGTCAAGAGCTTGCGATTAGACGCGCGGGATCGGGTCCACCAAGCGCGAGCGACGATAGGCGGTGTGATCGAGCGTCGTTCCGCCAATGAACAGGAAGCCGATGGGCGCTTCGTAGTCGTATCGCGCTTCGGTCATGATGATGCTGGTGCCGGGGTTCATCATCGCGGCCGGCAAGGCCACCGAAGCACCGGCGGCCAACGGCGCCAGACCGTTGCGGGCTTCGCTCCAGACCACGCGCGCGCTCGAGGAGGAATCGATGCGTACGCTGGTGACGCGCACGTCCATGGTCAGCGATGGGTCTGGGAACATGAGAATGCCAAGCGCGGCCCAGATGCCGTCCATCTCCTGATCGTCCACTTCGGTGTCACGCGAAATCACATCCGCCAGGGACACGGTTGCGACCTCAACGCGCCGGTTCGTAGCGAAGGCGTCGACGAGGTCGACGGAGCCGAACAGCAGAACAATCATCATCGGCGCGAGCAAAGCGAACTCGACCGCGGCGACGCCGCTCTTTGCGCGCCCGAAACGGGAGAGGAGTTTCATCATCACCAGGGCTCGTTGCGGAACATGATGTTCGACGAAAGGATGCGTTGGCCGCCGTCCACGTTCTGCAGCAGGGTGGCAAAGCCCGGCGTGAGGATGCGCCAGCGATAATAAGCGCGGACAACGACGATCGAGGATGACGTACCGGGATCGAAACCAAAGCCGCCGGTGTTGAGATTGCCGCCGGCAATCGGGCTCGTGTTGTCGATATCAACGAAGGACTCAAACGTATCGACGTCGAGGAAGAGATTGTCTTCGCAATCGGCGGCGATGAACATGCTGAAGCGTTCGCAGAGCTGATCTTGCACCTGCGCGTAGGTCAGGCCGCCGGACTGGACGACGCCGACGCGAATGTTTCGCGACGTCATCGAAATGCCGTCGTCGAGGCTAGCCTGCGCCAAGCCGATCATGCCGACTTCGGCCAAGCCGACCGTGAGCATGAAGAACGGGATGGCCAGCAAGCCGAATTCGATCGCCGCGACGCCCGAGCGCGCGCGTCCGAAGCGCACCAGTGCGCGGCGTGTCCTTTGTGCAAATGCCTTCAGCATTATATTCGGCTCCGCGGTCAGGCTAACCGCGGATGCTTAGAAACACGTCAAAAGACGTGGTAAACCTGGAATTATTCGCCCCGGGCGGTGGCGGTGCGCGCGGTGATCTGTTCGTTGAGGGCTTCAGCGGCGGTGTCGCCAATGTCCGGACGCGGACGGCAGATGGGCGTGCATTCCATGCGTGCGCTGTTTTGCGTGCCGCGCGTGACCATCACGACGTTGCGCTCATCTGGCGTCACCGTTACGCGGCCGGAATAAAGTAGCCGCCCGCCCTCGCCTACGACGACAAGATTGGTGGTGCCGTACGAGCGGCCAGTGACGAACAGGAACTGATCGTTCTGTACGGAGACGCCAGCAATTGAGGGATTGCCGATGGCGACGCCTTGCGCGGGCGCGGCCAGGCGAATGGGAAACGCTTGATCAAGGGCGACGACAACATCTTGCGCAGCTGCGCTGGTCGCAAAGGCGATCGCCGCGATGGCAGCCGTAATTCCGGCCAATTTGCGTTTCATTGTACGCACACGCATCGATCACTCCGCAGACGTCGCCCCGCAACATAAGAGCTACGCGCGAATTGGTTGCCGCATCGCTAACACGCTGAACCTCAAATGAGTTCGCGGCAGCGATGAACAGGCCATTACGGTCAACGCTAATTTACCGCGTTTATGCGCCAAAAGCTTAAGTGCGTTCGGTTATTTTCGCTCGTGTCTGGTTTGGGTCGTCGGGTGCGGCGCCTCTTCCGGGCTGGTGAAAAGCACTCGACACACTGGAGCATTGAACATGAAAAACATCCTCGCTCGTTTCTTCAAGAACGAAGACGGCGCCACCGCGATCGAATACGGCCTGATTGCTGCGCTGATCGGCGTTGCCATCATCGGCGCCGTGACCACGGTCGGCACGAACCTCGGCGGCACGTTCACGACCATCGCGGGCTCGCTCTAATCGCTTAGGCGTTCCGTCCGCTCTGGTGGCAGGGCGGAACGCCGATGACGATGTGTTCCCTATCCTAAGCGCCGCTCCTCACGGAGCGGCGTTTTTGTTTTTTAAAGCTTTGTTATCGCGGCGTTGAGATGGTCGCATGACATGCTCGAGTTGGCGCCACTCCTCGTTTTCGTCGGCCTTTTGGCCTACGCGGCATTCTCCGACATCACGACGATGACGATTCCCAATTGGGTTTCGATCGCGTTGGCGGCGCTGTTTCCAGTGTTTGCGCTCATCGCCGGCTGGTCGCTGACGCAGACGGGCCTGCACCTGCTCATCGGCTTTGCAGTGCTCTTGTTGGGCTTCGTTCTGTTCCAGTTCAACATCTTGGGCGGCGGCGACGCAAAGCTGCTTGCAGGCGGCGCCGTCTGGACCGGCATTGGCGCGCTCTATCCGTTCTTTTTATGGACGACGCTCGCGGGTGGCGTGCTCGCGCTGACGATCCTTGTCGCGCGCCGCCAAATAAAGCCCGCCGACGGGCGCCCCGCATTCCTGAACAAGCTCTTAACGGACAAGGTCGGCGTGCCCTACGGCGTCGCCATCTTTGTCGGCGGACTTGCGGCGCTGCAAGCGCTCCCGATCGCTGCATCTCATTAACCATGCCTTAGCCGACGCATGTTTGTTTCGGAAATCGGCCGAGGACCGTTTACGCGGAGATAGGAATTCATGTCGGCGCGTCAAATCATAGTGTTGGTCGTCGCAGCGGTCGCGGCGATTGGCGCGCTGCTGCTTATCCGCGGCATGGGCGCGCGCGAAGCCGAACCGACGGCGGCCGCGCCGGTCGTGGGCGAAGAAGTGCTGGTAGCCGCGCGCGACTTGCCGCAAGGCGCGGCGTTGCAGCCAAGCGATTTTCGCGTTGTCGCCTTTCCAAATGAAGCGGTCAGCGCCGGCATGCTGCGCGCCGCAGCGCAAAGCGAACTGGTTGGCGCCGTCACGCGCCGTAGCTTCGTTCAGGGCGAGCCGCTGACGACCGTCGCGGTGATGCAGCCGAATGGACGCGGCTTCATGGCTGCCGTGCTTGAGCCGGGCCTGCGGGCGATCTCGATCCCCGTCGACACGGAAACCGCGGCGGGCGGCTTCATCCAGCCGAACGACCGCGTAGATGTCATCGTCACCTACGAAGTCGAAGCTCAAGGCGAAGCATCGGCCATGACGATGAGTGAGATTTTGCTCGAAGACGTGCGCATCCTCGCTCTCGACGACAAGGTCGATACCCAAACGAGCGGCGGCGCGCCGGAGCGCCTGCAGCCGGCGGTCGCGGTGCTGGAGCTCAACCCCGATGACGCGCGCGTTCTGGCGAACGCCGAGCAGCGCGGGGACATCAGCTTGGCGCTGCGCGGCGTCGAAACAGAAACAGTGGCGTTGCGTGGAAGTTCACGCCGCGCCGGCACGCTGGGCGGAGGTGCAAGCACGGAAGTGCGGGTTCACGCCTACGGCAATGTGAGAAGTGGAGGCAGCCGATGAGCGGCGATAGGGCATTGCGTGGGTCGCTCGCCGCCGCCATTTCGGCGGCGGTCGCGTTATCCCCTACAGGCGCGTGGGCGCAGAGCGAGCCGGCAAGCGCGCCGGCCAACGTGCGTATCACGAACGGCGCCGGCGGCGGAGGTTCGCAATCCGCGTCTATCGTGCTGCCGTTCGGCAAGTCGGCGATCATCGACCTGCCGGCTGAGGCGCGCGACATCCTGGTGTCGAACCCGCAAGTCGCGGACGCGACTGTGCGCACGGCGCGCCGCGCTTACGTGATCGGACGCGCACTTGGTCAAACGAACATCTTCTTCTTCGACGCCAGCGGCCGGCAAATCGCCAACGTCGAAATCCGCGTCGAGCCCGACGTCGGCCCGCTCAACGAGTTTCTGAGCCGGCATTCGCCGGACTCGCGCATCCACGCGGAAGCGATGAACGCATCGGTGGTGCTCACCGGAACCGCGCGGACGGCCGCGGAAGCCGATCGCGCTTACGTGTTGGCGCTATCGTTTCTCGGCATCGCCGGCGGCGAAGGTGCGGAAACCGCCCCTGCTGGCGGTCCGCGTGCGCCTGGCACCAACGAGCCGGGCGGCAACGAACCGCGCGTCATCAATATGATCCAGGTCGAAGGCAGCGAACAGGTGCAGCTGCGCGTGCGCGTGGTTGAGATGAGCCGCACCTTGGTGCGGCAGCTTGGGGTCAACCTCAATTACGAGGACATGCTCAACAATCTCGTCAGCGAAGACGACTTCTTCAACGTGCTGACCGACAACGGCTACTCGGTGAACGGCAGCATCATGGGCGGCTTGAGCGCTGCGGGTGGCGTCGCCGAGACGATCCTGCAGCCGACGTCGATCGTTTATCCCGCATCGCGCTTCAACCCTGCCCTCGATCCGCGCGCCACGAGCGATCCGGCGAACGCCGGCATCGGCGGCTATGCGCGCGATCCGGTCACGGGCGGCGAAGTTGGCGGCCCGGCGACGGCGCGCACCAATCAACGCACCGACGCGACGATCGAAGCGTTCGAGCGCGCGGGCTTGCTGCGCGTGTTGGCCGAGCCGAACCTCACGGCGATCTCCGGCGAAAACGCGCGCTTCCTCGCGGGCGGCGAATTCCCGGTGCCGGTGTCGGCTGATGACGGCGAGATTAGCGTCGAGTTCAAGCCGTTCGGCGTTGGCTTGGCGTTCACGCCGGTCGTGATGAGCGGTGGGCGTATCTCGCTCAAGGTTTCGACCGAAGTTTCCGAGCTTACTTCGGAAGGCGCGATCAGCACCGGCGACGTGCCGATCCGCAATCCGGACGGCACGACGACGGTTATTCGCGGCATCACCATTCCGGCGCTGCAAGTGCGGCGTGCGGAGACGACTTTGGAAATGCCGTCCGGCGGCTCCATTGTGCTCGCCGGCTTGATCCAGGAACGCGCGCGCCACGTGCTTGAAGGCGTGCCGGGCGTGATGAACACGCCCGTGATCGGCTCCCTCTTCCGGTCGCGCGACTTCCTCAACAACGAAACCGAACTCGTCATCATCGTGACGCCGTATCTGGTGCGCCCAACGTCGCCAGATCAGCTCCGCACGCCGGCGGACGGCTTCATGAACCCCAGCGAAGGCGAAAGCCTGCTCTCGGGCCGGTTGAATTCCATCTATCGCGCGCCGTCCAGCCAATCGGGCGAGCGCCGCACGCTGCAGGGGCCGCACGGCCACGTGATCGAATGAGGAAAACGCCCATGACGCCCCGCCTCACCACTATGTTGCTCGGCCTCGGCGCACTCGCCGCCTGCCAAAGCGTGCCTACGCCCGATCCAGGCAATCCTGTCGCCAGCGCCGCCGATCGGCACACGATTGGCGTCGAGCAAGTCAACGAGCGCATCGCCATCGGTGTTGGCACGGGTGATGTGGCGCTCGCGCCCGCTTCGCACGCCGCCATTGAGGATTTCGTCGGAGGCTATCTGCGCTACGGCCACGGCGCGATGGTGCTCTCAACGCCATCTGGCGCTGCGAACGCCGACGCGGCCGCTTTGATCGCGCACGAAACGCGCTTGGCGCTGACGGAAGCTGGCGTGCCTTACGCCGCGATCGCCGCGTCGACATATGACGCTTCCGGCGTCGCTGAGGCGCCAATCGTCGTGACGTTCACGCGCTATGAGGCGCAAGCGCCGGAATGCGCGCCGCTGTGGGAGCAGGACCTCGCCCATCAAAGCAACAACCAGCCGTGGGCGAGCTTCGGCTGCGCGACGCAGGCCAATCTCGCGGCCATGCTGGAAGATCCTCATGATCTGCTACGGCCTCGTGGCGAAACCGCCCGCGATTCCGGACGCCGCACCGTGGTGATGGACAATTATCGCAACGGCCGACCAACGCACGCCGAACGCAGCGCCGACGAACGCGCCGCCGTCTCCACCGTGGCCAACAACTGAGGATCGCCCCATGACGCATCCCGGTCCTGAACAAGCTTGGAGCCTCGCCGACGAGGAGGATTTCGTTCTCGAAGAGGATGAAACCTTCGCCGCTGGCGACTTGGTGCAAGCTGAACTCCCGCCGTTCGACGATATGGGCGAAGCGCCAGCCGGCGGCTCAACCGCCTTCTCGCTGACGGGCGACGATCCGTTCAGCCTCGACGGCCCTGCAGCGCCCGCGCCGATCCCGTTGGCTGTGCCGCATGACGCGCGCACCACTGAACAGCCGGTGCCGCGCATCACGATCCACGCCAGTTGTGATCGCCCGGACGTGGCCGACATCGTCTCTGGCATCATCGCCGATCGGCGTATGGCGCGTGCGGAAATTACGGTGGACCACGGCGGCATAGAGGCCGCCATCACCCGTTTCGCCACGCAAGCCAGCCCCAACCTGCTCATCCTGGATACGATGATGCAGGGCCCGGTGATGCTGCATCACCTCGATCGCTTGGCCGAGGTGATGGAGGAAGGCACCAAAGTCGTCATCATCGGCGCGGTGAACGATATCCGCCTCTTCCGCGAGCTGATGGCGCGCGGCGTGAGCGAATACATCGTGCCGCCGATGCAGCCGGTGGACCTCATCCGCACGATTTGCGGGCTCTACGTCAATCCGGACAAACCGTTCGCGGGCCGCGTCATCTCGGTGATCGGCGCGCGCGGGGGCGTCGGCGCATCGACCGTGGCGCACAACCTCGCTTGGTCGATCGCCGAACGCCACGAAGCTGGCGCGACCCTGCTCGATCTCGACCTTTCGTTTGGCACGGCCGCGCTCGACTTCAACCAAGACCCGCAGCAATCGATCGCCGATGCGCTGCTCGCGCCAGATCGCGTCGACGACGTGTTCCTGGAGCGCGTCACCACGAAGCAAACGCAGCGCCTGCAAATGCTGACTGCTCCAGCGACCTTGGAGCGCGAGTTTGAGCTTGATCCGTCGGCGTTCGAGTTGGTGATCGACCGCGTTCGCCGCACAAGCCCGTTTGTGGTGCTCGATCTGCCTCACATCTGGACGACGTGGGTGAAACAGACACTGCTGGCGTCCGACGAAGTGATGATCGTCGCCGGGCCCGACCTCGCGTCGCTGCGCAACACGAAGAACATCCTGGACCTGTTGAAAGCCACCCGCCCCTACGATCAATCGCCGGGCGTCATTCTCTCCATGGTCGGCGTGCCGAAGCGGCCGGAAATTCCGTTCAAGGATTTCGCTGAAGCGTTGGGCGCCGATCCAATCGCGCAATTCGCGTTCGATCCGGCTCTCTACGGCATGGCCGCGAACAACGGCCAGATGCTGGGTGAAGTCGCGCCGCTGTCAAAGGGCGCGATGACTGTCGACGCGCTTGCTTCGTCCGTGACGGGACGCAAACTGCCTGAGCCGAAGAAATCGTCTCTCGCTTCCAAGATCCCATTCTTGAAACGCTGAGGCTGATTGAATGTTCGGAAAACGCAGTCTTGGTGACGCGCCTACGACGCCGAGGCCGGCTCCCGCCGCTGCCGCGGCGCCGCCACCGGCTGCACGCGTTCAATCGGCCGTTGGCGTAAAGCCTGCGCCGGCGCCCGCTCCCGCTAAAGCGCCGACGCAGCCTCCGCCGCAGACGGCGGCGCAACGCATGCAGCCGAGCGAGCCAGCACCAGAGCAGGCGGAATACCGTTCGGAATCGTATTATCGCGTCAAGTCGACGATCTTCAACGCGCTGATCGAAACCATCGACTTGACGCAGCTCGCGCAGCTCGATGCCGAGAGTGCGCGTGACGAAATTCGCGACATCGTCGCCGAGATCATCTCGATCAAGAACGTCGTCATGTCGATCGCCGAGCAGGAGGCCCTGCTCGACGACATCTGCAACGACGTGCTGGGCTATGGGCCGCTTGAGCCTCTGTTGGCGCGCGACGACATCGCCGACATCATGGTCAATGGCGCGAACGCCGTGTTCATTGAAGTCAACGGCAAAATCTCCAAGACCGGCGTACGCTTTCGCGACAACGGCCAGTTGATGAACATCTGCCAACGCATCGTCAGCCAGGTTGGCCGACGCGTTGATGAAAGCTCGCCGATTTGCGACGCGCGCTTGCCCGACGGCTCACGCGTCAACGCCATCGTGCCGCCGCTGGCGATCGATGGCCCTACGCTCACCATCCGGAAGTTCAAAAAGGACAAGCTGAAGCTCTCCAATCTGGTGGAGTACGGCTCGATCTCACCGGCTGGCGCGAAAATCCTGCAAATCATAGGCGCCTGCCGCGCCAATATCCTGATCTCCGGCGGCACCGGCTCTGGCAAGACGACGTTGCTCAACACGTTGACGGCGTTCATCGATCCGACAGAGCGCGTCATCACCTGCGAAGACGCTGCCGAATTGCAATTGCAGCAGCCGCACGTGGTGCGCCTGGAAACGCGCCCGCCGAACCTCGAAGGCTCTGGCGCGGTAACGATGCGCGATCTGGTCAAGAACTGCCTGCGTATGCGCCCCGAGCGGATCATCGTCGGCGAAGTCCGCGGCAGCGAGGCGTTCGACTTGCTGCAAGCCATGAACACGGGTCACGACGGCTCGATGGGAACGCTGCACGCCAATACGCCGCGCGAAGCGCTCTCACGTTTGGAATCCATGATCACGATGGGCGGCTTTTCGCTGCCGGCGAAAACCATCCGCGAGATCGTCGTCGCCGCCGTCGACGTCGTGATCCAAGCCGCACGCTTGCGCGATGGCTCGCGCCGCATCACGCACATTACCGAAGTGCTCGGCCTCGAAGGCGAGACGATCGTTACCCAGGATTTGTTGCTCTACGAAGTGCAAGGCGAAGATCAAAACGGGCGCATCGTTGGCCGCCATCGCTCTACCGGCGTCGGCCGGCCGCGCTTTTGGGAACGGGCGCGCTATTTCGGCCTTGAGAAGGAGCTCGCCCTCGCCCTCGACGAAGCGGAGCGCGCCTGATGGATCCGACACTCATCGCAGGCGTTCTCGCGGTGGTAGCGATTGGCGGCGTAGGGCTCGCGTTCGCGGGCCAAGGCCAAGGCCCAACGACGTCAAAAAAGCGCGTCAGCGCGGTTGCCGGCGGAAAGACCGATCGACGCAAAAACGTCGTCGACGCCGCCACCTTGAAGCGCAAGCAAAACACGCAAGATGCGCTGAAGACGCTCACGATGAGCGAGAAGGAAGCGCGCAAGCGCCGCCTCTCCATCAAAGGCAAACTGGCCCAAGCGGGCATTCAGATCTCGCTGCCGGTCTATTGGATGATCGCGGTTGGCGTCGGCCTTGTGCTCGCGCTCATCGGCCTGATCGTGCAAAAGGGATTGTTCGGCGCGGCTGGCGGTTTCTTCATTGGCACGTTTGGCCTGCCGCTGTGGTTCATCGGCATGAAGGTGTCCGGGCGGCAGAAGAAGTTCCAATCGCAGCTTGCTGACGCCATCGACGTGATCGTGCGCGGCGTGAAATCCGGCCTGCCGCTCAATCAATGCATGCGCATCATCGCCGCCGACAGCCCCGAGCCGCTGCGCAGCGAATTCCAGAGCCTCACCGATGCGATGGCCATGGGCGTGCCGCTCGATCAAGCGCTGGCAAAATTGTATGAGCGCACGCCGCTGGCGGAAGTGAACTTCTTCTCGATCGTGCTGGTGATCCAGCAAAAGACCGGCGGCAATCTGTCGGAATCGCTGGGCAACCTCTCGACCGTGTTGCGTGCGCGCAAAATGATGAAGGAGAAGGTGAAAGCGTTGACGTCGGAAGCTCAGGCTTCGGCGATGATCATCGGCGCCCTGCCCTTCATCGTTATGTTGCTCGTGTATCTCACGAAGCCCGACTACATCATGATCCTGTTCACCGACCCGCGCGGCAATCTCATCCTGCTGGGCGCCGCCACGATGATGACGGTTGGCGTGACCATCATGCAAAAAATGGTCAACTTTAAATTCTGAGGCGGGGACCATGAGCTGGATTGACGACGTCACCGACCCTGCAAACATCGCCGCAGGCCTTGCGGCGGTGGCGTGCTTCGCGACGGTTGTGACGCTCGCTTCGCCGATGCTGGCGGACAACCAGCTCGGCGCCCGGCTGAAGGAAGTCGCCAAGAAACGCGAAGAGCTGCGTAAGAAGAGCCGCGCCGACATGGCCAAGGGCACGGGCGGCTTGCAGCACAAGGACGCAAACCAACTCGCGAAGAGCCTTGTTGATCGGCTCAATCTGCAGAAGGCGTTGGCTGACGACACATTGGCCGAGAAGCTGGTTCGCGCCGGCCTCCGCGGTCACGCGGCGCAGACGATGTTCTATTTCTACCGCGCCGCATTGCCGATCGCGTTCGGCATCGTGGCGTTCTTTTACGTCGGGCTGATCGTCACCGACATCACGTTCCAGATGAAACTCGCCGCTGTCGTGGGCGCTGTCGCCTTCGGCTTTTATGCGCCGGGCATCTATCTCGTGAACCTCGCGCAGAACCGACGCGACAAGATTATGCAGGCGTTTCCTGACAGCCTCGACATGATGCTGATCTGCGTCGAAGCGGGTATGTCCGTCGAAATGGCGCTGCAGCGCGTCGGTCAGGAGATCGCTACGGCCTCGGTTGAACTCGCGGAAGAGTTTCAGCTGACGACAGCCGAACTGTCCTACTTGCCCGAGCGCAGACAAGCGTATGAGAACCTGGCGCGGCGCACGAACCACGCGGGCGTGAAGTCCGTCGCGATGGCGCTGACGCAGGCGGAGAAGTACGGAACGCCCGTGGGCAACGCCCTGCGCGTGATGGCGAAGGAAAATCGTGACATGCGGTTGTCGGAAGCGGAGAAGAAGGCCGCGTCCTTGCCGCCAAAGCTCACGGTGCCGCTGATCCTGTTCTTCCTGCCCGTGCTGTTCGCCGTCATCATCGGCCCGGCGATCATTCAGATCCAGGATACGATGGCGCGCAACTAAGCGCCGTCTGAAAGCTTCATTGAAATTTGCGTTGGTGGCTGTGCGCGCGACCAGTTCAGCGCGCGTTCAAGTCGCCCCAGCGGCGCGGATCGCTGAGCAGGCCGCGCAGATAAGTGACGTTCGCCTGCGCTTGCGCGGGCGGCAGGTCCACGCGCTGCAATTGCTCGGCCTCCTGAAAACGGCCGGCGAGCGCGAGTGCGATTGCAAGGTTGGCGCGGGCCTCCGGCGGCGCCTGCGGCAGGGCGGCAGCTTGGCGCAGAATGGGCTCCGCACCCTCGGCGTCGCCTGACATCAAGTGCGAGACACCGAGATTGGTGAGCACGCCCGGATCGTCGGGATGGATCGCCAACGCTTCCTGGTAGGCGCGGCGCGCGTCGTCGTAGCGGCCCAGTTGATCGAGCGCCGCACCCAAGGCGGAGCGTGTGCGCCAATTTTGCGGATCGGCCTGCGCAACGAGTGCGAGTGGACGCAACGCCTCTTGCGGCTTTTGCGCCGCGAGTTGCGAAACGCCCAGCGTGTAGAGAAGCGGCTGATCGTCCGGGAAACGGGCCAGCGCGTCGTTGGCGACTTGCGCGGCGCGCTCGGCGCGGCCGCCTTTGCGCAAGGAATCTGAAAACCGGCGCGCGGCTTCGAGATCATTCGGGAACGCGTTGTACTCCCCCGCCCAGAACGCCATTTGCGTCAGCATGTCGGCGCGGGTGATGCGCTCGCGAGCTTCGCGGTCAATGTGTTGCGGCCGGGCCGATGTTGCGGCTTGGCTCGCGGCCGCCTGATCGGCGGCCCCTTCTCCCGTGGTGGCGCAGGCGGCAAGCGCCGAGAGAGCCAAGAGCGTAGCGGGCAGTCGGGACATGGTGAACAAAACCCTAATGAGTGCGCAAAACTAACTCATGCATGCTCAACAAAGCCCTAATGGCCTATATTGCCTCCATGACGAGTCTCCCCTTTCTCACCAGCGGCCACGCCGCGACGCCCATCCACGCGCTTCGAACCCATGAATGGGCGCAATGGATCGAAGGCCGCGCCGAAACCCTGAAGCGGCTGGCCGCCGCGCACGATTTCGCCGCGCAAGGCGGGCGCATTTTGCTTGTCCCGGCGACGGATGGGTCGATAGAGCGCGTGCTGTTCGGCGTTGGCGACAAGGCCAACGCCATGACGATGGGATCGCTGGCGCAGAACCTGCCCGCCGGCGACTACGCCATCGGCTCAGCGCCTCGGGAGTTCAGCGCTACGTTGATCGCCACCGCCTGGGGCCTCGGGGCCTATGCGTTCGACCGCTACAAGAAGCGCAAGCGCCCCGCCCCGCGCCTCGTGGTTCCCGACGGCGCAGACATGGGCGAAGCCAGCCGCATCGTTTCAGCGGCGTGGCTTGCGCGTGACCTCGTCAACACGCCGACCAACGACATGGGGCCGGAGGCATTGCACGCCGCCGCCGAAGGCGTCGCGCGCGCCGGCGACGCGGATTTTTCCGCAATCGTAGGCGATGCGTTGCTGGCGCAGAATTACCCGCTGATCCACGCCGTGGGACGGGCCGCGAAAGAAGCGCCACGCTTGCTGCATATCGGCTGGGGCGATCCGTCCAAGCCGCGTGTCGCGATCATCGGCAAAGGCGTGACGTTCGATACCGGCGGCCTCGACATCAAGCCATCGTCCGGCATGCGGATGATGAAGAAGGATATGGGCGGCGCGGCGCACGCGCTGGCGCTGGCGCAGATGGTGATGGACGCAAAGCTTCCGGCCCGGCTGGACGTGTTCACACCGGTGGTCGAAAATTCAATCTCCGGCGACGCCTTCAGGCCCGGCGATATTATCAAGAGCCGTAAGGGCCTGACGGTCGAGATCGACAACACCGACGCTGAGGGACGGCTGATCCTGGCCGACGCGCTCGCGCGAGCGAGCGAGGATCAGCCAACGCTTATGCTTGATTACGCCACACTGACGGGCGCTGCGCGAACGGCGTTGGGGCCCGACATTCCGCCCTTCTATACCGACGACGAAACCCTGGCATCTGATCTCGCCGCCGCGTCACGCGAGATGTGTGATCCGATTTGGCGTTTGCCGATGTGGGACGCGTACGAAGGCGAAATGGATTCACCGATCGCCGATCTCAAGAATACTGGCGATGGCGCATTCGCTGGCTCGATCTATGGCGCGCTGTTCTTGCGCCGCTTCGTGACCGCGCCGGCGTGGGCGCATTTCGACATTTTCGCCTGGAGCCCCAAGGAACGCCCCGCGCGCCCGTTCGGCGGCGACGCTCAAGCTTTGCGCGCCTCGTTCCGTGTGCTGAAGCAGAGGTTTCCGGCTTAGGTCGGCGCTCTGAACTCGAACGGCGAATGTGGCGTTAGGCCGAACGATCCGCGAGGATTGTTGTAGTCACCCAACAACACTTCGTAGTGCAGGTGGATCGGAATTTGGTAGCTCGCGGTGTTGCCCATAAGGCCGAGCCGTTGCCCTGCCGTTACGGTCGCGCCTTCAACAACGCCATCGGCGAAGCTCGAGAGGTGCGCGTAGCGCGTATAGACGCCGCCGCCGTGATCGATCAGCAGCATATTGCCGTAATCGTCGCGATAGCGGCGCTCAAGCACTGTGCCTGCAGCCGCGGCGAGGATCGGGCCGCCGGCGGCGGCGTGGAAGTCGAGACCCTTGTGGTTGCCGCGTCCACGCGGTCCGAACGCTGACGACAGACACGCGCCTTGAGTTGGGTTCACTGCAACGCGCACACCCTGCACATCGACGATGCTCGCATATGTGCGTACGCGACGCGCTGCGTCGGCGGCGGGCGCGTTCGAAACCGTCATGCCTGGGCAAACGTAGAGCGCTTCTTCAAACGACGCTGACGACACAAGGCGTGGCGTATTTTGTTCCGCGTCTGGAAGCGCCGCCAACGTTTCGGCAAGTTCGGCCTTGTCGTCGCTCTCAACAATGATCGCTTCGCCGGCGCGCGCTGCAATCGCGGCAGCGTCGTGCCGGAAGCGCAGCGCCTGCTCTTCCGACATCATTGCGCTCAAGCGTTCGAAGGTGACGTTGCTGACGCCCAATCGCGCCGCGAGGTTTGGCGCGCGCGCGGCGATGGGTGCGGTGATCGTCGACGGCGCTGGATAGATTGAACCACCGACCCAGCCGGCTGCGATCAACACCGCGCCCCACACTATACCGCGCACAAAACCGAACATGACGCCCTCCCGAGGGCCGCCAAGTTAGGCGGAGGCGCGGTATCGGTCGCCATTTTGTTTCGCATACGGGACGATGCCGAATGATTCCCATTCCGGATCGTTAACTATCCCTGGTGCTGTCGGGATACCTTCTGCACAAGATGTTGTGGTTTCGGGCTTGCAAGAACCACCAAATCGGCGAATCCTCTCGTTATCGATTCAACCCGGAGGCGGCACATGGAACTGGCTCGCGATCACGTCGAAGCATTGGATTTGTGGCGGCGAGTGACGGTTCAAACCGTTCGCTCGGAAGCCCCTGACCTCACGGCCCGCCAATTGGCGGTGCTCATGACGGTCGGCCTCGACCCCACACCGCAAACCGTGCGCGGCCTGGCCGCCACGCTCAACGTCGGCAAGCCGGCGATCACGCGCGCGCTCGACACGTTGTCGAAGCTGGGCTTCGTCCAGCGCCGCCGCGATCCGAAGGACGGCCGTAACGTGTTCATCGAGCGCACCGAAAAGGGCGACACCTTCTTGGGTCAGCTTGGCGCGGCGATCCTTGAGGGCGAACCGGCCGCAGTGCGCCCGCGCCTGGAACTGGCTTCGTAAGCTTGAGGCGCAAGCCGAAATGAAAACGGCGTCTCTGAAAGGAGACGCCGTTTTTGTGTGCGCTTTAGCGCTGAACCTTAGGGCGCGGCGGGCGCGGCGCCTTCGGCGGCGGCAGGTGTTGCGGCGGCCTCGCCTTCTGCCACAGGCGCGGCGACCGGCAACGGCGCGGGCAATGGCACATTGTTTGGTGAGATCGAGCGCAGATACGCGATGACGGCGACTCGGGCTTCGTCTCGGCGAATGCCGGCATAGGCCATGCGCGTTCCGGGCACGGCGCGGGCCGGCGACAACAAGAAATCGTTCAGCGCCAGATAATCCCAGGCCCCGCCATGGGCGGCCATGCCGTCGGAATAGGTGAAGCCGGCATGACTGGCGACGGCGCGGCCGAAGGCGTCGTGGAGATTGGGGCCCGTGCCGTTGGCGCCGCCTGCGTCGAAGGTATGGCAGGAGCGGCAGGCGGCGATTTCGCGTTCACCGCGCGCCACCAATTCGGCGAGCGCGGCTGGATCAGCGAAGAAGGTTCCAAAATCTGGCGGACCGGCCGGCGCGGCAGGCCCGCCGCCAGCCGAGACTTCTTCCACCACCGGAAGGAAGCCCGCTTTTTCTGGATAGTGCGGCGCGAACACCGAATCGGCCAACACGCCGATGCCCATAACGCCGAGCACCGAACCAATAACCGCACCGATGATGGAATTGGCGCGCAAGTCGCTCATGGGAACCCTGACGTTGGAAGTGTCGGCCTTGAATTTATCGGCCCGGTTTATGACGCGCGTCGGGCGGCTCGCCAAGCCGGGCGAATGTCGCTGCGGCGTCTGGGCCCGCTTGCGCGGCGAACCGCCGCACGGCAAGGCCATGCGGCATGAACCCGATCGTCGTCATCCCGGCCCGCTTGGCCTCCACCCGGCTACCCAATAAGCCGCTCGCCGATATCCATGGGCGGGCGATGATCGCCTGGATGATCGAGATCGGGCTTGGGGCCAATGCGGGGCCCGTGCTGGTCGCCGCCGCCGAGCGTGAGATCGCGGCCGCCGCCCACGCCGCCGGGGCGGACGCGATCCTGACCGACCCCGCGCTGCCGTCCGGCTCGGACCGGGTGCATGTGGCGCTCGAATTGTTCGACCCAGAACACAAGCACGACGTCGTTGTGAACCTGCAAGGCGATATGCCGACAATGCGCTCAGCGGATATCTCGCGCGCCGTCGCAGCGCTTCGGCCTGGGGTGGATATTGCGACCTTGGTTTCGCCATCGACCAACCCAGCGGATCGCGACAATCCCAACGTTGTGAAAGCGATCCGCGCCGAAGACGGACGCTGTCTTGCTTTTACCCGCGCGGCTGCACCGTGGGGCGAAGGCCCGGTGATGCGGCACGTAGGCATATACGTCTATCGCCGTGAAGCGCTGTCGCGGTTTATCGCCGGCCTGCCCTCACCGCTCGAGAAGCGCGAAAACCTTGAACAGATGCGCGCGCTCGAAATGGGCATGACTATCGCCGCCGATATCATCGACGATTTCCCGAAAGGGGTCGACAGCCCGCCCGATCTCGAACTGGCGCGTCAAACGCTGGCGAAGCGCTGATTTTCCCGCTTGCGACGCGACTGTTGGCGAGTGAACCTGAAGCAATGTTGTGGGGAGAGTTTGCATGCGTCGGGTGATTTTCTCCGGGTTGGCCGCGTTCGCGTTGGCGAGCCCCGCCGCCGCGCAAGCGCCGCAACTGGCTGAGCAATGGACGCGCTGCGTCAATCAAGAGCTCGCCTTCGAGGTCGATGTCGCAGTGAACGCCTGCACGGCGATCATCGGCGCGCAGATTGAAACGCAAGAGAACGTCGCCATCGCCACCTATAATCGCGCCAAGGAGCGCGCGCGCGCATCCTCTTGGGCGGCGGCGATCGAAGATTATAATCGCGCGATCGAATTGGGTTTCCGCGAGCACGACGCCTATTATGGGCGCGCGCTGGCCATGTACCAGACGCGTGATTTTCAAGGCGCATTGACCAATTACGATGAGGCGCTGCGCGTGCGGCCGGATTCACTCGATGCGCTGGGCGGACGCGCCGACACGTATCAATACGGCCTCGCCGATTTCGATCGCGCGATTGCTGATTACGACACGCTGCTGTCGCGCCGCGAAACCGCGAACGATCTGATCCGACGCGGCAACGCCTACCAGTACGGCAAGCAGGACCTTGACCGTGCTCTAGCAGACTATGACCGCGCACTATTGCTGGACGCCAACGCCGCCGTGCAGGTGGACCGTGGCAACATCTTCTACGCGCGCGGCGACTACGCTGCAGCCATGGCGCAATACGATGCGGGCGCGCGTCGCGATCCGACAGACGTCGCGGCGTTGTTCAATCGCGGCAACGCGAAATGGGCGTTGAATGACGTGCCCGGCGCGGTGACGGATTGGACCGCAACACTTGGGATCAATCCCAACTACGCCGACGCACTTGGCAATCGCGGCGATGCGTATCGCGTGCAGGGCCATTACGATCAGGCGCTGGTTGATCTCGACCGCGCTTTGGCGATCCGGGTGAACCCCACGGACCTCAATACGCGCGGGCTGGTCTATGAATATGGCTTGCGTGATCCGATCCGCGCCATCGCCGATTTTGATCAAGCGGTATCACTCGCGCCGAACGATCCGGCCTATCGCAACAGTGCGTGCTGGGCGCGAGCGGTGGCGGAGCGCGAACTTGAAGTGGCGCGCGCCCATTGCGACGCGGCAATCACCGCTGAACCCGCCAACGCGGACTACCTTGATAGCCGCGGCCTTTTGAACTTGCGCGAAAACCGCAACCAGGAGGCCTGGAACGATTTCGACGCGGCGGTGCGCGCAAGCGACACACACGCGCACGCACGCTACGGACGCGGGGTGGCGGCGGCGCGGCTCGGGCGTGCCGCGGAGAGCGCGGCCGATCTCGCGGCGGCGCGCGCAATGGATCGAGAGATGACGCGCACCTGGGAGGAATACGGCCTTACGCCGTAATCACCCGGGGAACGTTTGCACGCCGACCTTGGTGAGTGCGCCGTTTTCCCAAACCAGGCAGGCAAGGCTCTCCATGCCCTGCACGTAGCAGAAGAGCGGCGCGTCGCGGCCGCGCAGCGCCATATAGTCGGCGCGGTCTGTGCCTTCCTCTGGATAAAATGGAAACTCGCCGTTTGGCGGATAGGCTTGGCCTTGGGGCCAATCCGGCAGTGCGCCGCTGGTTGGGATCGTCGTGTTCTCGAAGCTGATCCATTCGTTGAGCGCGGTTTGCATGCTCTGCGGGTTCGTCGCGTCGGCCAGAATCATCACGCGCGCACTGGGGTAAGATTCGGTCCATAAAATCTCGCCAGCAGGAGCCCGAATGGTGAGCGTCGCTTCGGCGAGCGCGCAATCGGGGCCGGAGGTGGACGCCTCGACGCTCAATGTCGTGCCCGCAGCGTTCCAAGGATGAGCCGCATTGACGGCGCACTCGCCCGCGGGACTCACTTGCGCCGTTGGTTCGCGTGTATCGCCGCAGGCGGCCAGCGCAAGCGCCGACGCAACACATAGCCACACCCTCATGCGTTTCTCCCCTCGCCCTTCAATTCTTGCCGTGCTGCTTCACCGACATGCGTGAGCACGTCGCGCGCGACTTTTGAGAATGCCGTGAAATTCAGCCCGCCATGCATAAGCACCGGGTATTTTTTCTCGACCACGCGCACGCCTGCACGGGTGAGCGCATCAGCGTAAGCCTTCACGTCGGCGCGCACGGGATCCATTGGGCCGCCGCCGGCGATGATCGTCGTAGGCGAACCCGCGAGTTCGTGAGCGAGGAGCGACGGCATCGGTTCGCCCAGGCTGCGGGCGATGTAGAAGGCGGCGAGACGGCCAAGGAAGCGGAAATTGCGCAATTCCTCCTCCGCCCACAAACCGTCTTCGACGTGGATGAGCGGATAGAACAGCACTTGCAGCGGGATCGCGCCCGGCGATTGCGTGTTGATTTCCAGCGCGCAGGTTGCGGCGAGATAAGCGCCGGCGCTATCGCCGCCGAGCACGATCCGGTTGGACGAAGCGCCAAATCTGTGGGCGTTTTGAAACGCCCACGCGCAGGCGGCGCGCGCATCGTCAAGCTGGCTTGGAAAGCGGGCCTCGGGCGCAAGGCGATAGCCGACAGACAAAAGCCGGGCGTTCGCGCCTTTCGCGAGCCAAGAGCAAACGGAATCGTGCGTGTCGATGTCGCAGCAAACAAAGCCGCCGCCATGGAAATAAACGAACAACGGGTCGGCTATTGCGCCGTGCGGTTCGTAATAGCGCGCGCGCAATTGCCCTGCAGCGCCTGGAATTTCGAGGTCTTCGACCTTTGCCAGTCCAGGCGCCCGCGCAGCAGGCAGAGCCAACATCGCGCGCAACGCGTTGCGCGTCTGGGTAAGAACGGCTGTCTCGACCGCGATCGCCATGGGTGAAGGCTCTACCCGAGATCGCGCGCAGAGGCTAACGCTTCGGCGCCATGACTGACCGCATCTCCTTCCAAGGCGAGCCCGGCGCGAACTCGCATATCGCCGCGCACGCCGCGTATCCGGAACTCGAGCCGTTGCCGTGCCCCAGCTTCGAGGACGCGTTCGCGGCAGTGAAGGAAGGCCAAGCGCGCTACGCGATGATCCCGATCGAAAATTCGGTCGCTGGCCGCGTCGCGGATGTGCACCACCTCATTCCGGAATCGAACCTCTATGTTGTCGGCGAACGTTTCGTGCCGATCCGCCACCAATTGCTTGGCGTCAAAGGCGCGTCGCTTTCGACTTTGAAAGCGGTACGCAGCCATCCGCAGGCGTTAGGGCAATGCCGCAAGGTGTTGCGGTCAATGGGGCTCGATGCGGTGAAGACCGCCGACACAGCAGGCGCTGCGCGCGAGATCGCCGAGCTTGGCGATCCGAGCATCGGCGCGCTCGCGTCATCGTTGGCGGCGCAGATTTACGGGCTTGAAATTCTTAAGGCAGATGTGGCGGACGCCGAGCACAACACCACGCGCTTCCTTGTGTTCGCGCGCGAACCGGATGATGCGGAACTTGAAGATGGCCCGTGCATGACGAGCTTCGTCTTCCGTGTGCGCAACGTGCCGGCCGCGCTGTACAAAGCTCTCGGCGGCTTCGCCACCAATGGCGTCAACATGACGAAACTTGAGAGCTATCTCGAAGGCGGCGGTTTCTCCGCGGCGATGTTCTACGCGGAGGTGGTCGGACACCCCAGCGAGCGCGGGCTGAAGCTGGCGCTTGAGGAACTCGGATTTTTCTCTACGTCGCTCAGGGTTCTGGGGATCTACAAGGCCGATCCCTACCGGAACGCAGCGCCGTAACCGGATGGACCGGGCGGCCGTATCTCCCTTAAGCCGTCATGATGGCCAATGAAGCGCAGCTGCGGGCGTGGGTGCTCGCTGGCCTCAACGGGGATGAGGCCGCCCATCGTGCATTCCTCGGCGCGGCGGCGGGCTTATTGCGTGCATTTTTCCGCAACCGGCTGCGCGGCAATCCAGAGGATGCCGAGGACCTCGTGCAGGAGACGCTCGTGGCCTTGCACACGAGGCGCGACACCTATGACCCCACCTTCCCGCTCACGGCTTGGATGTACGCGATCGCACGCTACCGGCTGATCGATCATCTCCGCCGCACCAAAAGGCGCGGCGCCCACGATTCCATAGACGACCATGAGATCGGCGAAGCCGATCCCGACATCGACGCGAGCGACGCCAAGCGCGACGTAAACGCGCTGCTCGCAAAACTGCCCCCCAAGCAACGCCGCGCCATCGAACTGGTGAAGCTCGAAGAAAAAAGCGTGCGGGAGGCTGCGGATCTGACGGGCCTCAGCGAGTCCGACATCAAGATTTCCATTCATCGCGGCATGAAGGCGCTCATGCGCCTGATGGGCCGTGAAACGGAGCAAAGCGCGTGAAGACCGATCAACTCATCGACATGCTGGCGCGTGGGGTTGAGCCCGCCGACCGCAAGCAATGGGTGTGGCGTCTGGCGGCCACATTGCTGGGCGGCTTGCTGATTGCGGCTTTGATTGTCGTGATCGCTCTCGGGGTGCGCGACGACATGGCGGCCGCGCGGATGCCCGTGATGTGGAAATCAGTTTTCTCCGCGTTCGCGGCGGCAATGGTGCTGCCGTTGGCGTTGCGGCTTGCGCGGCCCGGCCGACCGCTCGGCTGGCGCATAGCGGTAGTGGCGATCTTCGTCGCCGCAGCGATCCTGGCCACCGTCATCGCGCTGATGGGCGAAGCGCCGCAGGACCGGATGGACGCTTGGATGGGCGGCGGCTTTCCGTGGTGCCTGGTGTTGGTGCCCGTGCTTGCGGCGCCGACGGCGGCGCTGCTGCTCTGGCTGATCCGAGGGCTCGCGCCGACACGGCTTGCACTGACAGGGGCTGCGATCGGAGCGGTGTCTGGCGGTATCGGCGCAATGGCTTATTCGATGTATTGCCCTGTGGATTCCATTGCGTTCGTCACGACGTGGTACGTCGCGGCGATCGCGTTGTGCGCGGCGCTTGGGGGCTTGATCGGCTCCAAATTTTTGCGGTGGTGACGTAACCACGTGCGCGCTTCGAACGTCCTCACGGACAAGAGTTCGAGGTTCCTATGCTCGCTTACGTCCGCCGCTTTGGCCCGGCCGCGATTTCGGTGTTCGCCGCGATCGTGTTTCTTGACAGTCTGCGCTTCAAATTCACCGACCACCCCAACACCCAGGAAATCTTCGGTCGGCTTGACGGATGGGCCGGAACGCTTGGGCTCGCGGGGCTGTTTGGGCACACCGGGCTCTTCAGCCAGTACGTGATCGGCTCGGCGGAATTGGCGGCGTCAACGCTGCTGCTGGTCGGGCTGCTGCCGCGTTTCACGCGCCTCAACGCCCTCGGCGCAGCGATTGGGCTAGCGGTGATGACGGGCGCGGTGAGCTTCCATCTGTTCACGCCGCTCGGGATCGACCCAAACAATGACGGCGGCGGGCTCTTCGTCGCGGCGGTGACGATCTGGATCAGTTCGATCGTACTGCTTTTCATTCGCCGCAACGAGATCCTTGGCCTCATCCGCGACCTCGCTCGCGCTTTCGTTCCCAACGCTGGCATACCCGCGCGCGCCGCGCCGGCTGCCATCGCCAACCACGCCTAACAGGAGCCTCCCCAATGCTTCGCAAATTGCTTCTCGCAGCCGCCATCGCCACAGCTATCATCGCCCCCGCCGCGCCGGCCTACGCCGAGAAACCGCAGGTCTATACCGCTGCGTTCTCCAACGTCGCCGTGAGCGGCTATGATGTGGTCGCGTATTTTGCGGCAGGCCAACCGACACGCGGCGCCACGCAATTCCGGACCGTACATAACGGGGTCGAATATCGCTTCGCCAACGCCGCCAATCTCGCGTCCTTCCGCGCGAACCCGGCGCGGTACCTGCCACAATATGGCGGCTATTGCGCTTGGGCGGTGAGCCAGGGCTATACCGCCTCGGCCGACCCGACGAACTGGCGTATCGTCGATGGCCGCCTTTACCTGAACTACAATGACGAGATTCAGCGTCGCTGGGAGGGCGATATCCCGGGCCACATCCAGTCCGCGAACAGGAATTGGCCTGCCGTATTGTCGCGGTGACTGAACTTCCCTGGCGTCCGCATTGACGGGTCGGAATCCCTACAGCTAGTGTCCGCGCGCTCATTCATGCTGCGCTGCGGCGCAGGCGTTAGCTCAAGGATTTGCGATGAAAATCCTCGTCCCCGTCAAACGGGTGCTCGATTACAATTTGAAGGTCCGGGTGAAGCCGGATGGGTCCGGCGTCGATCTCTCCAACCTGAAGATGTCGATCAACCCGTTCTGCGAAATCGCGGTCGAAGAGGCCGTGCGCATGAAGGAAGGCGGCGGCGGTCACGCGGCCAATCCGGGCGCCGAGATCATTGCCGTGTCGATTGGGCCTGAGCAAGCGCAGGAGACGATCCGCAACGCGCTCGCCATGGGCGCCGATCGCGGCATCCTGATCAAAGCCGAAGGCGAAGTTGAGCCGCTGGCGGTTGCGAAACTGCTGAAGGCAGTAATCGACGCCGAACAGCCCAACATCGTCATCCTCGGCAAACAAGCCATCGACGATGACTCGAACCAGACGGGGCAGATGCTGGCCGCTCTGCTCGACTGGCCGCAAGCGACGTTCGCCTCAAAGATCGTGCTGCACGACGGCAAGGCCGCGGTAACGCGCGAAGTGGATGGCGGCCTGCAAACGCTCGACGTCGACCTGCCGGCGATCATCACCACCGACCTTCGCTTGAACGAGCCGCGTTACGCCTCGCTGCCGAACATCATGAAGGCGAAGAAAAAGCCGATCGACGTGAAAACCGCCGCCGATTACGGCGTCGACACCAGTCCGCGCCTGAAGGCGGTGAAAACCGCCGAACCGCCGAAGCGCTCGGGCGGCATCAAAGTGAAAACCGCCGAGGAATTGGTCGGCAAGCTCAAAGAAGCAGGAGTGATCTGAGATGGCCCTGCTTGTTATCGCGGAGCACGACAACGTTTCCTTGAAGGACGCCACCCACAAGGTCGTCAGCGCCGCGAAGGCGATGGGCGGCGATATCGACGTGCTGGTCGCGGGCTCGAACGCCGGCGCCGTTGCAGCGGAAGCCGCCAAGATCGACGGCGTGCGTAAAGTGCTGCACGCCGACGGGGCGACGCTCGCCAAACAAATGGCCGAGCCGATGGAGGCGCTCATCGTGCCGCTCGCCGGCGGTTATGACGCGATCCTATTCCCCGCCTCCACCACCGGCCGCAATGCCGCGCCGCGCATTGCCGCGAAGTTGGACGTCGCGCAGGTGTCGGGCGTGATCGGGATTGAGGGCGCGGATACGTTCGTGCGCGGCATCTACGCCGGCAATGCGCTGATCACCGTGAAGGACAGCCAGCCAAAGAAAGTCCTCACCGTGCAGCCGACTGCGTTCAAAGCGGCGGGCGCCGGCGGCAGCGCTTCGGTTGAAACCGTCGCCGCGCCAGCAGGGCCGTTCAAGTCCGCGTTCGTGTCGGAGGACATGGCGAAGTCGGATCGTCCGGAATTGGCCGCTGCAAAGCGCGTCGTCTCGGGCGGCCGCGCCATGGGCTCGAGCGATGAGTTCCACAAAGTGCTCGACCCGCTGGCCGATAAGCTGGGCGCGGCGGTCGGCGCTTCGCGCGCGGCAGTCGACGCCGGCTACGCGCCGAACGACTATCAGGTCGGTCAAACCGGCAAGATCGTCGCGCCGGAGCTTTACGTCGCGATCGGCATTTCGGGGGCCATTCAACACCTCGCCGGCATGAAGGACTCGAAGGTCATCGTCGCCATCAACAAGGACGAGGAAGCGCCGATCTTCCAAGTCGCCGATTATGGTTTGGTGGCCGATTACAAGACCGCCGTGCCTGAGCTGATGGACGCGTTGACCAAAGCCGGCGTCTGAGCCCTTCCGCGAACCGCCAATCCCGGTTAACCCAGATACCTGCGCCCTCCCCGGCGCAGGTCAGGAAGCATGCCTGCCCTATGAGCTTTCGGACCTTGCGTTCCGGACAGTGGCGTAGGATGCTTGCTGCACTGCAACATAGACGTTTGGACTAGTTCCGAGGGGTCGGATGGCCGGGAAGAGCACTATTCGGACGGTAGGCGTGATCGGCGCCGGCCAAATGGGCAGCGGCATCGCGCATGTCTGTGCGCTCGCCGGTTACGACGTGCTGCTGAACGACGCCGACGGCGCGCGCATCGATGTTGCGATGGGACTGATCCAGCAGAACCTCGCGCGTCAGGTTCACAAGGAAACCATCACGCAGTCCGACGCCGATTCCGCGTTCAAACGGATCAAAGGCGCGGCGAAGCTGACTGATCTCGGCGCCTGCGATCTCGTGATTGAATCGATCGTCGAGCAAGAAGAGCCGAAGCGGAAAATTTTCCACGATCTGCGCGCGGTGCTGAAGCCCGAAGCGATCTTGGCCTCCAACACGTCGTCGATTTCGATCACGCGCCTCGCGGCGACCACGGATCGGCCGGATAAGTTCATCGGCGTTCATTTCATGAACCCCGCACCGTTGATGAAGCTCGTGGAAATCATCCGCGGCCTCGCGACCAGCCAAGAGAGCTACGACACGACGCTCGCGTTCGTGGAAAGCCTGGGCAAGACGATCGCCAACGCCGAGGACTTCCCCGCCTTCATCGTCAACCGCGTGCTGGTGCCGATGATCAACGAGGCGGTTTATACTTTGTACGAAGGCGTCGGCTCGGTTGAAGCGATCGACAAAGCAATGAAGCTCGGCGCCAATCATCCGATGGGGCCGCTTGAGCTTGCGGATTTCATCGGCCTCGATACCTGCCTTTCGATCATGCAAGTGCTCTACGAAGGCCTTGCCGATCCGAAGTATCGCCCGTGTCCGCTGTTGGTGAAATACGTCGAGGCCGGCTGGCTCGGCCGCAAGACGCAGCGCGGCTTCTACGATTATCGCGGCGAAAAGCCGATGCCGACGCGCTAGAACACCGCGGGGCCCGGCCCGACGTTTGCATGCTTAATGGCATGACGATCTCGCCTCTGAGCTTCTCACCCTCCGTTCTGCAGTCCTTGGGCGTGAAACGCGCCGATGAGGCCGCGCAAACCTGGTTTGAACAAAAGGTCGGCGGCGCTAACGCGGCAAATTCTGCCGGCGCACTGTCGATTTTGCCGGCCTCGCAAGCGACGCCTTTGTCGTTTGAAACGGTGCTTGCGTTGCAAAGGCTCGACGAGCCGCCGACGACGATCAGCGCGCCGAGCGCTACCGACATCTTCCTCGAAGAAGCGCGCAAAACCCCAATGGAGCGGATGCGCGAACAGATCCTGGAGCAGCTTGGTTTGAGCGAGGCAGATCTGGCGCAGATGTCGCCGGAAGAACGGCGCGCGACGGAAGACACTATCCGCCAGCTGATCCAGGAGAAATTCCGCCAAGCGATGGGCGGTGAAGATCAGCCGGCTGAGACCAACACTGAAGCGATGCTGAAAACATTGGCCTAGAAACAATGAAGGCGCCGCGAGATCGCGACGCCTTCGGTTGAGTTGAACTTAGAAGACGGCCCCGGCCGCCACCCTCGCGCCATCGGCGACAATCGCGCCGAAGCCAAAAACAAGAGCGGTGCAAATCGCCGCCTCAAACATTCTCATCGCAACGCGCATGCGCGCTTGCTCCTAACTCACGCGAACGAAGCTGCGTTCGCGGCGCTGATATAGGCGCGCTGAGCGAAGCAAATACGGCGCGCGCATTAAACGTCGGAGAGATGCGCGCGATCTCCACAGACGTGTTGCGAATTCAGCGCTTCGCGCCCGAATGCGGGCAGCAGCCAACCGAAACTGCGCTAACGGGCAAACACCACGCACAAATTGTTCGCCGGCATCTCCTCGATCTCCATCAGCGAGAAGCCCTTGCGCTGTGCTTCGCGCGCAACATCGCCGACATCACGCACGCCCCACGACGGATCGCGCGATTTCAAGGATGCATCGAAGGCTTCGTTGGAGGGGGCGGTGTGCGCCCCATCGCGTTTGAATGGACCGTAGAGAAAAAGCACGCCGTTCGCCTTGAGCAACCGCGCCGCGCCGTCGATGAGGCCCAGCGCCGCTTCCCACGGCGCGATATGGATCATGTTGAGCGACACGATGGCGTCGAAACGTTCGTCCTCGATCCCCCAATTGGCGCTGCGGGTATCGATCTCGAGCGGCGGTAGAATATTGGCCAACCCCTCGCTCTCGATCCAGGCCACGATGCTGGCGCGCGAGGCGGCGTCGGGGTCGCTACTGCGCCACGTGAGCCCCGGCATCGCCCGCGCGAAATGGATTGCGTGCTCGCCCGTGCCAGATGCGATTTCCAATACGCGCCCATCCGCCGGCAGCACGCGGCGCAAGACGCCCAGCACGGGCTCGCGATTGCGCGCAGCAGAAGGCGAACGCAGGCGCACATCGGCGCCACGATCCTCAAGCGCGGTGGGTTTGTCGGCCATGGGCATTAACCAGCGCGAACGACGCAACCTGTCAATCGGGTCATGCGTTTGTAGCGCGGAGCCATGCGCGGACGCTGTCGCATTGCGATTGCGTCTGCCGGGCGCTGGCGGGAGGTTAGCGGCGTGAAGCGTCAGCGCATCGTCATTATCGGCGGCGGATTCAGCGGCGCGGCGCTCGCGCTCGAACTCGTCAACACCACGGGCGCGCGCGTCACGGTGATCGACCGCTACGGCGGCTTCGGACGCGGCCTCGCCTACTCGACCCAGAATTTCGCGCACCTGCTGAACGTCCATGCGGAGCGCATGAGCGTGTTGCCAGACGCACCGGACGATTTCTGGAACTGGCTGCGCGAGCGCGGCCACAATGCGCCGCGCGACGCCTACGCGCCGCGCGCGCTCTACGGCGACTATCTTGGAGAACGACTGAGGGTCACCGGCCATTTCGCGGCGCCGGATTCGCTGAAGCTGGTGCATGACGAAGCCGTGTCGTGTCATTTGACCGCGAAACTTGTTCACATCGGCTTGGCGTCCGGCAAAACGATCGCCGCCGATCGCGCGATCTTGGCGCTCGGCAATCTCGCCGCTGCTGCGCCTTTCGATGCAAGCGCGCTTGGCGCGACGCGCTTTATCGCAAGTCCTTGGGACGCAGGCGCGCTTGCAAACGTCGCGCCGCAAGAAGATGTGCTCCTCATTGGCGCGGGGCTGACCATGGTGGATACGGCGCTCGCGCTGACGAGAGCGCCGCGAACTGGCAAACTCTACGCGCTCTCACGGCGCGGCCTGCTCCCACGTCCACAGCCGGAGCGGCATGCCGCCGCAATTGACCTTGAGCGCCTGCCCGCGGAACTGAGCGAACTACTGGGCATGCTGCGCAAGAAAGCGCGCGCCGCGATCGCTGGCGGCGGGCAATGGCAAGACGTGATGAACGCCATGCGCCCAAAGACGCAGCCCTTGTGGCGACGCTGGCCACTTGAAACGCGCCGGCGTTTCCTGCGCCACGCGCGTATCTGGTGGGACGTGCACCGCCACCGCGCCGCGCCCGGTGCGGCGGGTGAAATCGAAGCCTTGCAACGATCAGGCGCGCTGACTGTGCTCGCGGGCCGAATTGAAAGCGTTTTGCCTACTGGCGACGGCGTGCGCGTGACGTGGCGCCCGCGCGGCGCGCGTGCGAGCCAAACGCTCAACGCCGCCCGTATCGTCAATTGCACGGGAGCGTCAGCGGATGTTGCGCGCTGCGAAGACGCTTTGATCCGGCAAATCCTCGCCGACGGAATCGCTCGCCCCGACGCCACCGGCTTGGGTTTCGACGTCAACGCGGGCAGCGAGCTGATTGACGCGCGCGGCGCGCCCTCTTCGCGCCTGCACGCGATCGGCCCGCTGACGCAGGGGAGCTTCTGGGAGATTACAGCCGTGCCAGAAATCCGCCGGCGCGCGCATGAAATCGCGCAATCGATCGTCCACGCCTCGGTGACGCCGCAGAGCTAGGCGCTAGACTGGGCCGATGGCGCGTCCCGCTTCCAAAGTTCCTGAGCTGATCCCGCCGCTCAAATGGCGAGGCCCGGCGTTTGTTTGGACGCCGATCGCGCTCGCGCTCGCGATCGGCTGGCCGCCATTGTTGTTGAGCAGCGATCCAGCCATGTCGCGCGGTATCGGCGTGGCAGGTGCGTTGGCGTTTGCGCTTGGGTTGATCTCGCTGGGCGCGGCGTGGGGAGCGGGCAAGCCGCCGCGCACGCACCGTGATGTGATCGTTCATATCGTCGTCGCCGGACTGGCGGTTTCGCTTGCCGCGCCGTTTGTGATGGTGGGGCTCATCGAAGCCGCCGCCGCGGCGCGAAATCCCGACGGGGAAGCGGTAACCCTTCCGTTGAGCGCAGCGCTGACGTTGCTGCCGCTCGCGTTGCTTGTTGGCTTGCCAACGGCGTTCATCGCCGCGGCGATCTTCGCGATTGTCGCGCTGAGAAAACCTTTCGTCGCGACGCCAACGCGCGCGAGCGAGCGCGAGCTTTTTCCTTAGGGCTTCGCCCACATGCGCAAGAGGTTCGACACCGCCTTGTCGAGCCGCAACACATCCTCACGCGCAACGCCGGCCTCCGCGAGACGCGACCGCGCTATGGAAAGGTCAAACAACAACTCGCGCTGCTGTGGATCGGCGATCACGCTTTGCAGCCAACCGACGGCGGCGAGACGCACGCCTTGCTGCACCGGCGCCACTTGGTGAATCGACCCCGCCGGATAGAGCAAAGCGTCGCCGGCTTCGAGTTTGATGGATTGCTCTCCCAACGAGGACTCGATGGTGAGCGCGCCGCCTTCGTAGCTGCCACGATCGGAGAGGAAAATCGTGAACGCGAGATCGGTGCGAATTCGCGCGTCGCCCTGCCCCATCAACGCGTCATCGGTATGGGTCCCGTAGGTCATGCCTGGTTCGTAACGGGAGAACAAAAGCCGGCTGAGCTTCGCCGGGCGCGCGGCAATTTCGAAGAGAGCGTGCCGGCGCAAAGCGTCGGCCACGAAGCGCTCCAGTGCTTGGGTGCGGCTGTTGGCGCCGTCGGCCTGGAGGTTTTCCTTCACTCCGCGCGCGGCTGGGCCGGCGGTGCGCTTGCCGGGCTTCCAGGTCAGCTCGTCGAGTTCCTGGCGGACGCGGGCGAGGTCCTCGGGTGACAGAACGGCGCGAAGGATGTGGGTCATGTGCGCCCGTTATTGCGAATGATTTGCATTTGGTCCAGAGTGCTGCGGCTGTTATTTGAACGTCCGAGGCGGCGGGGAGCACTGCATGATCACCTGGAAGTACAAGCTGTGGCAGACGGCAGGCGCGGCCGCGGCGCTTTCATTGGCGGCCTGCGGCGGCGAAGGCGGGGCGGGTGGCGAAGCTGGCTCCGGCGGCGAAGGTGGTGAAGCAGCGCAACATGGCGAAGCCGGTGAAGCTGCGCCCACCGCGGGCGGCGAAGCTGGCGAAGCGGCGATCGGCGAAAGCGGCGGCGAGCAAGGCGAAGCCGGCGTCGCGACGGCCTATGCCGGCGTTTCCGGAGATCAGCTCACGGCTTTGCGGCTCCAGCACCTCAAAGGCTTCTTGTTGGTCGCCGGCCGCGTGGCAGAGGGCGACACGACCGAAGAGGCGGGTGTGCTGGTCTCGCAGGGCCTGCTTGAGGTGTACGACCCGTCGGCCGACCAGTTCGGCGCGCTAGACATCGCGCCCGTGCGCGCCGCGACGGAAGCGGCAAGCTCCCGCCAGCAAATGGCGCAACGCATCCAAGCCGGCGAAGCCGCCATCAATGCCGCACGGACTGGACTAGAGATCGATCACGCCGCGCTGACAGCGCGGATGCTCGATCTCTCGGCTGGCCTTTATCAGCACGTGATCCAGGCGGATTTCATTGATCCGATCGAGTACCAGCACAGCTTAGGCGCGGCGCTCTCTGCACGAGACGCGCTGGTGGCGGGTGAAACAGCGTTGAAAGCGCGCAACGCACGCGCTTACGACACGGCGCTGGCGGACCTGAACCGGTTCATCGACTTGTGGCCGGCGGCGACCGCGCCGGAGCGGCCGGCAACCTATGCACAAGTGCTGGCGGCTTCCTCGCGCGTGCGGTTGGCGCTGTCTCCGTTCCTGTAGCGCCTAACGCCGCGCAGGCGCTGGAGCGCAACGTTCGTTGCGCTCCGCCAAGCGCGCCAAGGTCATGAGTACGGGCGGCGTGCCTTGCTCACCGCCGATGCTGACGAAGGCGATGTCGTGCGGGCCTTGTTCAGGGCCGCAGAGGATTGTGCGGCTGGAGAAATTTCCAGGCGCGACTTGGACTGGCGCGGGCGTCCATTGCGAAGGCCATGTGGCGAGGCGCGCTGAAATCGCGTCGCTGTAGCGGGCCGGATTGCCGCTGCGGATGATGAACGTGCAGGCGCGCCCGTCGTCGGCGTCATCGAACGACACCATGACGTCAGCTTGGCCGACAAGATACGCCCGACCGCCGGACGCCCAATCCTGCGTGCCAAACGCGGTCTCGAGCCCGCGAGCCCGCGCAAGCGCGACGCCGTCGATGCCTTGAAGCAAAAACGGGAAGCACAATTCAGAGAGCACGAAATCCACATCGCCCTGCCCGAAAGCGCGCGGCGAGCGGGAGGGATCGGAACCCGCCCATTGTTGGGCGCTGGCGACGCCGGCGACGGCCAGCGCGCAAAAAGCGCCAATAAAGGCTCGCAACATCAATCAGAATCCCCGCCTCGCGGCCCTCGACCTGACCTCTAGCGATCCTCCGCGCGGGCGACAATCGGATCAGGCAGTCAAAGCGGCCTGCGAAAGAGGATGTTTTCGCCACCTTTGAAGACCGTGCGGCCGTATTCGACATAGCCGAGCCGCTCGGCCACCCGGAGTGACGGCGCATTTTCCGGTGAGATCATGCAGACGACGTCGCGCGCACCGAATTTGGTCTTGGCCCACGCCAGCGCGGCTTGGCCCGCTTCTGTGGCGTAGCCCTTGCCATGCGCCCATGGCGCAAGCGCCCAGCCGTGCTCCGGCGCACCGCCGAAATCGGGAACCATCTCGCGCTTGAAATCACCGAAGCCGGCTTCGCCGACGAAGCGGCCAGTCGTTTTCTCTTCCACAAGCCAGTAGCCAAAGCCCATCAGGCTCCAGTGTCCGGCGTAGCGTAGTATCCGCGACCAGCATTCTTCACGAGTGCTGGACTTATTGCTGATATGGCGTGCGACTTCGGCGTCGGCCCACATCGCCAAGCTTGCATCGAGGTCCGCGAGGCCATGCGGGCGCATGCGGAGCCGTTCGGTTTCAACGATCGGCACGCCGCCGCTCATGGCTCGGCAAGCGCCGCGTCGATCAACGCCATGGCTTCGGGGCTCGCCCAATCAGCTCCGCCGACCAGACGCGCGCGCTCGCGACCATCCCGGCCGTAGAGCACCGTCACGGGCATACCGGCCGCGCGCATGGAAAACAGCACGCCGCGGCTGGGCTCGATGTAAAAGGCGAGCGATCCTTCGCTTAGCTGCGCCAGCTGCGAGCGGGCGTCGGCTTCCTTGGCTTCGCTATCGACACTCACGGCGATGACGTTGAGCCGACCTTCGTATTGACGCGCGAGCGCGCCGATGGTGGGCATCTCGGTGATGCAGGGCGCGCACCATGTCGCCCACAGGTTCACCAGAGTGACCTGCCCCTCGGACAGGCTGGCCAAAGTTGTGGCGTTGCCCTCGGCGTCGCGCAGCGTCTCGGCCGGCATGGGCGGGACTTCCTCCAACACCACCAGATTGCCGAGGCCGCCCCGGGCGTAGGCGCTGTAGAGGCCGCCCTGTTCAGGCTTTGAAGAGGCCGCGAAAAGCACGTAAAGGACCGCGACGGCGCCCACGGCAATCAGCACCATGGCGGCGCGGAGCGGCCAGTTCGGTCGCTTGGAAGGCTTCACACTCGATCCAATGTCAGATCCCAAGTCCAAATCCTCCGGTTCCAGCGGCCACGATATGTGGGGCGGACGCTTCGGCGCCAGTCCCGCTGAGGCCATGCAGGCGATCAATGCGTCGATCGACGTCGACAAGCGCCTGTGGCGCGAGGACATCGAGGGCTCGAAAGCGCATGCTACGATGCTCGCCGCCCAAGGGATCATTACGGCCGAGGACAATCGCGCGATACAGGCGGGCCTGGATCAAATCGCCGCGGAAATCGCGTCAGGCGAGTTCAAGTTCTCGCATGCGCTGGAGGACATTCACCTCAACATCGAAGCGCGGCTGACGGAACGGATCGGCGAAGCCGGCAAGCGTCTGCACACGGGCCGCTCGCGCAATGATCAAGTCGCCACCGATTTCAAGTTGTGGACAATGCGCGCCGGGCGCGACGCGGGCGACGCGCTGCGCCGTTTGCAACGCGTGCTGCTGAAGCGTGCGGATCAACACGCTGACTGGGTGATGCCCGGCTTCACCCATCTTCAAACCGCGCAACCGATCACGCTTGGCCACCACTTGCTGGCGTATGTGTCCATGCTCGAGCGCGACCGCGTGCGGGTGATCGGCGCGGCGTTGGAAGCGGCGTGGGAGTGCCCGCTGGGCGCAGCCGCGTTGGCCGGCACGCCCTATCCGATTGACCGCGACGCCACCGCAAAGGCGCTGGGCTTTCATGCGCCGGCGTCGAACTCGCTCGATGCGGTCGGCTCGCGCGATTTCGCCCTGGCGGCGTTGGCGAACCTCTCCATCTGCATGACCCACCTTTCGCGCCTTGCGGAAGAATTGGTGCTGTGGACCAGCCCGCAGTTCGGGTTCGCGCGTTTGAGCGATCAATGGAGCACCGGCTCCTCGATCATGCCACAGAAACGCAATCCGGACGCAGCCGAACTCGTGCGCGCCAAGGCCGCGCGCGTGGCGGCGGATTTTCAGGCACTCAACGGCATCGTGCAGAAACTGCCGCTCGCTTATGCGAAGGATTTGCAGGACGACAAAGCGCTGACGTTCTCGGCCTTCGATGCGTTCGAGCTTTCGATCACAGCGATCACAGGCATGCTGGAGACGATCGCGTTTGACCGCGCCACGATGCGCGAGGCGGCCGCTCGGGGCTATTCCACCGCGACCGACCTGGCGGATTGGCTTGTGCGCAATCTCAAAACGCCGTTCCGCGAGGCGCACGACGTGACCGGCCGCATTGTCCGGCGCGCCGAGGAATTGGGCGTGCGGGAGCTGGCGGATTTGCCGCTTTCGGAGTTCCAAGCGATCGAGCCGCGCATCAGCGAGGCCGGCCGCGCGTCGCTCACAGTTGAAAAATCAGTAGAAGCCCGCGAAAGCTATGGCGGAACCGCGTCGGAGCGGGTGCGTGAGCAAGTCACGCGCTGGAAGGAGTCGTTTGAATGACGCGTCTCGTGATCAGCGCTCTCGCGCTTTCGCTGCTGGCCGGCTGCGGCATCAAAGGCGGCCTGGAGCGCCCGGGGCCGATGTGGAACCGCGACGAGGCGACGTCGGAAGGCTGCGCGCGTCAACGCGCCGAGCGCGAGCGCAACCCACGCGTGATCATCGACGCACGCTGCGAGCAACCAAATCCGCAATGAATCATTTCGAGTACCGGAACGGCGCGCTCCATTGCGAAAACGTATCGCTGGCGACAATCGCGGAAGCCGTCGGCACTCCTGTTTACGTGTATTCGTCAGCGACGCTTGAACGGCATTATGACGTTTTCAAACAGGCGTTCGCCCCGCGTGACGTGAACGTAGCGTTCGCCGTGAAGGCGAACGCCAACATCGCCGTGCTTGCCACACTCGCGCGCAAAGGCGCCGGCGCCGATACAGTGAGCCAAGGCGAAATTCAGCGGGCGCTGAAGGCAGGCGTGCCGGCGGAACGGATCATTTTCTCAGGCGTGGGTAAAACCGAGGATGAGCTCGCCTTCGCAGTGAAGGCCGGCGTCGATCAGATCAACGTCGAGAGCATTGCCGAGATGGCGGCTTTGTCGCAAATCGCGGCGAGTTTGGGCAAACGTGCGCCGCTTGCGATCCGCGTCAACCCAGACGTCGGCGCCGGTGGTCACGACAAAATCTCGACCGGCAAAAGCGATGCGAAGTTCGGCGTGTCGAACGACCAGGCCTTGCAACTCTATGCGCGCGCGCATGTGGATCCGCATCTCGACGCCAAAGGCTTGGCGGTTCACATCGGCAGCCAGATTAGGGATCTGGCGCCGCTCGAAGCGGCCTTCCACGTGATGCGCAGCTTGGTGGAAAAACTGCGCGCCGACGGCATGGAGGTGACGCGCCTCGATCTGGGTGGCGGACTGGGTGTGCCGTATTTCAACGAACCCGATCCGCCCTCACCGGCTGAATATGCGGCGATGGTGAAGCGTGTCACCGACGGGCTCGACATCGCGTTGGCGTTTGAACCAGGGCGCATGATCGCTGGCAATGCCGGCGTGCTCTTGTCTCGGGTAATTCGCATCCAGGAGCGCCCGCAGAGACCAATCCTGGTTCTCGACGCGGGCATGAACGATCTTCTGCGCCCGGCGATGTACGAAGCGTTTCACGAAATCCGGCCTCTGCGCGAGACCGCGCAAAAACACGTCGCTTACGACGTCGTCGGGCCGATCTGTGAGACAGGCGACACGTTCACGCGCAACCGCGCGTTAGCGCCTTTGGGGCCAAACGACTTGGTGGCGTTCATGACCGCGGGCGCATACGGCGCGACGATGGCGTCTACTTACAATGCGCGCGAACTGGTGGCCGAAGTGCTGGTGCGCGGCGATCGGTTCGACGTCGTGCGCCGGCGCTGGCGCGTTGAGGAGCAAATGGCGTTGGAACACATACCACAATGAAGCATCTCGTCCTTGCCCTTGCCGCGCTCGCGCTTGCCTCTTGCGCCACGCCCCCTGCACCGCCGCAGGCGGAAGCGTCAGCGCCGACCACGTTCTTCGCGCAACTCTCATTGCTGTGCGGCCAAAGCTTTCGCGGCCGCGTCGTTACCCATGATGCAGCCGACGCCGGGATCGCCAGCGAGCATTTGGTGATGCACGTTCGTGAATGCAGCGCGACGGAAATCCGCGTTCCGTTTCATGTCGGTGAGAACCGCTCGCGTACTTGGGTGATCACACGCACAGGCTCGGGCCTGCGTTTGAAGCACGATCATCGCCACGAAGACGGCAGTGAAGACACGCTCACCCAATATGGCGGCGATAGCGCCGGCGCGGGCACACAGACGCGTCAGGATTTCCCTGCCGACGCCTTTTCGCAGCGCCTCTTCCACGCCAACAATATTCCAGCGTCAGCGGAGAACGTTTGGTCGGTGGAGATCCAACCGGGCCATTTGTTCGCCTACCAGCTGGAGCGCCCCAGCCGCTATTTCCGAGTCGAATTCGATCTCTCCGCGCCAGTTGAGACGCCACCGCCGCCCTGGGGCTCATAGTCCGGGCGCGGATTAAGCGAAAGTTAGCGACGAAACACTGCGCCGGTGCACGCTACCGTCATGGTTTGGCCAGAGACGGCCTGTTAGGCTCCCCCCGCTTGAAACACCAGGACGCCCTCGACCTGCTGGCCCAGGAGACCGCGCGTGCGCGACGCGGGCTCGCGCTTGAGCGGACGTTGCGTATCGGCCTCCCCGTATTGCTTGCGATTGGCGTTTGGGCGGCGTTGGCGCTCGCTGGCGTGCACGACTTGTTGCCGTGGATGGCGCAGAGCCTCACCGCCATCGCGGCGCTGGCTGTGTTCGCCTGGCTCACTTGGCGCGCGCAACGCACCTACCAGGCGCCGACCGAGGCCGAGGCGCGCGCGCGACTGGCGGTAGACTCGAAGCTCGACATCGCCGCGTTTGAATCGCTGCGCGACCGGCCCTCGCGTTACGATGCGTTCTCGGTGGCGCTTTGGTCGCGCGAGCGCGAACATGCCATCGCCCGCGCCGAATATGCGCGCGCCGGCCCGCCCCGACCGCAGCTTGACCAAATCGATCCCTACAAACTGCGCTACGTCTTGATCGCGGCGCTTCTGACCGCGGCGATCCTTGCCGGCGGCAACGGTTCGGACAGATTGGCGCGTGCGTTCCTGCCGGACCCAGGCCCGCTGCTGGGCGATCAGCCGATGCAGATCGAAGCATGGGTGACGCCTGCCGACTACACGCACGCGGCGCCGATTTCGCTGAGTGATCGTCTGGGCCAACGGGTTGAGACGCCGCCCACGGTCGAGGCCACCGTGCGCCTGACGGGCCCTGTGGGCGCACCGGTTTTGGTGTTCGATGGCCCGCGCGGACAAAGGCGCGAACGCTTCACGCTCGCCGCCGACGGCGCGTGGGAAGCACAGATGACGCTGCCAGGCCCTGGTCGATTGCGCATCGTGCGCTTCCACACGCGCGCGCAATGGCGCATGGCGCCATCGCCGGACGCAGCGCCGGAGGCGGCGTTCACCGCGCCACTTGCGCAGATGGCGGCGGAGAATGTCGCGGTCGCATGGCGCGCGGCGGATGATTTTGGCGTGACGCGGTTGGCGTTGCGGGTGCGCCCCACCGATCCACCTGAAAGCCTAGCGCAGGCGCCGGCAATCGACACAGCGGTGGAATCACCGGCTGGCGATCCGCGCAGCGCGGAGGGCGAAAGCGAGCTTGATCTTGCTGATCACCCCTATGCCGGCATGGAGGTGGAAGCGCAGATCGTCGCGTTCGACGCGCTGGGCCAGGAAGGCGCAAGCACGCCACTCAGGTTCACGCTGCCGGAGAAGGTGTTTCTACAGCCGCTGGCGCAAGCCGCGATTGAAATTCGCCGCCATATCCTCACTGAACGGCGCCCTTATCAGCGCGCGCAGCGGCGGAATTGGCCAAGCATTCCCGCAGGCGCCATCCTGCTTGGGAACGAACGCATCGAGGTGCGCGATTATGAGCGCCAGCCGTCGCTGCGCCGCGCGCCGGATGGGATCCGCCAGGCGGCGCGCTTGCTCGATGCGCTCACCATGGCGCCCCGCGATGGCTATTTCCGCGACATGGCGGTGTTTCTGGGCTTCCGCATGGCGCGCGCCGAACTCGATACGGCGCAATCCATCGGCGACACCGACGACGCAGCTGACATGCTGTGGCGCACGGCGCTGCGCGCGGAGTATGGCGGTGCGGCCGATACGCGGCGCGCGATGGAAGAAGCGCAGCGCGCTTTGGCCGAGGCGCTCGCGGCAGGCGCGCCGCCGGAGCGCATCCGTCAATTGGTCGAGGCGTTAGAGCAGGCGACCGAGCGTTACATGCAGGCCCTGATCCAAGAAGCACTGCGAAACGGTGAAAGCGAAAGCGCCGAGGACACTGAGGAACAAGCCAGCGTTAGCGAGCGCGACATCCAGGAAATGCTGCGGGAAGTGCAGCGTCTGAGCGAACAAGGCCGCAACGCCGAAGCGCAACAATTGCTGCAGCAGCTTTCGCAAATCCTGAACAACATGGACGCGCAGCTCTCCGAGAGCCAGGACGGCGAAGGTCAGGAAGGCCAAGAAGGCCAGCAGAATCCGCAGATGCAGCAGAGCATGGACGAGCTGTCGCAGGCGATTGGCGAACAGCGTGCGCTCAACGACGAGACACAGCGCCAAAACGACAGCGGCGGCGGCAGCGGTGGCGAGAACGAAGGCGGCCAAGGCGGTGGAGAGCAACTCGCCGAGCAGCAAGCGCAGATTCGCGAAAGCCTCGGCCAAGCCCAGCAACAGGCCAGCGAAGCGGGCGCTGCGCCCAGCGATGATCTGAACGCCGCGCAACGCGCCATGCAGCAAGCAGAGAACGCGCTCGCGCGCGGCGATCTCGATGCGGCCGAATCCGCGCAGGCCGCAGCGCTTGAAAGCCTGCGCGAAGGCGCAGAGCAATTGGCGACGCAGATGCGCGAGCAAGGCCGACGCGCTGAAAGCGGCCAAAGCGGCGAAGCCAGCGGCCCGCGCGATCCGCTGGGCCGGCTTGCGCCCAGCGGCGGCGTGGGCGAAGGCGATACGTCGATCCCAACGCAGATTGACCCGGTTCGCGCGCGCGAAATCCTCGACGAAATCCGCCGCCGGGCGCAGGACGCAAGCCGGCCGGAATCCGAACGCGAGTATCTGCGGCGCTTGCTTGATCGCTTTGGCGGCGATAGCTGACCGCCCATGGCGGGGGCAGGCTCAACCTTAGTGCTGACAGTCTTGGCGATGGTCGCGTTCGCGGCCAATTCGCTTCTGTGCCGGCTGGCCCTGGTCGATCCAACAATCGATCCGGCGAGTTTTACAGCGGTTCGACTGCTTGCGGGCGCGTTGGCTTTGGCGCTGATCGCGGCGCTTCGCGGCGGAGCCAGCAAATTGATCACTGCTGGCTCGTGGCGATCAGGCGCCGCGCTGTTCGCCTATGCGGCGGCGTTCTCGTTTGCGTACGTAACGCTGGGAGCGAGCACCGGTGCGCTCATCCTGTTTGGCGCCGTGCAGATCACGATGATCGGCTTTGGGATGGCGCGTGGTGAAAAACTCGGCGCGGCGCAATGGCTCGGCGCGATGCTGGCGATTGGCGGCCTGGCGTACCTGCTCGCGCCTGGACTGCACGCCCCCTCGCCCGTTGGCGCGGCGCTGATGGCGGGCGCTGGCGTCGCGTGGGGCGCATATTCTTTGCTTGGGCGCAGCGCGCGGAGCCAGCGGTTTGAGCCGACGCTTGTTACCGCTGGTAACTTTCTGCGCGCCACGCCAATGGCGTTAGCGCTGCTCGCGCCTTTCGCCTCGACGTTGCACTTAAGCTTAGAGGGCATTGCGCTGGCCATTGCGTCGGGCGCAATCGCCAGCGGGCTTGGTTACGCCGTTTGGTACACGGCGCTCAAAGGCTTGCGCGCGAGCGAGGCGGCGATCGTGCAGCTCACGGTGCCGGTAATCGCCGCCGCTGGTGCAATTCTCTTGCTCGGCGAAGCGCTGACGTTGCGCTTCGTACTGGCGAGCGCAGCGATCCTCGGCGGTGTCGCGCTCGTGCTGATCGCTCAGACCCGCACGAAGGCCTCCAGGCGATAGCCATCCGGGTCGATGACGAACGCAGCGTAATAACCGGGCGAATAATCCTTGCGGATCCCTGGTGGACCATTGTCCTTGCCGCCGGCGGCGAGCGCGGCTGTGTGGAAAGCGTCTACAGCCTTCTTGCTTGGCGCATCGAAGCAGAAATGCAGATTGCTCTTAGAATCGGCGGGTACCGGCTTTGTCGTTTCGCCAATCCACAACACGACCGCGTCGGCGCCGTAGCCCAAGCTACCCTCGCTTTCGTCGAGGCAGGAATAACCGAGCGGCTTCAGCGCCGCGTCATAGAAATCTTTCGTCCGGGCAATGTCGCGGACGCCGATCGATATATGGTTCAGCATCGAAACTCTCCGTGGTGGAGCCCGTTTGAAGCATCCGCGCCTCTCGCCTCGCTTGGGAAAAATTGATAGATTTAGCCGGTGAGCGAGCCCGGCCCGAACCACCCTTTGCAGGACGATTGGCGTATCTTGGCCGCCGGCGAGGGATGGCGCGTGATCGATGCAGTCTGCCGCGCAGGCCCTGAAGATCGACCTTTCGAGGAAGCGCACGATTTTGTCTGCGTCGCGGCGGTTACCGAGGGCACGTTCAATTATCGCACGCGATCCGGCCGTGCGGCGTTGGCGCCGGGCGGTGTGTTGCTGGGTGAACTCGGCGCCTGTTACCAATGCGGCCACGAACACGGGCGCGGAGACAGGTGCATCGCGTTTCATTTCGCGCCGTCGCGCTTTGAAGCGATCCTTGCCGCCACGCCCGGCGCGCGCGACATCGGCTTTGGGCACGCGCATTTGCCGCCACTGACCGCACTCGCGCCATTGATGGCCGAGGCGGAAGCCGCGCGAGAAGATGGCGATGGCGCAGCGCTTCAAGAGATCGGTCTGCGCATGGCGAGTGGGGTTGCATCGCTCATCAACGAGGCATTGCCGGCCCGGCGTTTCACAGCCCGCGATCACGCACGCATTTCAGAAGCCGTACGCCGGATAGAACGTGATGCGCACGAGGCGTTGTCTCTCGATGATCTCGCGGACGAAGCGGGTATGGACCCGTTTGCCTTCCTGCGCGCGTTCAAGACGATTATCGGCATGACGCCGCATCAATTCGTGTTGCGTACACGGATGCATCGCGCCGCGGTGCGGTTGCGGCGCTCACGCGATACGGTGTCGGATATCGCGTTCGACGCAGGTTTCGGCGATCTGTCGACGTTTAATCGCCGTTTCAAGCGCGTCATGGGGTCAAGCCCAACCGCATTCCGCGCGCAGGCGCGGGCTTGATCCAGCGCGAGGCGTTGCGCACAGTGCCGGCGCGGCGGGGATGCCAGGAGACAAGATGCGCCTCATTCCACTGATCGCAGCCACGGCCTTGGCCGCGTGCTCGCCGCCGTCCAATACGGCGTCTGAAGCGCCGCCACGACCCGAGACGCCGCAGGTGGCCGCCTGCAACAACGTCGCGCCCGATTTGAACAAGCTCGTGAGCGTGCAGAACGAAGTCGTCACCGCCGCCGCCGCGCTTGCTGATTTAAGCGGCGGGCGGATCGTTCCAGGCCTCTACGATCTCACCTCCGCCACGCGCATCGGCGGGGCCACCGGCTGGGCTGGCCAACGTGCCGTATCGCTCGACGTCACCGAGTCCAATGGCGCGGTGGTGTTCAATTGGGCGGGTGCAGCGGCAAGCGGCGAAGTCGACACCTGGACAGCGAACTTCACCGATACGCCGCAAGTGCGGCTGACTTATACGTGCGGGCGCATGGGCGATGTTGAAGGCGCGTTCACGGCCGAGCCCAATGAACTGACGCTCCGACTCACGGACGGCGCAAGCGGCGCGCTGTTGCTTGGCTTTGAGCGACGCGGCTAGTCCCAGCCGTTTCCGGCTTCCGCCAACAGAGCGGCGTAAAGCTCAATGCCGTGCCTGAATTCGCGCATGCGCACGTTCTCGTTCGGGGCGTGTTGATTGTTGTCGGCATTGACAATCGGCACGATCACGAACGGCGTGTTGAGCACATCGCCGATTGGCGCGATCGGCAGACTGCCGCCCAGCAGCGGCGGCACGCGCACTTCGTTATTGGTCGCCGCGCGCATCACGTCGATCACGCGCGCGACGCCTGGATTGTCGGGCGGCGACATCGCGGAAACGTAGCCGAGGTCGCCCCATTCGAGGCGGGCGAGTTTGGCGTGCGCGAAGCGCTGCGCTTCGGTGGGTGCATCATCGACCAGTTCGTAGCCTTGGGCGCGCACATGCGCGGTGATGAGTTCACGCACCTCTTCCAGCGTTACGCCTGGCGCGATGCGCACGTCGAAGCCCGCGCTCGCTTCCGGGCCGATCGCGTTTCGTTGCGCCCCGACGCTGGCATATTGGAGCTGCGTGACGTTGAGCGCCGTGCGCAACACGGACTCGCCGTAGGTCAAGCCGGACTCCGTGCCAGCTAGTTGCGGTCCGCGCAGCATTTCGCCGTCGTCATAGGCTTCGCGTGCGAGTGCGCGGGCTTGCGGGGATATGGGATCGGCGGCGCGATCGAACCCATCAACAATGATGGTTCCGTCATCAGCGCGCATCGACGCGATGAGATGCGCGAGACGGGCGGCCGGGTTGGGCGCGACGTTGCCGTAATGGCCCGAGTGGAGGCTCATGGCCGGGCCGTAGGTGGTGAGGCGAAAGCTGATCACGCCACGCACGCCCAACACGACGCGCGGCAGGCCACGCGGATCGATGGGCCCATCACCGAAAATCCACAGGTCGGAGCCAAGCGCGTCGCGATGCGTTTCGAGCGTGCGCGCGAGATTGGGGGAGCCCGCCTCCTCCTCGCCTTCGAGGAAAAATTTGATGTTCGCCGACAATGGGATGTTGGCGGCGCGCATGGCGTCTAACGCGGCGAGCATCGCGACGATCGGAGATTTGTCGTCGCTGGCCGAGCGCGCGTAGATGCGTGCATCGTCGGCAAGCGGAAAGGTGGCGTTCGCCCAGGGAATAATAACGGCGTCGTCCTCGGCGCGCCCGGCGCGGAGTGTCGGGGTGAAAGCCGGCGTGACCCACGCCTCGGGATCGCCGACCGGCTGGCCGTCGAAGTGCGCGTAAAACAGCAGCGTACGCGTCGCGCCCGGCGTGGTGATCTCCCCATACACGGACGCCGGCGCGTCGGGCGTCTCAAGAATGCGCGCGCTTGCTCCGCGTCGCTCCAGCATCGCCACGAGCAGTTCGGCGTTGCGTTTGATGTCCGCTGGGTTCGAGGCGACGTTCGGGAGCGCCAGCAAAGTTCGCAACTCGGTGACAATCGCTTCTTCATTGGCGGCGACGTGCGTGCGTGCCGCCGCCATCGCTTCGGCGACGCGCGGGGACGGTTGCGCTTCATGCTGCGCGCTTGGGCCAGCTTGGCCGCACGCGGCCAGCACCAACGATGCGGCGATCAAGAAAAATCGGATCATGCGGCCCCCTCGGGCCACCCATCGGGCAAAGCGCGGCGCAGGCCAAGCCCTTTTGCGACGGATTTCGACGCTAGTCGCCCACGGCGGCAATATAAGGGAGGCCGCGATACCGACCTTTGTCGTCCATGCCGTAGCCGACGAGGAACTTGTCCGGCGCGTCCCAGCCGACGGCGTCGATCGGCAGGCCGGCGGCGAGCGGCTTGCGCGCAAAGGCGCACGTAAGCGCGCGTGTCGCCCCCTTCGCCAGCAGATGCGCCTGGGCAAACGCCAATGTGCGGCCGCTATCGAACACGTCGTCCAGCACAAGCGCCGGGCGGCCCTCGATGGAGCGCGAAATATCCGCGCGCACAACAACCTTGCCCGAGCTCTCGCGCGCATCGCGATAGCTTTCGAGCCAAAGTGAATCGTAAATGGGATGACGCCCGCGCCGCTCAATCGCCCGCATGAGGTCTGCGGCAAACGGCAATGCGCCTTGCATCAACGCGACGATCGTCCAGCCATCATCGATCTGGGCGCCAATGCCATCGGCAAGCGCATCAATGCGCTCGGCGATTTCCTTCTCAGTGAGCAGGACGCTTAGACGCGCCTCAGCCATGGACGTTGGCGGTCTCGTTCCAGGCGGATGGCTCGCCGACCGAATGCCCCTCTTCGTCGATCGCATCGCGCAGCTCGAGCGGTTCCTCGACGTGCGTGGTGGGCGAGACGTGCGCCGCGCCGCCAGCCGAGTTCAACTCGGCAAAGCTCGCGAACGTCGCCTCAAGATCGACGGCGTCCGCCGGCGGGTTCTCGACGCGGATTTGGAAGGGCGTCGCGCCGCCGGCCGCCAAAGGCGTCTCGGACACGGCGTGCACCAGCTCAAAGATTTCGCGCGATTGCGTGTCGCGGAGCGAAACGCGCACCGGCGGGACAAGCTTGTCGTCACGGCCGATATTGCGGACTTCACCGGAGACCAGAAGGATCGGCGTCGGGCCGTCAAAGGCGCGCTCGACCGCGAGGTCGTAGAATTCAAGACCGTAAACGTTCACGTCGAGGCCGAGCGCCGCGAAAGCGCTGGCCGAACGCGGCCACATCTCGGCGACGTCCTGACGGAACACGACCATGCCGGCCGCGGAAGCCGCCAAAGCTGCGCCGGTGGCGCCCCATGCGACCATGGCGGCGCGGCTTCGTTCGCGGCGCATCCGCTCGGCTTGCTGGGCGCGGAATTTCGCAGCTGCGGAAGGCGCTGGGCCAGGCTGCTCAGCCGCCCGCCGCATTCTTTCCACACGCTCACGCGTCAATGGCTCCTGACGCGGCGCTGATTCGGATGCTTCCGCCTTGTCGCGCAAATCGAGGCGCGGTTCGGCGAACCAGGAATGTCCGCACGCGGCGCATCGGACCGTTCGGCCGCCTGGGCCGATCGCATCATCGTCCGCGTAGTAGCGGGTAGAGCAAGACGTGCAGGTCAAAATCATGATAACAAAACGTTCAGCAGCCCCGGTGACTGTCCTCGGTGCATTGATTCTACTTAGCTTGTCCAGTCATGGCCCGTAATTACAGCGTTGATCTGGAGCTCTTCGAGCGGGGCGTTCTGGCCCGCTTGTCGCAAGTCGATTCGAGTTACGACGCCGCGCCCGTCCTCGTCGGAGTCGAGTTTGAAGTGCGCGTTGGCGAAGTCGCTCTGATCACCGGCCCCTCCGCCGCCGGCAAAACAAGTTTGATTCATCTGCTCCGGCTGGCAATGCCGGTAAGGGCTGGACGCGCCGTGATTTTGGGCGCCGACGCCGCGCGAATTGGCGCAGTCGAGCGTGCACGGCTGAAACGCCGCATCGGCTATGTCGCTGAAAATCCGACGTTTGTTGAACACCTGTCAGCATTCGAGAACGTCGCTATGCCGCTGAAGCTCGCTGGCGCGAAGTACCGCGACTACGCCAACGATGTGCAAGATCTTGTGGAATTCGTGGGCATCGCGGAAGCCGCGCGCCTGCCCGCTGAGCGCTTGTCCAACGCTGAGCGTCGCCGCACTGCGATCGCCCGCGCACTGGCGGCAAAACCGGACCTGATCTTGGCCGATGACCCCACGGCGGGCATGTCGCCGGCGGACGGACGCCGCATTGTGCGGCTGCTCGCGGAGATGCGTCGGATCGGCGCCGGAATAGTCGTGACGTCACAAGACGAAGGCCTAGTCGAGTGCGCGCCCACTTTGCATTCGCGGCTTGAGCGCGGCCGGCTGATGCCGGTGACGCTGCGCGAGGAGGCCGAGGCCGACCTATGAGGAATGCGCTGGCGGGGATCGAACGGTCGCTGTTCTGGACGTTGGCGTTCGCCGCGTTCGCAGCTGCGGCAGCGGGGTTTGGGGCGCGCGCGGCGGATCGGATGGCTGTGGGGTACGAAACCCAAAGAGGCGGCTACGCCATCGTCCGCGTAATCGCGCCAGAGGGCCCGGCGGGCATCAGTGCGGCAGAAGCCGCCCTCACCGGCTCGTCCCACGTGACCAGCGCCGCACCCATGACGGCGGGCCGCGCGGCCGACTTGCTGGCGCAATGGGGCGGCTCCCCCGTGAGCGCGGCCCAGATGCCGGACCTGCGGTTGATCGAGATTGAGCTGACCCCCGAAGCCTCGCGCATGGATGTCAGTGGCGAGATCAACGCGACACTGGCCGAGGGCGGCGTCACCGCCGAGGTGGTCCGGGCGCCGGAAAGCGCCGGCGGTGGCGGGCTTGCCGGATTTGTCCGCAACGCAGCGCTTTGGGGCGCGTTGGCGTTCGGCGGGGTCATGGCGGTGATCGTTGCGCTCGCGGCGCGCAGCTTGGCGGCGCGGCGGCGTGAATACATCGCGGTTCTGGCTGACCTCGGCGCGACGCGCACCCATGCGGCGGGGCAAGTGGCGGACGAGGCGGCGATCATTGGTCTTTACGCTGGGGCCGTTGGTGCTGTGCTGGCGGCGGCGGCGGCGGTAATCGTCCTGCTGATCTTGATCCCGGACGCGACCATCGAAACACTGCCCGACATGCTGATGCCGATTGATTTGGCCCCGTTGGTGGCCGCGCCCTTGGGCGCAGGGCTCGCGGCCGGGTTCGGCGCGCGTGCTGCAGCGGGCATGTTCCACGCTAAGGCGGCGAGGCTCGCCTGATGCGCATTCTCGTTTGGGCGCTCATCCTTGGCGTGATCTTGTTTGTCGCGGGCTTCTGGCAATTCGCCGAGCGCGTGCGCACACCGGAAACACCCGAGGAACCGCCGCAATCGCAAGCGATCGTGGCGTTGACCGGCGGGTCGCTCGATCGTCTCTCGACCGGCGTGCGTTTGCTACAAGAGCAGCGTGCTGAGCGCCTGCTGATTTCGGGCGTCAACGACATTGTCACCGACGAAGAATTGTTCGCGCTGCTCGACATCGATCCAGCGGTCGCGAATTGCTGCGTCGACCTTGGTCGCGACGCTGACGATACGCTTGGAAACGCCGCCGAGACCGCGTCCTGGGCGCGTGATCACAATTATCGCCGCATTATCCTGGTGACGGATGATTATCACATGCCGCGCTCGCTCGCGGAATTGTCGATCGCGCTGCCGGAAGCGGAGATTCACCCGTATCCGGTGCGCACGCGCTTCACCGACCCGAGCGTCTGGCGCAGCGACCTGACCGCAGCTGGGCGGCTTGCGGGTGAGTACGTGAAGTACATGGTGATCCGCGGACGCGAAGCGCTGATTGATCTCACCAACGGCGATGCACCGCCCACGGAAGGCGAAGAACCGGCGGCCGCTGCACCATGAGATTTATCACATCGCTCGTATTCGTCGTGTGGTTCTACCTCACGATGGTGATCTGCGGCGGTTTGATGTTGCCGTTGGTGGCGCTCGGCCACGATCGCTACATCTGGGTCGCGATGCGCAGCTGGGGCAAATGCACCATCTTTGGCTTGCGTTGGATTTGCGGCGTACACGTCAAGTTCGAAGGGCTCGAAAACTTGCCACCCAAGGGCGCAGCTTTGTTTGCGTCCAAACATCAAACGACGCTCGACACGGTGCTACCGGCGCAATTTCTTGATGCGCCGGTGTTCGTGGTGAAAAAAGAACTCATCAAAATGCCGGTGTTCGGCTTCTACATGAAGTACGGCATGATCCCGGTGGATCGTGAGGCGCATGCGAAGGCGCTGAAAGACATGCTACGCATGTCGCGCACGGTGATCGCGAAAGGCCGCCAGATCGTGATCTACCCCGAAGGCACGCGCCAAGAGATCGGGGCGCCACCGGAGTACAAACCTGGCATCGCCGCGCTCTACAAGGATTTGGGCCTGCCGGTGACGCCGATCGCGCTGAACACAGGCCTTGTGTGGCGACCCAGCGGCATCATGCGCAATCCGGGAACCGTCACGATCAAGATTCTGCCGGCAATTCCCGCAGGTTTGCCGCGTGACGAATTCATGGCGCGGCTTCAAAGCGTGATCGAAACCGAGAGCGAGGCCTTGCTGCCGCCGCATCGGCGCCGCACCGTGGGGCCATGAAACTCGGACGTTCTGCTTGGCTTTCCATTCCGTGGTTGTTTTTCCTCGCCGCCGCGGGCGGGTGGAGCGCCTATTGGTTTTATCTCGCCGGCGAGGTTGAAAACCGGCTCGACGCTTGGGCGCGTGCGGAAACAGCGCGTGGCGCGGTTGTGGCGTACGCCCCTCCGCAGCGGCACGGCTTTCCAACATTGATGCGCATCGAACTCAATGCAGCAAGCTATGCGCCCGCGAATAGCGGTTGGCGCGCGTCCACGCAGCGGGTCGATCTGCACGTCAATGTGCTCAATCCACAGCACCTGATCCTGAAGTCAGAAGCGCCGATCGCGATCGCCCGCGCCGATGAAAGCTCAACCAACATCGACGCAGATACATTGATCGCAAGCCTGCGCACCGCCAACGGCGCGCTCGCGCAGGCCGGCATCGAAGCGGATAATTTGCGGCTCGACGATCCCGCCAAGGAAGGTGTGTTTAGCGTCGTGAAGCTGGTGGCCAATGTGCGCCCGGACGCGCGCTCTGAAGGCCAATACCAACTTGCCTTCGACGCTACGGGCGTGCGGCTGCCGCGCGCGGTGCGCAGCTTCGAGCAATTCGGCCTCGATGTGCCGCGCCTGCATTCCGCGATTGTTGTCGAACACGGCGCGGCGCTGTTGGACAACACGGCAGGCGATCCGCTGGGGCCGTGGCGCACGGCTGGCGGGCGCTTGCGGTTTGAAGCGCTCACGCTCGCGTGGGGGCCGGTTGAAGTTGCCGGCGATGGCCAGGGCGGGCTCGACGATCAACGCCGCCTTCAGGGTGCATTGCGCCTGCCGATCGAGCATCCGGCGCCGATTTTCAATGCGCTGGCGCAAGGGCCGGAGCTGGATCAAAGCACGCGCCAAGCGCTCACCTTGCTCGCCGCTGGCTACGCGCTCAGCGGCGACGACATCACGCTCGACCTTGAAGCCAATGGCGGCGTCCTCCGTCTGGAGGGACTGCCCGTGCGCACCTTGCCGCCGGTGTATTGATGTTCGACCTCGCGCTCGACCGACGCGGCGAATCCGGCGGCGCGCGCGGTGAGATCTTGATCGGCGATCATCGCGAAACCTTCCTGGTCGATCTGAGTTATTGGGATTTCGACGAATATCGCGCGAGCTGGCTGCGCAGCGCAGCGCACGTGCTTGAGCACGGCTACGGCCGCTTTCTGGTCTCTGTCAGCATTCCCGGACAATTGCTCTACATAACTTGGGTGGTCCGCACGCGCGCAGGCGAAGCGCGACTGCACAAGAGCTTCCTGCTGCCGGACTACACCCGGGATTTCATCCAGCCCGAAGAAGCCGAAACACCCTTGGAGGATTTCGCCACGCGCGATCAGGATGAAAGCGCGGACATTCACGTCTTCCGCTGCGCGCTGCGCGACATCGCCGATTTCGAAACGCGCCTGCGCGGCGCGGCGGTGAACTAGGCTTTCAGCTCGTTGAACTCCAGCACATTGCCGTCCGGATCGCGCAGGAAGCAGGTGATGCGCCTGCCCCAATCGACGGGGCCCTCGGTAATGGCGATTCCGCGCGCCGCCGCCCAGTCGAGGATAGTAGCGAGTTTCTCAACAATGAAAGCGGCGTGCGTGTAGCCGGGCCATTTTTCCGGCACGTCCAACAACACGTTGCGGCCATCGGGCGGAGCGACCCCGTTGAAGATCAAATTGATGCGCAGACCCGCGACGTTGACGATCTCAGCCACGCGATCATCCGTGAAATCGGGATCGATTTCGAAGCCAAACTCGCGATAGAAGGCAAGCGATCGCCGCGCATCGGTGACCCGGAGGCCGACGTGATCATAGGCGCTGAGAGCGATCGTCATGCGCGCCAAGATGCTCTCGGTCGCGATCAGCGCGTAGCGAGTTTTTCTGAAACCGGATTTGGCTGCGTTCAGCCCTTCTCGTCGCGTCCCCAGTTGGGCGCGGGCGAATCCTGGCCGGCGTCGATGACCTCGCGGCGCATTCGCCGGGCTCGGTCGAACAAGTCGTAGAGTTTCTGGCCGTCGCCCCAGCGGATCGCGCGCTGCAAGGCTGCGAGGTCCTCCGAGAAACGCCCCAGCACCTCGAGCACTGCGTCGCGATTGTTCAAGAACACGTCGCGCCACATGGTTGGGTCCGAGGCGGCAATGCGGGTGAAATCGCGGAAGCCGGACGCCGAATATTTCACCACTTCGCTCTCGGTGACGCTCTCCAAATCTTCGGCCATCGCGACGATGTTGAAGGCGATCAGGTGCGGCAGATGGCTGACGACGGCGAGTACGACGTCATGCCGCTCAGCGTCCATCGTCTCGACATTGGCGCCGAGCGCACGCCAGAACTCCGAGAGTTTCTCGACGGCAGCGGCGTATTCGGGGCGAGCGTCGTCGAGCGGGGTCAAGATATTCCAGCGACCTTTGAACAAAGTCGCGAAGCCCGCTTCGGGACCCGAACGCTCGGTGCCGGCGAGCGGGTGACCCGGCACGAACAGCGCATGCGCTGGCGTTTTCGCGCTCACCGCTTCCACCACGGCGCGCTTGGTCGACCCGACGTCGGTGATAATCGCGCCCGCCTTCAACGCTGGAGCAACAGCTTCGGCAGCCGCGCCCATCACGCCAACGGGAACCGCGAGGATGACCAGATCTGCGCCAGCGGCCGCACCTTGCGGATCGTCGAACACGTCGCCGAGGTTGAGCGCGCGTGCGGCGTCGCGCGCGCCTGGATCGGCGTCGAAGATTGCGATTGCTTCCGCCGCGCCATCCTCCCGCGCCGCGCGCGCAATCGAAGAGCCGATAAGGCCGATGCCGATAATGGCGATTCGCGGGAAAACGGCGCTCATGCTCCCCCTCCTCTGGAGAGGAGGGGGCTGGGGGGTGGGGTGAAACTCGACACCGCAAGTAGTGGGCGTATTTCGTACACGACGGTTGAACCTCGAGCATCACCCCGCCCCCTGCCCCCTCCCCTCAAGGGGAGGGGGTTCGCGGTGGCTCTTGCTAGCATCATGGCTGCGTCATGAATTCAGCGAGCGCCGCCAGCGCGCCGGAATTGTGCTCAGTTGGGCCGATTGTCATGCGTAAGGCGTCTGGCAGTTTGTAGCTTTTCATCGCCCGGAGGATGTAGCCCTTCGAACGCAAATAGGCGTCCGCCTTTGCGGCTTGGCCGTGAGCGAAATGGGCGAGCACAAAATTGCAGACGCTGGGGGTCACGCCCAGCCCCATCTGTTCGAGCGCGGCGGTGACGCGCGGCAATTCCTCCCGCACGTGGTCGGCGCTCATATCAGCGAAGGCCTGATCATCGAGCGCGGCGATCGCCGCCTCCATCGCGGAGATTGAGACATTGAACGGCCCGCGCACACGGTTCAGCGCGTCGATCACCACAGGCGCGCCATAGCCCCATCCGATCCGCAACGCCGCGAGACCGTAAATCTTGGAGAACGTGCGCGTGAGGAACACGTTCGGCGCGTCCGCGAGTTCAATGCCCCATGAAAAATCCGGCCGATCTACAAACTCTGCGTAGGCGCCGTCGATCACGAGCAGCACGTTTTCGGGCAGCCCGCGATGCAGGCGCGCGATCTCGGAAGCGGGCAGATAAGTGCCAGTTGGGTTGTTCGGGTTGGCGAGGAACAGGATTTTGGTTTTTGGCGTGACCGCCGCCAGCAGCGCGTCGACATTCGCGTCGAGGCCTTGCGTGCCACCGTCCTTCGCTTCGACGATCTTCCCGCCAGACTGCAACGTTGCGATCGGATAAACGCCAAAAGCGTGCTCGTTGGTCACCACCTCGTCGCCGGGGGCGACGAAAGCGCGGGTGAGCAAGAAGAACAATTCGTCCGAGCCTGCGCCGCACACAATACGCGCGGCGTCGAGCCCATGCTTCGACGCGAGCGCTTCGCGCAATTTTTGCGCCGAGCCTTCGGGATAGATGTGCAGACGCTGCGCGGCCGCTGCGAACGCCGCCATCGCTTTCGGACTGGGCCCGAACGCATTTTCGTTGGAAGCGAGTTTGATCGGCGTCGCGATGCCCGGAAGCGTCGCCTCGCCGCCCTTGTACGGCTCGATCTCCAGAATCCAAGGGAGCGGTGAAAGCGTCATGTTGGGAGCGTTCGCTTTTAGATGCGGGCGTAAGAGCCGAGCACGCGCACGCCGTCGAGCCCATGGCTCGTGAGCGCGGCGGCGCGTGTGTCGTTCGGCGCGACGAATCCGTCAATCCGCACCAGCACACGTGGTTCGGCGCGGGAAACTTCCTTGCCCGTGAAGCCGATCTCGTTCAGAGCGCGCTGCAAACGATGGTGGGGATCAAACGCCAGAAGCAACGTCACGTCTCGTCCGCCTTCCTCTGGCTGCGCCACTGCAAACACCGCAGCTTCTGGTTCTTCGCTTGCTGGGCCGAGCATCGGCAAGCCCGCGATCAAGTGCAGGCCGTGAAACCGCCGCTCGGACAAAGCCGGCCACCATGCGCCGACCCCGGGCGCCGCCAGCCAAGGCACCACCGCCACGCAATTCTCGGGATTTTCCGCGGCGCGTTGTAGCGCCATCTGCGGCTCGCCCACGTGCTGAACGCGGGTGCGTGCGCCGAAATGACGTCGGGCGATGTCGAACATTCGGGTCGGATCGTTGCGGCCGCCGCCCACAACCACATCGACCTTTCGTTGTCGGCGCAGGCTCGCCGCGATCAGTCCACGCCACAGCTCAACCACCAATTCCGGCTCAACCGGTTGCGGCGCTTCGGCGATCAGCTTTCGCAACAATGTAATTTCGCGACCGGGACGAATGGGCAGGCCAGGGCCCGTCGCCTTCAGCACCGCCAGACTGTCCGTTAACCGCAGGCGTTCGCCGACCAAGGCGAGCAATTGCTCGTCCACGCGGTCGACCTCGCGCCGCACGGCGTCTAGCCGCTCGCGTTCAGCGTCGCTCGGAGAAGAAGCGTCATCCATCTGTCGCCGACCATAGCGGGCTTTCCACAGCCGCGCCAAGCACTGCACCCAGCCCGCGTCACCGCGTCCCCCACAGATTCTCACGCCAGGCTTGCGGCCAATTGGGGATGCGCGTGGCGCGATGCGCGTTATACATGCGGCCATGAATCAATCGACAGCAGCGCGTTTGCAGGCGGCAGGGGGTGTGCGCACCCTCACCTTCGACGCAACTGCGCCGTTGCAGCTCTCCAATGGGCAGATGCTGTCGCCGTTAACGATCGCATTCGAGACCTATGGCGCGCTCAACGCCGAGAAAACCAATGCGGTCCTCGTCTGCCACGCATTGACGGGCGACCAGTTCGTGGCCGGACCGAACCCTGTAACGGGCCGACCGGCTTGGTGGCCACGCATTGTCGGCCCCGGACGACCGATCGACACCAACCGCTTTTACGTGATCTGCGCCAACGTGCTGGGCGGCTGCATGGGCACCACGGGCCCTGCCTCCACCGCGCCGGATGGCCAACCCTACGGCCTGCGCTTTCCTGTCATCACCGTCGCCGACATGGTGCGCGCGCAAGCGATGTTGGTGGAAGCGTTGGGTATTCAATCGCTTTTCCTGGTCATTGGCGGCTCGATTGGCGGCATGCAGGCGCTACAATGGGCGAGCGCCTACCCAAAGCGCGTGTTCGCTTGCGCGTCGATCGCCACCGCGGCGCGTCACTCCGCCCAGAACATCGCGTTCTACGAAGTTGGCCGCCAAGCCATTATGGCCGACCCCGATTGGCGGCAAGGCGAGTATCTGGCGCAGAGTACACGCCCCTCGAAGGGTCTCGCCGTGGCCCGCATGGCTGCGCACATCACCTATCTCTCCGAGGAAGCGCTACGGCTGAAGTTTGATCGCGCGCTCCAGGGTCGCGAGAAGGTCGGGTTCGGCTTCGACGCTGACTTCCAGGTGGAGAGCTATCTGCGCCACCAGGGCCAAAGTTTCGTCGATCGCTTTGACGCCAATTCGTACCTCTACATCACGCGCGCGGTGGACTATTTCGACCTCGCCGCTGATTTCGGCGGCACGCTCGCTAACGCCTTCCAGGGCGGCCAGACACGCCATTGCGTATTCGCGTTCTCCAGCGATTGGCATTATCCGCCAGAGGACAATCGCGCCGTCGTGCGGGCTTTGATTGCAGCCGGCGCGGAAGCGAGCTTCGTCGAAGTTGAGACCGACAAGGGCCACGATGCGTTCTTGCTCGACGAGCCGGCGTTCGAAGGCGCGCTTACCGGCTTCATCGACAGCGCCGCCTCGGCGCGCGGCCTGCCCTTACAAGGAGGCGCGTGATGGCCAACGTGGCGCCGCTCCGCCCCTTGCCCGTGCTTGAGCTTGGCGCCCCCGCGCCGCCACGCGCGGACTATGAAGTGATCGCGCAAATGGTGCGCCAGAACGCCAAGGTCCTCGATGTCGGTTGCGGCGACGGCGCGCTCTTGAACCTGCTTGCCCGCGAGCGCGGCGCCAAGGGCCGCGGCATGGAGCTTTCGCAAGCTGGCGTGAACGCCTGCGTGTCCAGAGGGCTCTCGGTCGTCCAGGGCGACGCGGATCGCGATCTCAAGGATTATCCCAGCGCCGCGTTTGATTACGTGATCCTGTCAAAGACGATCCAAGCCGTGCGCCACCCGCGCTCGGTTCTGAAGGAACTCGCCCGCATCGGCGAGCGGGTGATCGTGTCGTTCCCCAATTTCGGGCATTGGCGCGTGCGCACGCAATTGCTGACACGCGGGCGCATGCCGGTGACGGGCAATTTGCCGGCGCGCTGGTGGGAAACGGACAACCTCCATCTCTGCACCGTGCGCGATTTCGCCGAACTCGCAACAGAACTCCACCTGACGATCGAGCGCGCCGTGCCGCTTACGCGCGGCCAACCCGGCGCGCCATTCGCCAAGAACATCTGGAACGCGAACTGGTTCGCCGAAGAAGCGGTGTTCCTGCTGGCGCAGAATTGAGGCGATGAAGCGCCTCGTCATCTGCTGCGACGGGACGTGGCAGCGGCTTTACGGCAATCTCACCAATGTCGCGCTGACCGCCCGCGCTGTCGCGCCGCGCGATGCCAAGGGCGTGTCGCAGATCGTCTATTATTCCGCGGGCGTTGGCGTGGCGCTCGATCATTTGAGCGTCTGGCAAGGCATGACCGGCGCGGATTTGGATGAGCATCTGCTGAGCGCCTACCTCTTTCTCAATCTGAACTACGAGCCGGGCGACGAGGTTTACCTGTTCGGCTTTTCGCGCGGCGCCTACACGGTGCGGAGCTTGGCGGGGCTGTTGCGCAAGTGCGGCGTGCTGCGGCGTGAGAGTGTCGATAAAGCGCGCGCGGCGTTGCAGCTCTATCGCGATCGCCACGCGAGCGTGGACGATGGCGAAGCCGCCCGCTTCCGCGCCGCGCACGCGATTGCATGGCCACGGCTAGGCGAGACGCCGTTCGGCACGCCGCCGGTCGACCTGCGCATCCGGTTTCTCGGCGTGTGGGATACTGTCGGCTCGCTGGGCATTCCGCATTTCTTCCCGGTCTCGGCGCGGCTCAACAAAAGCTACGAGTTTCACGACACCGCGCTTTCGCGCGCTGTGGATTATGCACGCCACGCGGTGGCGATCGATGAACGGCGTGCGCCGTTCGCACCGACCTTGTGGAGCAATCTCGGCAAGCTGAACCCGCCGCATCGGCCGGCGCGCATTCACCAGCAATGGTTCCCCGGTGATCACGGCGGTGTCGGCGGCGGCGGCGCGGCGAGTGGCTTGTCCAATTGCGCGCTACTTTGGGTGCTGGAGGGCGCCGAGGATGCGGGGCTGGCGCTGATGCGCGAGCCGGGTTCTGTGCTGTCGGCCTGCATGGCGGACATTGATCCGATCAACGCGGCGTTGTCGGGCAAGGGCCCCTCGCTGCTCGGCGCGTTCGGTGCGCGCTGGCGTGATGGCTTGCATCGGTTCGAGGACGTGAACGAAGCAGCGCGGCTGCGCTGGGCGGCGAATGCGAGCTATCGGCCGAAGCCGCTCGCCAGCTTCGCCGCGCGCATCGTCGAAACCGTGCGCGCGGCGGCTTGATCGCTCAGAGGTAACTCAGCCACCAATCCTTGCGACGCTGCTTCACGCCCGCGAACCAGCGGCACAATGGATACAGCAAGGCGACGACGGCGATCCAGGCGACATAGACCCAACCGATCGAGAAGCCCAAGGATTGGAGTTTCTCCGGCGCCAAGAACACGTTCATCAGATAATTGAACATGCCGCTGGCGTCGCGCCCTACGGCGGCGTTGGCGGCGATGGCAAGGGCGTGCACCAGATAGATGTGCAGCACGTAGTAGAAGAACGGCACGGCGCCAAACACGGCGAGCACCTTGCGCGCCATGGCCGGCAGGCGAGCGAGCAATGGCAACATCAGGAACGACACACCCAATGTCACCAGCAGAAATTGCAGCGACGGCGGATATTTCTGGACGTCCATGAACACCATGATCTGCGCGCCGAGCGTTTCGCGTTGGTTCCACAACTCCACCCCGCCGAATGGTCCCACGGCCGCGCCATCCATCGGCGATGGATTGCCGTAAGCGTTGAAGAAACGCAGCACGAAGAACAGCGCTAACATCACCAGCGCCAGCGGGATGAGGATGCGATCGCGTTTGGCGGGCGGCATCGCGAACAAGGCGCCCACGCCGTAGCCGGTGGCGATCACACCGATCCAGGGCAGGATCGGATACGCAGCCAAGCCAACGGGCGCGCCGCCAACCATGATCGGTCCGCCTTCGTGCAGAAACATCCACAATTGGCCGAAGCCGCCGAACTGCGTTTGTGTCAATGGATCGAGCAGGTTGTGGCCGCAGACGATGATGAGGCCAATCGCCAAAGCGGCGTTGCGCGGCAGCCAGACCAAGCCGGCGAGTGCGATCATCGCCCAGCCGATGGCCCAGATCACCTGCAGGAAAATCACCCACGGCACGCCAAACGACCAGCCGAACGAGAGCACCGTCACTTCCAGGAAGATGAGCCAAAATCCGCGCGTGAGCAGCAGCCGTGAAACTTCTCCGATCGATTTCCCGCGTGTCATTTGCAGATGCACGGAAACGCCGGCGAGAAACACAAACACTGGCGCGCAGATATGAGTGATCCAGCGCGTGAAATAGATGACCGGCGTTGTTGTGTCGGGGTTGAGCGGATCGCTGGTGAAAGCCTGATCGTGAAAATAGTCGCGCACGTGATCGAGCGCCATCACGACCATGACCAGGCCACGCAGCAAATCGATGTCGGCGACCCGGCCCGCCGCCGTTAGGGCGGAAGGCGCGGTGTTTTGGGATGTTTGAGGTGTCATGCGCCGCCAAAGTTCCGTGTCGCGAAGCGGCGGACTGTGACGGCTGTCACCCGATCTGACTATCGAGCTGCGACGAGCAACGGCTACACGTTGGCGTACGCAAAAGCCATTCGCGCCAAAATGCCTTGCGGCCTGAGCCGCCCTTCGGTGGCGAAGAGGCAGATGCAGTCCTCATCGCCCTCCACCATCGGCTGGTGGTTGAACGCCCCGTCGGCGGCCGCGAAATCGCCAGCCGCGAAGCGGCCGAGCTCGTCGCGGTAGGCGCCCTTAAGCACCGTGCAGAACTCGCGCCCGTCGTGAGCGTGCCGCGCCGTGAGGCCGCCTGCCGCGACCGAAAGCAAATAGACCCGGTTCTCAGGCGCATGCGGCGTATCCACAGCCGCGACCCACACGCCAGGCGCCACCCACTTCTTAGGTTTAAGCGGCAAGCGATCGAGCAAAGGCCGGGTATCCGGCTTGGCTGGCGGGGGCGCGGGCCCATCCAAGCGCGCCATCACACGCGAAAGCGCATCGTCGCGAACGATCGCCGGCGTAACCTCAGCCAAGGCTGCGCCCGAGACGGCCTCGTACGCGCTCACGCGCGCGCGGCACGCCTTGCAGCCTTCAACGTGCGCGCCCACCACAAGGCCAAAACCCGGTTCAAGCGTCCCAGCCGCGTAAACGGCGAGGATATCCGGCGAAGGGTGATGATGCGGCTTCACGTATATTGCTCCCAATGCGCGCGCAGTTTCATGAGCGCAAGCCGCAGCCGCGACTTCACCGTGCCCAGTGGCAAGGTAAGCCGTTCGGCGATTTCTGAATGCGACCTGTCTTCGAAGAAAGCGAGGCGTACGACCTGTTTTTGCTCTTCGGACAACAATTCCAGGGCCGCCGCCATCTGCTGTTCGGTTTGCACCCGCACGGCGGCCGCATCTGGCGCCTCGTCGTGCTCCAACGGCTCATCCGCGGTTTCGCGATAGGCGAACTCGACCTTTTCGCGACGTAGCTTGTCGATCCAGGCATTGCGCGCGATGACAAATATCCAGGTTGAGGCCTTCGCCTTCGCCGGGTCGTAGCTGCCAGCGCGCCGCCAGACCGAAACCATTGCATCCTGCGCCAAGTCTTCCGCGGCCGCGCCGGGGGCGCCCAAACGGATCAGATAGCCCTTCACACGCGCGGCGTATTTGCCGAAAAGAGACGCAAAGGCCGCGCGGTCGCCCTGGGCGACGCGCAGCAACAGCGCCTCGTCTTCCGCGCGACTATCGTCCACGGGCCTTGCCTTTCCAACGCGCGCGTACCTCGGCGGCCTGGGCGGAAAGCCCGTTCCGAGGACGTCTCCATAAGTTGCAAGCGCACGCATCGGGACTTCTACGCGCCCCTGGCAACGCTGGATCAACGTGATCCAGACGCCTGCCGCGCCCGTACCCATCGATTGTCTGCAATGCGGAGCTGACCGAATTCATGCCCTTCACGTCATCGCTGGAACAGCGCCGCCAACGTATCGCCGTGATCGGTTCGGGCATAGCCGGAATGTCGGCGGCTTGGCTGCTAAGCAAGGCCCATGAGGTCACTATCTACGAGAAGAACGATCGGCTTGGCGGACACTCGAACACGGTAAACGTACACACCGCGAGCGGAACAATCCCAGTCGATACCGGCTTCATCGTTTTCAACGACGTCACCTATCCAAATCTTGTCGCCCTGTTCGAGCATCTCGGCGTCGAGAGCCAAGACTCGGACATGAGTTTTGGCGTGTCGCTCGACGGCGGCCGCATCGAGTATTCATCTGTCGGGGCATCCGCGTTTCTCGCCGGCGGGCGCAATCTGCTGAGCCCGCGCTTCTGGTCAATGACGCTCGACCTGCTGCGTTTCTATAAACAGGCGCCGCTCGATCTCCCTGGGACGCGCGCCGATATGATCTCGTTGGGCGAGTATCTGAAGCGCAATGGGTACGGAGACCCGTTCCAGCGCGATCACATCTTGCCGCAAGCCGCGGCGATCTGGTCGGCCTCGTTGGAGGAAATCGCGCACTATCCCGCCTGCGCGTTCGTGCGCTTCTTCGAAAATCACGGGCTCCTGAAGCTCAGCGGTCGGCCGAAATGGCGCACTGTCGTTAGCGGCAGCCGCGCTTACGTTGAAAAGCTCACGAGCGCTTTCGGCGATCGCATTCGCCTCAGCGCAGGTGCAATCGCAATTCGCCGCGACGCTGACGGCGTCGTGGTTCGCGATGCACGCGGTGGGACGGAGCGTTTCGACCAGGTTGTTGTCGCGACACACGCGAACGACGCACGGCTCATGCTGGAAGATGTCGACGCTGAAGAAAGCGCGTTGCTCGGCGCGTTCCGCTACAGCAAGAACCGCGCGATCCTGCACACCGATCGGAGCTTAATGCCGCGAAAGAAATCCAGCTGGGCCAGCTGGAATTATGTCGGCGACAATCCAAATGGCGGCTGTGTGGTCTCGTACTGGATGAACCTGCTGCAGCGCTTGCCGTGCAAGGACGATATTTTTCTCACGCTGAACCCTCAGCGTATGCCGCGCGAAGACACGATCAAGTACGCGACGGAGTACGAACACCCTATCTTCGACGCGCCAGCGCTGCGCGCGCAGCAGCGATTATGGCAGCTACAAGGCCGGCGGCGCACGTGGTTTTGCGGCGCCCATTTCGGGTCGGGCTTTCATGAAGATGGGCTCCAGGCCGGCTTGGCAGTGGCTGAACAGCTTGGCGGGGTGCGCCGCCCGTGGACGGTCGAGAATGAGTCCGGCCGCATCTTCCTGCCAACCCCGGCGCCTGAGACGTTGGCGGCGTGAGCGCGATCTACACCGGCCACGTCGCGCATGCGCGACCCGGAGCGCACCGATTGCGCTATCGCGTGTTCATGCTGGCTCTCGACATTGATGATCTGCCAGCGCTTGGACGGAAGCTGCGTTGGTTTTCGCACAATCGGGCGAACCTCGTCTCGGTTCATGACCGCGATCACGCGGGACGCATCGAAGCGCCTTTGCGGGCGCAGATCGAAACGAAACTTCACGCCTCCAATGTTGCTTGGGATGGCGGCGCGATCGTGTTGCTGACGATGCCACGCGTGCTCAATTACGCGTTCAATCCGCTGAGCGTCTATTTCTGTTGGCGGCGCGATGGCGCGCTGGCGGCTCTCGTCCATGAAGTGTCCAACACCTTCGGCGAACGTCATCTCTATGTGCTCCCCCCGGAGGCAAGCGAAGACGGTCAAGTTACGCAGGCGTGTGATAAGGCCTTCTTCGTCTCGCCGTTTCTCGAAGCAAACCTCCGCTACGAATTCCGCGTAACGCCGCCTGCCGGCGAAGTCGCTCGCGTGGCGATGATCGTGAAGCGCGGTGAGCAGGTCGCGTTGACCGCATCGTTCGCGGGCGCCCGCCGTGAATTGACGGACGCAAACCTCTTACGCGCCTGGGCAGGCAATCCGGCGATGACGTTGGCCGTAATCGCCGGCATCCATTGGGAAGCGATCAAGATGTGGGCGAAGGGTATTCGCTATCTCGGCCGCCCTAAACCCGCGCCGACCAATCGCGCACCAATTGCTCAGTCACCGTCAGCGGCGTCGCGCCGTTTGTAAGTAACGTGTCGTGGAAACCGCGAATGTCGAAGCGCGCGCCCATGGCGCGGCGGGCGTCCTCGCGAAGGCGCACGATCGCCTGGCGGCCAACCATGTAGCTGCACGCTTGACCCGGCCAGACGACGTAACGGTGAACTTCGTTCGTCGCGGGATTGCCGATCGTTTGCGTCGCCAGCTCCATCGCTTGCTCGCGACTCCAGCGTTTCGCGTGCATGCCAGTATCAACGACGAGCCGCAGTGCGCGGAAGATCGTTCCTTGCATATAGCCAAGGCGTCCGAGCCGATTGTTTTGGTATACGCCCATCTCGTCGGTGAGCTGTTCCGCGTACAGCCCCCAGCCTTCTTGAAACGCGTTGAAACCCAAGAGCGCGCTGCGAATGAACGGCAGTCCCCGCGCCTCTTGCTGGATCGACACCTGCCAATGATGGCCGGGCACGCCCTCGTGATACGTCAGCGAGGGAAGGCCGTACTTTGTGCGCTGACCGACGTTCGCGAGATTGATGTAGTAAGCGCCCGGTCGCGATCCATCGAGTGTGCCGCCTTGGTAATAGCCGCCAGGCTGCGTCGCTTCGATATGCGCGGGGATGCCTCTGATCTCGAGGGGCGTTTGCGTGAGCGTGCCAAACACCTCCGGCATGCGCGCCGTCATCTCGCGCACCATTTGATTGAGGTCCGCCAGGAGTTGTTCGCGGCCGGCGGCGTCATTTGAATAATGTTGATCCGGTCGCTGCGCGATGACCTGCAGCCGTTCCGGCACGCTGCCGCGCGTCAACCCTTCAGCGCGCAAGATGGCGTCCATTTCACTGCCAATGGAAGCGACGAGGTCGCGCCCCATCTCGTGGATCTCATCCGGCGTCAGCGTGGTGGTCGTGTGCAGGCGCAACGCGGCCGCGTACATCTCCTCGCCCCGCGGCACACGCCAAATGCCCGCCTCGTGGGTCGAGCGTGGCCGCGTGGCTTCGAGCGCAGCGATCTGGCGGCCGTAAGCGGGCCACACTTTATCGCGGCAGATTGCTTCCGCGCGCTGCGCGAAATTGGCCTTGTCGGCGGCGGAGAGATCGGCGACCTCGCCCAAGCGCCGCGCGAAGGATGTCACCAACCCACTTTGCGCAGGCGCCGCGGCGCTAAAATTGCGCACCTGCGCGATGGTGGCGTCGAGCACGAAATCCGGCAAGACCACGCCGTGCGCCGCATCCGCTCCCACCAAAACCGTTTCCTGATCGACGACGGTTTCAAATTGAGCCAGCCGCGCGAGATAGGCCTCCGCCTCGTCGCGATTGGTGACGGCGTGTTGGCTTTCTAGGAAGTCCGGCGTGCGCCAATAGGCGCCGTTCATCTGGCAGACTGTGTAGGGATAGGCCGCCCCCGAACCGACTTCGAACGCGCCGACGGCGAGATTGTTTTCAAACGCCGTGGTCACGACGTCGTAGCTCACCACGTCCTGAGCACTGAGCGCGGCGCGATCGATACGGCGCAGCGCCGCAAGACCATCGCGCTGCACGCCAAGCGCCTGGCGCTTGCCTTCGCGCGAGCCGTCGTCGAGCTTGTCGATGAACCGTCCGCCCGCGCGAGCTTCGTCCACGCCAAGCGTGGTGCAGGTTTCTGGGCTTGCGCGCAGCATGTTGGTGGCGATCTGATCGAGCGCGCTAGCCAGTTCAGCGCTCGCGTCGCCAGTTGGCGCGGAGGGCGACGCACAGCCCACCAGGCCGATCGCTGTGGCTGCCAACAAATCCCGCCGCGTAATCGTCATTCCCGGTCCCTCACAACAAAATGGCGCGCTCGACTTTCGCCGAACGCGCCAGGCTTTGTCACTAAGTCATCGTTACGCCGGCGATTGCACCGTCGCCACCCATTGCTGCACGAGCTGCTCGGTCACCGTGAGCGGCGTGGAGCCATTGGTGAGCAGCGTGTCGTGGAAGCCCTTGATATCGAAACTATCGCCGAGCGTCGTGCGGGCGCTGTCGCGCATACGTAGGATCGCTTGGCGGCCGACCATGTAGCTGCAGGCTTGGCCGGGGATCACGCAATAACGCTCGATCTCGGTGACGGTAGAGGTTTCGTCGTTGCCCGTGGCTTGCATCATGGACTGGATTGCTTGCTCGCGCGTCCAGCGCTTCGAGTGCATGCCTGTATCCACCACGAGCCGCGACGAACGGAACGCCGCCGATTGCAGGTAACCCAGGCGGTTCAGCGGATTGTCCGCGAACATGCCCATTTCGTCGGCGAGCATTTCCGAATAGAGGCCCCAGCCCTCGATAAAGGCGCCGAAGAACGAAAGCGCCGTGCGGAAGAACGGCAGACCCTCGGCTTCTTGCTGGATCGCGATCTGCCAATGGTGACCGGGAACGCCTTCGTGATAGCTGAGCGCCGGCAGCGAAAATTTCGGCCATTCCGCCGTGTCGCGCAGGTTGATGTAATACATGCCCGGCCGCGAACCATCGAGCGCGCCCTGCTGGTAGTAGCCGCCCGGCGCGCCGGCTTGAATGTATTCCGGCACGCGCACGATTTCGAGCGAGGCGCGCGCGAGCCTGCCGCAAACCTCCGGCATACGCGCTTGCATCGCTTGCACTTGCGCATTGAGATCGGCCAGCAATTGCGTGCGGCCGGCGTCGGTGTTCGGATAGAGCTGGTCGGGACGACGCTGCAGCGCGGCCATGCGCTCGGCGACGGTGCCGCGCGTCATGCCTTGCGCCTTGAGGATCGTATCCATCTCGCCATTGATCGAGTTCACGAGCTCAACGCCCATGTTGTGAATCTCGTCGGCGGTCATGTTCGTGGTCGTGTAGTTTCTCAGCGCGGCCTCGTACATCTCGGCGCCCTGTGGACGCGCCCAGATGCCGGCATCATGCGTTGCGCGCGGGAGGACGGCGTTCAGCGCTTCGATTTGACGGCGATAGGCCGGCAGCACCTCGTCGCGCACGATGGTTTCAGCCTGCGTTGAGAGCGCGGTCTTGTCGGCGGCGGCGATCTCGGCGACTTCGCCGACGCGGCGCGTGATGGACTCAACGAGCACCGTCTGCGCCGGCTGGCGATTTGCGAACGACTGGAGTTGGCTCACCGCCCCGCGGATGCAGAAGTCCGGTGGGATCATGCCGTTGGCGGCGTCCTCGGCGATCATCGCCGATTCTTGATCAAGCTGACGCGCGTAAGCGGACAGACGCGCGATGTAAGCGTCTGCCTCGGCGCGGTTGGTGATGGCGTGCCGGCTGTCGAGGAAGTCCGGAATTTGCGTGAACGCGCCGCCCAATTGCGTGACCACGTAGGGCGACGTCGCGCCGCCGCCGAATTCAAAGCGGCCTGCGTCGATGCCGTTCGTCAGCGACGCCAAAGCGACGTCGTACGTCACTGCGTCTTGCCCTTCGAGCGTACCGCGGTCGAGGGCTTGCAACTCGGTGAGGAAACCCTGCGCCGCCGTCTGGCGCGCGCGCGCGCCTTCGCGCGAGGAATCGGTCAGGCGATCAATGAACGGTCCACCGGCCTGCTCTTCGCTGACGCCAAGCGAACTGGCGGTCTCCGGAGAGTCGCGCAGAATTTGCGTGGAGAGACGGTTGAGGATGTCGTTGAGTTGGGTGGCGCCATCGGCGCGCGGCGTGCAGCCTGCGGCCATGGCGACGCCAATCGCGGTCGCGCCCAAAAGCGTGCGCCGATTCATGTGCATGTTTGATCCCCTTAGTATTGGTGCTGGCTTGGTCCGGGTTTTAGCCCAGGCGCGCAATCGCGCATCGCGCAGTGCGACGAACCGCCAGGCGGATACGCCGGGTTTTAGCCTTCTATGGCGGCTTGACCAGTCTCGCCGGTCCGGATGCGCAGGACCGATGCAAGATCGCAGACCCAGACCTTGCCGTCTCCAATTTTGCCGGTATTGGCAGCCTGGGCGATCGCTTCGACGACCCGCTCAACCAGCTCTTCGGCCGCCACCACCTCGATTTTCACCTTGGGAAGCAATTTCACTTCGTATTCGGCGCCGCGGTAAACCTCAGTCTTGCCCTTCTGCCGGCCAAAACCGCGCACCTCGGAGACAGTGAGGCCAGCAACGCCAGCTTCCTTGAGCGCGTCCAGCACCGGATCGAGGCGGCTGGGTTTGATAATGGCGGTGACGAGCTTCATCGGCGCGTGTCTCTCAGTGCGTGCTGCACCGCAGCAATATCGTCACCTAGCGGATTTCCGCAAGCGCCGCGCGCTAGCACCCTCGAGGGTCCCGGCGCTTCTGGACGCGGGCTGTTGCGAGGACGCTCGGCGGCCTTGGCCAACAGCACACGCTGTCCGGATTTTGCGGTTTCAGCATAGAGGCGCTTTACCGCCTCCATGAGCACCAACCCTCCAAGCGCCGGCCAGACAGTTTCGCCCACACGCTCGAACGCTTCGGCGGCGCGCACCGACGGGCCCCATGTCCAGGGTGGCGCATAAAGCGCGCGCGCCGAGGCGACGGGCTCGAACATCGCGTCCGCCAGCAAGCTCGAAAGCTGGAGGCGCGAGAACGGCCGCCCGTGCCCAAACGGGGTTGTGTCCGACTGCGCCCAGAAGCTCCAACGATTGGCGGTGATCACCACCAAGCGCCCTTCCGGCGCCATCACCCGCCACGCTTCGCGCAGCAAGCGCCGCAGATCGCCGGCTTCTTCCAGGCAATGCACCATTAGGACCCGATCGAAGATCGCGTCCATGAACGGCAGCCGCGTTTCATCGCTGAGCGCGATCTGCGAAGCGCCTTCGGCCGGCCAACGTTCGCCGCCCTGTTCGGCCGGCATCATCGCCACGACGCGGCGTGCATTGGCGCGGTACGGCTCGAGATAAGGCGTGGAATAGCCCATACCCAAAACGTCGAGCCCATCGGCGTGCGGCCAGAGCGCATCAAGCCGCCGGCACGCCATGCGCCGCGCCGCCTCGCCCAAGGGCGAAGCGTAGAAACGCTGAAGCGCAAGAACGTCGACTCGCATCGCACCAAACGGCTAAGCTAGGCCATGCTGCAAATCCACCAATTCCCATGCCTCAGCGACAATTACGGGTTTCTTGTGCGCGACCCGAAATCCGGGGCGACGGCGGCGATCGATACGCCGGACGCGGCGGCTTATCTGCGTGAGGCCGAGGCCAAGGGCTGGCGCATTACCGACATCTGGAACACGCATTGGCACCCCGATCACGCCGGCGGCAACGCGGCGATCAAGGGCGCGACCGGCGCGCTGGTGACTGGTCCGGCCGAGGTGGAACGCATCGGCAAAGCGCCGGATCGCGTCGTCGATGAGGGCGATGTGGTGAAGCTGGGCGATGTCAGCGCGCGGGTGCTGAATGTCGGCGGGCATACGCTCGGGCACATCGCCTACGTGGTCGATGCCGACAATGTCGCGTTCGTGGGCGATGCGCTGTTCTCGATGGGCTGCGGACGCTTGTTTGAAGGCACGCCGCAACAAATGTGGGCCAGCTTGCAGAAGATCGCAGCGCTGCCGGATGATGCGACACTCTATTGCGCGCACGAATACACGCAATCCAACGCCCGCTTCGCCATCGCCATGGACCCGACGAACCGCAAGCTGCAGGCGCGCATCGCCGAGGTCGACAAATTGCGCGCCGAGGGCAAGCCGACGGTGCCGATGACTTTGCGTGTCGAGAAAGAGACCAATCCGTTCCTGCGCGCGCGCGACCTCAAAGGCGCGATCATGCTGCCGCACGCGGAAGATTGGGAAGCGTTCGCCGACCTGCGTCGGCGCAAGGACAATTTCAAAGGATGAGCCCCGAGGAGATCATCGCCAAGCTCAACATGAAGCCCCATCCAGAGGGCGGGCATTATGTCGTCACCTACAGCGACGACGTTGAAGGCGGGCGTGCGCGGTCCACGCTGATCTATTTTCTGCTGCGCGCGGGCGAACGTTCGCATTGGCACCGCATTGATGCGTCGGAGATTTGGCTCTGGCATGCGGGCGCGCCGCTGGTGCTGGGGATAGCCGATCCGAACCGGCGCGAACTCATCCTCGGCCCCGATCTCGCTGCCGGTCAGGCGCCGCAAGGTGTGGTCCCGCCGCACGCCTGGCAAGGCGCACGCAGCGCGGGCGACTGGACCTTGGTGTCATGTGTCGTTGCGCCGGGATTTCAGTTTGAAGGATTTGAATTGGCGCCGCCCGACTGGGCGCCGAACTGAGACTTATTGCTCAGGTCCCTGCACTTGGCCGGTGACCACGTTGCGGATTGCATTGGACGACGGCCGCCCTGCGTAGCCCATTTGCGGCGCTACCTGGATCGAGAGCTGCTCGCCGCGCAACAACACGCCTGGCGTCGTGCCGATCGTAATCACCACGCGCCGTACGTTTGTGAGCGGCGCTGCCGCCAAGCCCGCCGCAGCGCGCTCCGCCGCATCGAGCACGACGCCGGCTTTTGGCGCCGACATTTGCGCCGGCACAACGAAGGTAACGGTCTGACCGACATTGCGCGCCGCGCGCGATTGCAGCTCACGGAAACGCCGCTGCATGTCCGCGAACGCGACCGCCTCTGGCGTCAACGGCGCGGCGCGGCCGTCTTCCGACGCCGGCGCGCCGGCCCGGTTGGCGCGCGTGTAAACTGTGATGCTCCCGTGCGGCGTGACGCGCAGCATGAGGTTGCCGTCCTCGGTGCGATAAATCTCACCGCCGCCGGCGGCCATGACGGAGCGCAGCACGTGCACTTCAGGATCGCCTTCGAAGCGCAGCAAGGCGACACGCCCGCCCGACCGATCGAACGTGAAGCGCACTGCGCCGTCGGGCGTTGAGTAACGCGAGGCGCCGCCGGACGTGGTGTAAAGTCCCTGGACTGGCGGTGGCGCCGGGCTCGCCGAGCCTTGCCGTTGCTGGGCCTGGGCGTGCGCAATGCCGGGGGTGGCAAGCGTCAAGGCCGCTGCAAACGCAGCAGCCCCCCGCGCACCAAAACCGGACCCTGATCCCTGACTCATCCCGCCCAAGGAAGCCTTTTGACCTGGGCGCTTTTGCGGCGTGTTGCAGAAGCTTTGCGCCAGTGTTGCGGCATTGCCGCAGTGGAGGCGGCCCAAACGGCGTTAAGCCTTCAGTTCCGCCATAAGCACCGGCGGAGCTTCTTCGGCCTTGGGGGCCAGGTCCGGATTTTCTTTTGGCTCGGACGAGGCCATCAAGGTGCGGGGCTTTTCCCGAGGAATCACAACGTCCAACGCAGTGGCGCGGGGCCGTCGCGGGGCCACATAGGCCACCTCAACCGCTGCTGCCACAGGCGTCGCCAAAGCAGGCAACGGCCCAGCGCGCGGCACGTCCGGCGGGATCGCCAGCACCACCGACACGCCCGAGCGTGACGGTGGCGCCGCCGCCAAATCCCCGGCGATGCCAGCAAAGAAGCTCACGGCGCAAAGCGCCAAAGCTGTCATCGCCACACGGACGGGGGCCTTCTTAGGATGCATCGGTTGCGGACGTTAACCGAGTCGCGGGCGCCCGTCAGCCTGATCGTTAGCGCAACGATTCTGAGTCGAGGTTCAGGTCGTCCACCGGAATCCGCTCCGCCGTCCGACGTTGCCGGCGCAGCCCGCTCCAGAAAATCTGCGCGTCTCCCACCACGACCACATCCGCACGCGCAGGATCGTAATGCCGATCCGCAAAGGCGCGCACTTGGTCGGCGCTGATCGCGTTCACATCGTCTGCGTAGCTCGAGAGCCGCTCCAAGGGCAGGCCAAACAGCGCCAGCGCTGAAATCTCTCCGGCGACGCCTGCCGTGGTTTCAACACTGCGTCCAAATTCGCCGATCAGCACCGACTTGCGCGCGAGGAGCTCCGCTGGCGGTACAAGCGCGTCGCTCATACGGTTGAGTTCGGCCTCCATCAGGCTAACGACCTGCACTGCAGCGTCGTTGCGCGTCTGCGCGGTGGCGACGATGGGCGGCGACGCCATCCGCGAAGGCATGCTGGCGAAGGCGCCGTAGGAGAGCCCGCGTCGAATTCGGATTTCAGCGTTCAAGCGAGAGGAATAACCACCGCCCAAAATATCCGTCGCCAGCAACCCAGGCAGATAATCAGCGCTGGTGCGCGGCGCGCCGAGCATGCCGAACGACACCGCCGCCTGTCCCGTTTGCGGCAAGTCCACCACGATCGTGCGCGGGGCGGATGCGGCTGCGTTTGCATTGGGCTGCGCCGGCGCGGCGCTGGCTGGGCGCGCCCAGCCGCCAAAATGCCGCTCCGCAAGCGCGAAGCCTTCTTCGGCGGTAACGTCGCCGCTGATCACCAGCACTGCCGCGTCCGGACGCCAGTATGTGGCGTGAAAGGCCGCAGCGTCATCGCGCGTAATGGCCTGCAGGCTGCGTTCGGACGCAACGCCGCCATAAGGGCCCGTCCCGAAAATCGCGCGTGACATCGCAAAGCCGGCGATGGCGCCGGGCTGGCGGAGCGCAACAGACAAGCCATCAAGCGATTGCTGGCGGGCGCGATCAAGCTCTTCTTGGGCAAACGCCGGGTGCTGCGTCACGTCCGCAAACACAGCGAACGCCTGCTCCACACGATCCGAGCGCGTGGCGAGGGACACAGCCGAACTGTCGGCTCCAGCGCCGGTGTCGAGCGAGGCCCCCAACGACTCGATTTCGCGCGCAATCTCCGACGCGCTGCGCGTGGCTGTGCCACTCATCAACAGATCGGCGGCCATGCCGGCGACGCCAACACGCTCGCGCGGGTCAGCGCTATTGCCATAAGCGACGCGCACTTCGGCGCTGATCAGAGGCAGCGTCTCGTTGGTTGCGACGATGACGCGCAAACCGTTGGCGAGCGTGCGCTGTTGCGTCGGCGGAATGCGCGCGGCCACGGGCGCTGCCGGCGCGGGCGGCGCCACACGCTGGCCTTCGGGCGCCAATGTGACGCGCGGAATATCGCTCTGGGCGATCGTCAGCGCGCGCGCCTGGATGGTTGAGGACGTCGCGATCGTATCGCCTGTCACGCCCTCCGGACGGCTTTCCTCGGGCAGATAGCGAACGACGATGCGTTGGTTGTCAGCCAGCATGGTTTGCGCAACGCGCTGCACGTCAGCCGCCGTGGTTGCTTGAATCGCCGCGAGCACGCGATCGGCGTAGGCGGCGTCACCATAGCGGATCACCGCATCGGCGAGCTCGAATGCGCGGCCGAAAGCGGTTTCGCGCCCTTGGATGGTAGCAGTGACGATTTCGTTCTTGGCCTCGTCCAGTTCGGCGGCGGTCACTGGCTCATCGCGCAAGCGGCGCACCTCAGCCAGCACGCTCGCGACGCCTTCATCGGCGCTCTTGCCTTCCGACATGATCGCGATGAGCGAATAGGCGCCCGGATCCTGCGTGACTTCGAAATTCGTGAACGCCTGCGCCGCGACCTGCTGTTCGTACACGAGCGACTGATAGAGCCGCGAGGAATCGCCGCGCGCCAAAATCGCGTCGAGCACCATCAAAGCCGGGATGTCAGCGCTGGTGGATTCTGGTTGGCGGTAAGAAACAAGCACGGCCGGCAGCGGCACGTTGGGCGCGTAGGTGGTGAACTCGCGTGGGCCGGTGCGCGCGGGCTCAACGGCGTCGACGCGGGGGATCGCGCGGTTCGGGCGCGCGATAGGTCCGAAGTATTGATCGACCCAGGCATTGAACTGCGCGAGATCGAAATTGCCGGACACGACCAGGACTGCGTTGTCTGGGCGATAATAAGTCGCGTGGAACGCGCGCACGTCATCGGCCGTGGCGGAATCCAGCTCTTCGATTGAACCGATGCCGGGGCGACCGTACGGATGCACTGACCAGTTCACTTGAGGGATGTAGAGATAGAACAGACGCCCGTACGGCGACGCGAGAACGCGCTGGCGCAATTCCTCCTTCACCACGTCGCGCTCCGACGCGAACACAGCGGGATCGACAACGAGCGAGCCAAGGCGCTCGGACTCGGCCCACAAGATGCGCTGCAAGTGGTTGGCGGGAACAACCTCGTAATAATTGGTGAGATCGTCGTAGGTGGATGCGTTGTTGAAGCCGCCGACGTCCTCGGTCATCCGGTCGAAGAACTCGGCCGGCATGTTGCGCGTGGCTTTGAACATAATGTGCTCAAACAGGTGCGCGAAACCGGAACGGCCGATTGGATCGTCCTTGGACCCAACGTCGTACCAGACCTGCACCGACACGTTGGCGGTGTTGGCGTCCGGCATGGCGTAAACCCGCATCCCGTTGGCGAGCTCGCGATAATGATACTGAAGCGGCCCGACTTGAACGCCATCCGCTGGCGCCTCGGGCGTTGGCGCGGATGCGGTGGCGCACGCAACAAGCGCGAAGGCGGCGGTAAGCAGAGTCGCGATGCGTTTCATGCGTTATCCTCAGCGCAGCGCTTCGGTGTCGAGATTCAAGTTCGAAACCGGGATGCGTTCCAGGTTCGGACGCCCGCGGCGCAAGTTGTCGTAGAAGATTTGCGCATCCCCAACGACCACGAGATCCGCGCGCGCTGGATCAAAATAACGCTGCCCTGCCGCACGGACTTGCTCCGGCGTCACCGCGCTGACGTCGGCCACGTAAGAGTTAAGCCGTTCGGGCGGCAGACCATAGAGCGCGAGCGTCGAGATTTGCCCGGCCATTCCGGCGGTTGTCTCCACCGAGCGGCCGAAGGCGCCGACGAGCGCGGCTTTGCGCGAGTCCATCTCTTGCGTCGTCGGCAGGGTGTCGCGTAGGCGCGTGAACTCAGCGGCCATCAAGTCCACGACTTGCGTCGCAGCGTCGTTGCGGGTTTGCGTCGCGGCGATGATGGGCCCAGGCGCGAGGCGCGCTTGCATCGTCGAGGTTGCGCCATAGGAGAGGCCGCGGCGCACGCGGATCTCTTGGTAGAGCCGGGAAGAGCCGCCGCCACCCATCACCTGGTTGGCCAACAGCGCATTGAAATAGTCAGGATCGTTGCGGCTCACGCCGCGCACGCCCATCTGCACCGCGGCTTGCCCTGTTTGTGGGAGGTCAATCACGATCGCACGTGCGCCGGCGGCGTGGGCATTGGCGTCCGGACGCGCAGGCGTCGCGCCCGCGGGGCGAGGCCAGGCGCCGAAGTGGCGCTCCGCCAAAGCGAAGCCCTCTTCCGCCGAGACATCGCCGCTGATGACGAGCACGGCGTTGTCGGGCCGCCAACGCGAGGCGTGGAAACCCGTTATATCAGCGCGCGTGATCGCTTGCAGTGTGGTGGCGGAGGCGACGCCGCCGTAAGGTCCGGCGCCATACATGGCCCGCGCCATGGCGAAATTCGCGATGGTGCCGGGCGCACGCAACGCGACGCGCAAACCATCGAGCGCTTGGGTTCGCGAACGGGAAATTTCTTCTTCCGCAAAGGCAGGATTGCGCACGACATCGGCGTACACGGTGAAGGCTTCTTCGACGCGATCGGATCGCGTTTGAAGCGCGACCTGAGAGGAATCCGCGCCCGCGCCCGATGTGAGCGTAGCGCCCAGAGATTCGATCGTGGAGGCGATCTGTGTGGCGCTGCGCGTCGTGGTGCCACGGGTCACGAGGTCCGCCGTTGCAGTAGCGACGCCGTTGCGCCCGGCTGCGTCCGCACTCGATCCCGAGAACACACGGAGATCGGCGCTAATCAGCGGCAATGCGCGCTGCGGCGCAACGATCACCCGCAAGCCGTTTGAGAGCGTGCGCGAGGTCGTCGCCGGAATGCGCGCGTTCACCGGCGCGCCAGCTGCCGGCGGGGCGACGCGCTGCCCTTCCGGCGCCAAGGTGTGGACCGGAATTTCCGAGGCGGCGAGCGTGAGCCGGCGCGCGGCGATGGTCGTGGACGTTTCGAGCCCCGCGCCAGTGACGTTGGCAGGCCGCTGCTCTTCCGGAAGATAGCGAATGATGACGCGCTTGTTGTCGTCAAACACGCTGCGCGCCACGCGCTGCACGTCCGCTATGGTGACGCGCTGGATAGCGGCCAACATGCGATCGGCGCCCGCCGGATCATTGTAGCGGAACACCGCGTCCGCCAATTCTTGCGAACGGCCGAACGCGGTTTCGCGGTTCTGCAGCGTCGCGGTGACAAGTTCGTTCTTGGCTTCGTCCAGTTCGGCTTGCGTTACCGGCGCGTCGCGCAGGCGCGCGATCTCGGCGGTGAGGCTTGCGACGCCTTCATCGGCAGTGTGCCCTTCAGACAAGATCGCGACAGCGGAATAAGCGCCCGGATCAAGGCTCGGCGTCCAATTGCTGAACACCTGCGACGCAACTTGCTGCTCGTACACCATGGATCGATAGAGCCGCGATGATTGGCCGTTGGTGAGGATTGCATCGATCACAGTCAGCGCCGGGATATCGGGGCTCGTCACATCCGGATGGATGTAGTTCGCCACCACCGCCGGCAGCGGTACGTTCGGCGCGTAAGTGCTGATGTCCTGCGGGCCGGTGCGCACGGGCTCATCCACTTCAACGCGCGGAATCGGCCGGTTCGGCGTTGGGATGGACGCGAAGTATTGATCGACCCAAGCGTCAAACTGCGCACGGTCGAAATTGCCGGCGACAACGAGGATGGCGTTGTCCGGACGATAATAGGTGGCGTGGAACGCGCGCACATCCTCGACCGTGGATGATTCCAGATCGTCCAGCGAACCGACACCGGGGCGGCCATAGGGATGTACGCGGAAATTCGCCTGCGCGAGATGGAAGTAGAACAAGCGACCATAGGGCGCCGCGAGAACACGCTGGCGGAGTTCCTCCTTCACAACGTCGGTTTCAGAATCGAGCACCGCGGGATCCACCACCAGCGAGCCCATGCGCTCCGCTTCCGCCCACAACAGGCGCTGTAACTGGTTGGCCGGCATGATCTCCCAGTAGTCGGTGTAATCCTCATGCGTGGAGGCGTTGCGTTGGCCGCCGGCGTCCTGCGTCAGTTGCGTGAACATGCCGTCCGGCATGTTGCGCGTGGACTTGAACAGCAAATGCTCAAAGAGGTGCGCGAAGCCGGAGCGACCGAGCGGATCGTCGCGCCAGCCGACGCGATACCAAACCTGGATCGCCACGTTCGCCGTATTCGCGTCCGGCATGGCGTAGACGCGCAATCCGTTCGGCAATTCGCGGTAATGGTACTCCAGCGGCGCCACTTCAAGCGCCCCGCCGGCATCGGCGGCCTCGGGCGTTGACGCCGTTGCGCACGCCATGAGTGCAAAGCCTGCGAACACGAACGAAAGCAATTTGCGCATGGAATTCCCCTTCGGTCGGCCTTCCTAGCAAGCCGACCGAAGCGAGAGCCAGAAAATTGCGACCGTTGCCCCCAATCAGTTGGACCGGCGGCACAGTGAACTGCGCAGAACCTATCCGGCCCGCGCCAAGTTCGGCTCGTAGGCCAGGATCGGCGCAAGCCAACGCTCCGCAATTGCAAGGTCCCAGCCCTTGCGACGCGCATAATCCTCGACCTGGTCGCGATCGATGCGGCCAACGCCAAAATATTCCGAAAGCGGATGCCCGAAATAAAGGCCCGACACCGAAGCCGGCGGTGTCATCGCCAAGCTTTCCGTGAGCTCCATGCCCGTGCGTGCGCGCGCTTCGAGCAGATCGAACAAGGTCCACTTTTCGGTGTGATCGGGTTGCGCTGGATAGCCCGGCGCAGGACGGATGCCGCGATACTTTTCCGCGATCAGCTCTTCGTGGTTCAGCGTCTCTTCCGCCGCATACGCCCACAATTCTCGCCGCACCTTCGCATGCAATGCTTCAGCGAAGGCCTCGGCCAAACGATCGCACAACGCTTTCGCGAGGATCGCCGAATAATCGTCGTTCGCGCGCTTGAAGCGATTGGCGATCTCTTCCTCACCGATACCCGCCGTCACCGCGAAGCCGCCGATATAGTCGCTCACGCCCGCCGGCGCGATGAAATCGGCAAGTGCGAGGTTCGGCTTTTGCTCACCCTTCTCCATCTGCTGACGCAGCGTGAACAAGCGTGCGCGCTCCTGCGCGCGCTTCTCGCTCTTCCACACAACGATATCGTCGCCGTCGCGATTGGCGGGCCAGAAACCGACGACGCCGTTCGCCGTAACCCACTTTTCCGCCACCATCTGCGCAAGCATCGCTTGCGCGTCGGCGAACAGGTTGCGCGCCGCTTCGCCAACGATGTCGTCCTGCAGGATTGCCGGATAGCGCCCAACCAACTCCCACGACGCGAAAAACGGCGTCCAGTCGATGTAGGGAACCAATTGCTGCAGCGGAAAGGATTTGAATGACCGAAGGCCGAGAAACTTTGGCGTCACTGGTGCGAAATGCAGCTTGGCGCCGCGCTCGCGCGCTTTCGCGATCGGCAAACGCGGGCGCTTATCCTGGCTGGCCAGATATTGGGCGCGCGCGGCGATCTGATCGGCCTTGGTTTCAGCAACCAACTTTTCGCGATCGTCGCCGAGCAGTTTCTGCACCACAGGCACGGCTTTTGACGCATCGGTGACGTAGATCGTCGGCCCAGAATAGGCCGGCGCGATCTTCACCGCAGTATGCGTTCGCGACGTTGTGGCGCCGCCGATCAGCAGCGGCAGCTTCATGCCCGTGCGCTGCATTTCGCTGGCGACGAACACCATCTCGTCAAGCGATGGCGTGATCAGGCCGGAGAGCCCGATCGCATCCGCGTTGATCTCTTTCGCGCGCGCCAGGATCTTGTCGCACGACACCATGACGCCGAGATCGTCGATCTCGTAACCGTTGCACTGCAAAACGACGCCGACAATATTCTTGCCGATGTCGTGAACGTCGCCCTTCACGGTCGCCATCACGATTTTGCCGTTTGATTTGCCGGCAAGACCCGTGCGCTCCTTTTCTTCTTCCATGTACGGAATGAGATGCGCCACCGCTTGCTTCATAACGCGCGCGGATTTCACGACTTGCGGCAGAAACATTTTGCCTGCGCCAAACAGATCACCGACGACACCCATGCCGTCCATCAGCGGGCCTTCGATGACATGCAAGGGACGTTCTGCTTCGAGGCGCGCTTCCTCGGTGTCAGCGACGATGAATTCGTTGATGCCCTGCACGAGGGCGTGCACGAGGCGCTCCTTCACCGGCTTCTGGCGCCAGGAAAGATCGCGCTCCGTTTCCTTTTTCTTGCCGCCGCTTTTCGCTTGCTCAGCAATGTCCAGCAAGCGCTCCGTCGCGTCGGCGCGGCGGTTGAGCAGGACATCCTCAACGCGTTCGCGCAATTCCGGCTCGACGTCATCGTATAAGGTCAACGATCCGGCGTTGACGATGCCCATGTCCATGCCGGCGCGGATCGCGTGGTAGAGGAAAACCGCGTGCATCGCTTCGCGCACCGGCTCGTTGCCGCGGAATGAGAACGAGACATTGGAGACGCCGCCCGAAACATGCGCGTGCGGGAGTTGGGCGCGGATGAAAGCGGTCGCTTCGAAGAAGGCCTTTGCGTAGTCGGCGTGTTCTTCGATGCCGGTGGCGACAGCGAAGATGTTGGGGTCGAAGATGATGTCTTCGGGAGGGAAGCCGCTGTCGGTGAGAAGCGCGTACGCGCGGGCGCAGATTTCGACTTTGCGCTTGGCGGTGTCGGCCTGCCCCTGCTCATCGAACGCCATCACCACCGTGGCGGCGCCATAACGGCGCACTTTGCGCGCGTGCAGCAAGAACGCGTCCTCGCCCTCCTTGAGCGAAATCGAGTTCACAATCGATTTGCCTTGGGCGCATTTGAGTCCCGCCTCGATCACCTCCCATTTGGAGCTGTCTATCATCAGCGGAATTTTGGCGATATCGGGTTCGGACGCGATCAGGTTGAGGAAGCGCTTCATCGCCGCCGGGCCATCGATCATCGCCGCGTCGACGTTGACGTCGAGCACATTAGCGCCAGACTCGACCTGCTGACGCGCCACTACGAGTGCGCCAGCGTAGTCGTCCGCCTCGATCAGCTTGCGAAACTTCGCGGAGCCCGTGACGTTCGTGCGCTCGCCGACGATGACGAAGTTTGCGAAGGGATTGGCGATCGTCATGCGTAAGCGACCCAACCGCGCCACGACAGGCCAGCGTAGAACAATTGCGGATCCTTGAAGCCGGCCTCGCGCAGCAATGCCTCATTTCGCTCGGGGGCAACCGTTTGAAGCAAATTGCGCACGCGCTCAATCGTGCCTGCAACGTCGTCGGGTTGCGCATTGGAGCGCAGTGCGAATGTCCGATAACGGTCCACGGCGCGCTCATAGTCGGGCGCGCGCTTGTCGATGCACAGATCCACCAGGATGAAAGGCGCATTCGGTTTCAACCGGTCGTGCACCGCGCGCAGTGTCGCCAGCTTGCCGCCGTCATCGGGCACAAAATGGAGCGTGAGCATTGTCGTCGCGGCGTCATGCTTCTCATCCGGCGCATCAAAAATATACCCACGCACCCAAGCCGCGCTCACACCGCAGGCTGCCGCGCGCGCACGCGCCGCCTCTAGCATTTCGCCCGCGGGATCAACGCCCAGATAGGTCCATTTCGGGTATTCGCGGGCGAACGTTTCGATTTCCAACCCGCCCCCGGCGCCGAGAACGAGAACCTTGCCAATTTCGCCGACGCGCTCGGCGATCAGCTGCGCGGCGACGCGTTGCATCACCTGATAGCCAGGCACGAACCGCCCAGGGCCCTCCGTGTAGAGCTTCACGAATTCCGGATCTTCAAAGCGTGCGTGATCCATCACGCCGCCGCCGTGAACGGTTCGAGACCAGCCAGCCGCAGCCGGGCATCGAGCGCGGGAACGCCCCGGGGCGTCACACCTTCGACCGCGTGCATCATGTGCGTAATGTGCTCAGGCGTCGTGCCGCAACAGCCGCCGGCAATGTTGAGCAATCCGGCGCGCGCCCATTCCGCATAATGCGCCTCCATGGAATGCGGCGTCTCGTCATATCCGCCCATCGCGTTGGGCAGCCCAGCGTTCGGATAGGCGCTGACGGCGCATTCAGCGACGCGCGCGAGATCGGCCAGGAATGCGCGCATTTCATCCGGTCCGAGCGCGCAATTGAGGCCGACGGCCCAAGGCTTGGCATGGCGCACCGAATTGTAGAACGCCTCGACAGTCTGCCCCGACAGCGTGCGGCCGCTGCGGTCGGTGATCGTGCCGCTGATCCAGAGAGGCAGCTCGATCCCTGTCGCGTCAAACGCTTCCCAGGCGCCCCAAAGTGCTGCCTTGGCGTTCAAAGTGTCCGTGATCGTCTCGATCAGCAGCACGTCGACGCCGCCTTCAAGCAGGCCGAGCGTCTCTTCCTTGTAGTTCGCCGCCATCGTGTCGAAATCGCAATCGCGCTTGCCCGGGTCTCCGACCTCGGGTGACATCGACAACAATTTTGTCGTCGGCCCCAATGCACCGGCGACCAAGCGCGGCTTGCCATCAGCCTGTTCGAAGCGATCGCACGCCGCGCGCGCAAGGCGGGCGCTTTCGAGATTGAGCTCAAATGCGATTTCCTCCAGGCCGTACTCGGCTTGGCTGATGCGTGTGGAACTGAAGGTGTTTGTCTCGATGATATCAGCGCCGGCGGCCAGATAGTTCTCGTGCACCTGCGTTATGATGTCTGGTCGCGTGAGCGACAGAAGATCGTTGTTGCCCTTCAACGCATTCGGGTGCTCGGCGAACCGTTCACCGTGGAAATCATTGCTGTCCAACCCAAAGCCTTGGAGGTAGGCGCCCATTGATCCGTCGAGCACGAGGATGCGCTTGGCGAGTTCGGCGTTGATGCGTGCGATGCGTTCGGCTCGGTTCATGCCGCACTCTCCTTGCCCATGCGCACGCCGACGATGCGGCAGATCGCCAGAGTCAGGTCGGCGCGGTTCAATGTGTAGAAATGGAAGTCTTCGACCCCTTCCGATGACAAGCGCGCGCAGAGCTGTGCGGTTGTCGCCGCCGCCACCAGGCGGCGCGTTTCGGGATCGTCGTCGAGACCGTCAAACAAGCTCGCCAGCCAGCTCGGCACGGTCGCGCCGCACCCGGCAGCCATTTTCGCGACGCCTTTGAAATTCGTCACCGGCATGATCCCCGGCACGATTGGCGCGCTGACGCCAGCGCGCGTCAGCCGATCGCGAAAGCGCAGGAAAACATCTGCGTCAAAGAAGAATTGCGAGATGCCACGCGCGGCTCCTGCATCGAGTTTTCGCTTGAAGTTTTCAAGCTCGGCATCCCACGAGGGCGAGTTCGGATGCCGCTCCGGATGCACGGCGACTGACACTTCGAAGTCATGGCGCTTGCGCGCACCCTCAACCAGAGCAGCGGCGTTTTCGAAGCCGTGAGGATGCGGTTCAAACATCGCGCTGACGCCGCCAGGCGGGTCGCCGCGGAGCGCCACAAGATGACGGATCCCCGCGCCCCAATAAGCATCGAGCACCATGTTGATCTCGTCACGACCGGCGGCGACGCAGGTGAGGTGCGCGGCTGGCTTCATCGCCGTCTCGCTGACGATGCGTGAGACGGTGCGGTGCGTGCGGTCTCGCGTTGAACCGCCGGCGCCATACGTCACTGAAACGAAGCTTGGATTCAGGCGCTCAAGCTTGCGGATCGCCTCCCACAATTGGATTTCGAGGCTTTCGCTTTTCGGCGGGAAGAACTCGAACGAAACGCGCGGCTGACCGAGCTTCTCGGCGGCTTCGGCGATCAGGTTTTGGGCGTGGGTCGCGCTCATGCTTTGTCTCCGGCCCAAATTTTCACGGTCAGCTGATTTTGCTTCTTTGGCGCAAGCGTCGTCGCCTTCAGCTTGCCGATCCCTGCGCTTGCGCACCATTCGGCGATTTCGGCGTCGGCGAAGCCAAGCCGACGATGCGCATGTTCGGCACGCAGAAACTCTAAATCGTGCGGTGCGAAATCCACGATCAGCAAGCGGCCGCCTGATTTCAGCAAGCGCGCGGCTTCGGCAATCGCGCGGCCCGGATCGGAAAGAAAGTGCAGCACTTGGTGGATCGTCACCAGGTCGGCGACGCCCGCGCTGACGGGCGGCGCGTAGGCATCGCCATGCCGGATCGCGGCTTTGGCCTGCAGCCCGTCAAGTGACGCGCGCGCAATCGCCAGCATTTGGCGGCTGGTGTCGAAGCCCTCCGCGCGGCGCACGCGATCGGCGAACAGCTGGATCATCCGCCCTTGGCCGACCCCGACATCCACCAGGAGGTCGAACCGTCCGGGCCCGGCCGCGGCAAGCACGGCGCTGTCGATGTCCGCCTCGGGGAGGTGAAGCGCCCGAACCCGATCCCAATCGGCGGCGTTGCGTTCAAAATAAGCCGCGGCGGCTTCTTCACGCGCGGATCGGATTGCGTCGAGCCTTTCACCGTCGCGCCGGATCACAGGATCGCCAGGGTCCATCATCCCAAGGGCGGCGTCGGCCAAAAGCCGTTCCGGGGCGCCCGGCGTCGCCAAGCGGTAGAACACCCAAGCGCCCTCCGGGATGCGCTCCACCAGCCCAGCCTCGGTCAGAAGCTTGAGATGCCGGCTGACGCGCGGCTGGCTCTGGTCGAGGGCCTGAGCCAGCTCCCCAACCGCCAGTTCGCCCTCAGTCAACAGCGCCAACGCCCGCAACCGTGTGGGCTCGCCCGCCGCGCGAAGCACGTCGACCGCGCGTTCCGCGGCCCAACGGGGGCCGTCCACATCCTCCGCGAGAGATGGAGATATAAACATATCTTTATATGATACCAGGATTCGTCTGGCGCCAAGGTTAATTTTCAGGCGCCGATTTTAACCCCTCACCGTCAATCTGTGGCTTCGCTGCACTCCTCGCGCGGAGATGAGAAATTCACACGCGGTTCAGCGCGCTGCGAATGTTGATTAACCCTCTTCGGCGATTATCTGCCGGGGTGAGGGACAAGACCCATGCGCAGAAGCGTGCTGGCAGGATTGAGCGTTGTTGCACTGTGCGTGGCCGCACCTGTGAACGCGCGCGCGCAAGACACGGTCTACGATCCGTGGGAAGGCGCTAACCGCAATTTGTTCGCGGCCCACGAAGCGATCGATCAAGCGCTGCTTGAGCCCATCGCCCGCGGCTATCGCGCGGTGACCAACCAACCGGTGCGCAAATCGGTCGTGAATTTCGTGCGCAATCTTCGTGCGCCGGTCATTTTCGCAAACGACGTGCTGCAAGGCGAAGTCGAACGTGCAGGCGTAACCGCCGCGCGTTTTGGCGTGAACTCAACCGTCGGCCTGCTCGGCCTGTTCGACACCGCTGACGAATTTGGCCTCGAATACCATGATGAGGATTTCGGCCAAACGCTCGCCGTCTGGGGCGTGGGCGACGGCCCGTATCTGTTTGTGCCGCTCATGGGCCCGACCAATTTGCGCGATGGCGCCGGCCGTATTGTCGACACCGCATTCAATCCATTGACCTGGGCGGAATTCGACGGCGACGATACGTTCCGTACGACAAACACGACCGCGACTGTTCTCGCAACGCGCGAAGGCCTACTCGACACGGTCGATGCGATCCGCTCGGATTCGCTCGATCCTTACGTCACTTTCCGCTCCAGCTATGATCTTTTGCGTTCGTCGGCGATCGAAAATGGACGGTCGAGCGTCCAAGATTTGCCCGACTTCGAGGACATTCCTGAAGCGTCCGACGAAGCTGCGCCCGAAGCGGCGCCCGAGCCGGACGGGGGCGGTGACGTTCTTCAGCCGACAGACCAACCCGTTCCTCCCCCATCGACCGCGACGACGGACGGAACCGTCGTCGATGTCGTACGCTGAGTTCTAGGAGTTAAGACGTGACTGCCCGCACCTTCACCCGCTCTGCCTTCCTCGCCACGCTCGTCGGCGCGGGCATGCTGGCGGCCGCGCCGGCCGCACACGCCGCGCGCAACGCCGACGCCGAGCAATATGTGCAGACAAACGCGCAGGCGGCGCTTAACTCGCTGTCGAACACCAGCGTTTCCAGAACGCAGCGCCAGCAAACGTTCAACACGTTGATGGCGCGGTTCGCAGACATGCCCCGCATCGCCAATTTCGTGCTTGGCCGCTACGGCGCGCAGTTGCGGACCGATGCGGCGCTGCGCGCGGAATGGACGCGCGCGTTCCAAGATTACTCGATCGCCGTCTACGAAGCGCAACTCGAGCAATATTCGACGAGCACGCTGCGCGTCGTGAACTCTGTCGAGCGCGTCGCTGGCCGGGATGTGATCGTGGTAAGCGAAATGACGCCACGCGGATCCTCGCGCGCACTGCGCGTGCAATGGCGCATGTTGCGCAGTGGCGAGACTTGGAAGGTTGTCGATGTGTCGCTCGTCGACAACGGCACGGAAATCTGGCTCGCCCAGCAGCAACAGCGCGATTTTCTCGCGGCGCTTGACCGCAACAATGGCAACATTCGCGCGCTCATGACGACCGTGCAGGGGCAAACCGCTTCGATGCGCCAGCGTGTGATGGCGCGCAGTTAAGCGGCCCTCAAATCAACGAACGCGATCTCGAGCGCCTCCGCGGAGGCGCTCTTTTCGTTTGCGGCTAACGCGCCTCGGCGCCCACGGCGTCGGCGATCGAGTCCAATCCATCTGCGGCCATTAAGCCGTCGAGCTCGTCTAATATGCGCGCCACAAGACCGGGCCCCTCATAGACGAGTGCGGAGTAAAGCTGCACCGCGCTCGCCCCCGCCTTGATCTTCACGTAAGCGTCCTCGCCGCTGGCGACGCCGCCTACGCCGATCAGCGGCAGACGCCCGCCGAGCGCTTGCGCAAACAGCCGCAGCACGCGCGTCGATATCTGAAACAGTGGCTGCCCCGAGAGCCCGCCCGCTTCCTCGCGCAGATCCGAAGTCAGGTGGGGTGGACGCTGCAAGGTGGTGTTGGAGACGATGAGCGCATCTAGGCCGTACGCTAAAACGAGCTCCGCGATATCGCCGATCGCGGCATCGTCAAGATCGGGAGCGACTTTGAGAAACAGCGGACGTTTCCCGTGCGCCTGCTCCAGCAGGGCGCGCGCCTCACGCATACGCCCCAACAAATCCTCAAGCGCGCCGCGCTCCTGCAGGCCCCGCAAGCCGGGCGTATTGGGCGACGAGATGTTCGCTGTGACGTACGAGGCATGCGCCCACACTCGGCCAAGCCCGATGATGTAGTCGGCAGCGCGGTCACTGCTTTCTTTGTTGGCGCCGACATTCGCACCAACCACGCCGCGCCGCGCACGCGCGGCCAATCGATCCGCAAACGCTTCCAGGCCCTCGTTGTTGAAGCCGAGCCTGTTGATGACGGCGCGATCTTCGCTCAAGCGAAACAGGCGTGGGCGGTCATTGCCGGTTTGCGGGAGCGGCGTAACGGTGCCGCATTCGACGAAACCAAAGCCGGACGCGAGCAACGCGTCGGGCGCTTGCGCGTTCTTATCAAAGCCTGCCGCCATTCCGATGGGGTTCGGCAGATCGAGCCCCGCGAGCGTCGTTCGAAGGCGAGGAAAGCGATCGGCTCGCGCGCGCGGGCCCAACCCCATCCGTAGCCCCCAAAGCGCGGCGTTGTGCGCCGGTTCTGGCGGCAGCACGCGAAGTGCGGCGGTGACGAAGCCGTGAATGCCCACAGCTTCACGCCTAACACGCTTCGCTTGTTCAGCAATTACAACTAAAAGTAGCGTAAGCGCCTCTTTACAATCAGGAATATATTCCTAATAATGGGTTGAAAGTCCTTTGCCGTGCTATATAACCCGCGCTCATGCAGCACGGGCAGATTTGGCGCGCGCTTGATGCGTTGGCGGCCCGGAAGGGCCTCTCTCCGTCTGGGCTTGCGCGCGCGGCTGGCCTCGACCCGACGACGTTCAACAAATCCAAGCGGCAGACACCGGACGGACGGCCACGCTGGCCCTCCTCCGAAAGCATCCTCAAGGCAATCGACGCTGCGGACTCAACCCTCGACGAATTCGCGGCGTTGTTTTCCGGTCGCGCCGGCGGCGTCGGCCGCGCGATCCCGATCGTCGGCATGGCGCGTGCGGGCGCAGACGGCTTCTTCGATGACGCGGGCTTCCCAGTCGGCGCGGCGGAAACCGTTCGCTTTCCGGACCTTGGCGAAGACCGCGTTTACGCGCTCGAGATCGCGGGTGACTCGATGGAACCACTCTTTCGCGCCGGCGACGTCGTGGTCGTTCAACCTGGCGCCGCCGTCCGACGCGGCGACCGGATCGTGGTGCGTACGCGCGGCGGCGAAGTGATGGCCAAATTGCTCGGTCGTCGCAATGAGCAGACTGTTGAACTGATTTCGGTCAACCCGGCCTATCCAGCGCGCGAACTTCCCGCGTCTGAAGTGGATTGGATCGCCCGCATCGTTTGGGCGAGCCAGTAAGAGAAGGCAGATCCATGTCCGGTGCGTCCGAATTTACGATCGCCTTTGGCGCCTTCACGCTCGACACGGTCCACAACACGGTTCGCAGCGACGCTGGAGAAATCCAAATGTCGCCGCTGGCGGCGCGGCTCCTCGCTGAACTCGCGCGCACGCCCGGCAAAACGGTGGAGCGCAGCGTTCTGGTCGCCGCTTTGTGGCGCGACGACCCAGTGCTGGGAGATTCGGCCCTCAACCGCCTTGTTAGCGAGACGCGCCAAATGCTGGGCGATGACCCGAAGAAGCCCCAGCTCATCCAAACCGTGCCCCGGCGCGGCTATCGCCTTGTAGCCCGCCAAGCAAATGCGCCCTTGGCCGAGCGCACGGCCCGCGTGCTCGATCGGACCTCCTACACAAAGCTGGCAATCATCGCTGGACTGATCGTCCTGACGACGGTGGCGATTAAGATTCTGCTCGATACGCTCACGGGCGTTCTGTGGGTCGCAAACAATTGAAAGCAAGAGCTTCGCTCTTGTTCGCAAAGCTTCGCATCTCTCGTCGGACGCGTCTTGAACGCCAAGCTGATGCATCCATCGGGCGCGGGCTAGCCGCGCGGGAGGATGCAGATGATGAAACGATTAGGGGTGCTTATGGCGGCGTTGGCGTGCGCACTGGCTTTGCCGGCGAGCGCGCAAACGTTGGCCGAGCAGCAACGCGAGGACATCGCCTTTCTGCGTACGGAATACCTTCCACGGGAACGCGCGTTCACACCCGAGGGCCGCGCCAACGCCGAGCGGCTCCTAGATGCGCTCGACGCACGAGCTGGCGCGATGACGCCGGACCAATTGTTGCTGGGCTTCCAGGAAGTCGTCGCGGCGGCTGACAACAGTCATTCCTTGGCCGGATTCGGCCCGATCTCGGCGCAGCGGCCAACCACACGCTTGCCAATCGTGCTGGCGTGGTTCGAGGATTCTGGCCTCGTCGTCATGCGGGCGTTGCCGCCATACCAGGATCTGGCCGGCGCACAGGTGCTGGAGATTGCCGGGCGCCCGTCGGCCGATGTCCACAACCACTTTACACGCTACTTCGGCGGCCCGGCTATTCGGCGCAACATCATGGCGCCGGGCATGATCACCAGTGAGGGCATGCTCGCGGCCGCCGGCTTCAGCAATGCCGGTGAGCCCGTAAGCATGCGGTTTCGCCTGCGCGATGGCTCGGAAGCTTTGCGCGACATTGCCTACATCCCGCGCGCCGGAATCGGCGGCGTCTGGTGGCCGATGCGCTGGTGGTCGCCTGAGCCGATCGCCGACAGCCAAACCCCCTGGGCGACGGCGATCGCCAACGATGCGACACTCCCCCTCTACCTCCGCAACGCAGACGCCTACAACAGCGCGCGGCCGCTGCCGGAGCTGGACGCGGTATACCTCGAACTCAAGTCCAACGAAGCCGACCGCGAGGCCCGCGATTTTGCCAGACGCGCCGATGCGGTTTTGCGCGAGGCGCAATTTACGAACATCATCGTCGATCTGCGCTTCAGCAAGGGCGGCGATATGGGCACCACGGCGGCGTTCCTTGATCGTTTGCCCACGCAACTCCCGCAGGGCGGGCGCATCTTCGTCATCGTCGGGCGCTACACCTTCTCTGCCGGCATGGCGTCAGCGAACATCCTGCTGAATGCCGCCGGCGCACGCGCGACGCTCGTGGGCGAGGATGTCGGAGACCGGATGCGCTTTTGGTCCGAGGGAGACAGCGTGTGCGCGCCGAACTCCAACTATTGCGCGCGTTACACAACCGGCTTGTTCGACTTGGCTCAAGGTTGTGACGGCCAGCCTCGGTGTCACCGCGACAATGGTCGTTTCAACCTCGTCGGGCCGCTCACACCAACATTGCGCGCACCGATGACGTGGGCGGATTATTTGGCCGGCCGCGATCCTTCAATGGAGGCAATCCAGGCCGCTCTCGGCCGATAAAACGGCGCCGTGGCGGCGGCTCAATCGTCGCCGCCGCGGCGCTCCGGTTTCCACGCGGCGAGCAAGCGTGGCCCCGCCGCGCGCAACAGATCGCCCTTGACCTCAAACGCGGCAAACGCCGCAGTCGGGAAGTGTCCGGCGAATTCGCGCGCGAGCTGCGAGCGGTCGTGGGCTTGATTGATCAGCATCGACGTCAGCTCGGCCATGCCGGGATTGTGGCCGATGATCACAACGCTCTCGGAATCATTCGCGTTGAAAGCGTCCCAAATGTTTTCCGGCGCGGCGTGGTAGAGTGCGCGATCGAGTTGCGCTTCCAACGCAAACCCCATCAGTGCGTGCTCCGCGGTTTCGCGCGTGCGCTGCGCAGTCGACACCAACGCCAATCCCGGCTTCAGCCGCGCATCTTCCATGGCCGCCCCAGCAAGCGCCGCGTCTTTGCGCCCGCGCTCCGTGAGGCCCCGCGCTTCGTCGCTTGCCGCTTCGTGCGCGCGAACGGCTTTGGCGTGGCGCATCAGAATCAAGGTTCGCATGGCGCTGTTTTGCGCTTTTGCCGGGCATCGCGCCAGCACCTGCATCCGTTTGCAGGTGGGGCGGCAACCAAGCTTCAGGCAAAGGAGAGCGAGACAATGAGGGCGCGGTGGATTGTTTTGAGCGTGGCCGGCGCGGTGTGCGTTGCGGCATGGACGGCGGTCGCCATAGCTTACTTTGCCTTCTCCCCCACACTCACGACGTGGACAATCCTTGTGACCATCGCGGCAATCAGTCTGGAAGTGCTTTTTTGGGTCGCTGCGGGCGTACTTGGCTGGTCCTTTCTAGCCGGGCGGCGCGCAACGCTTGAACGCCTGAAACAGCGGTTCTTCGGCGGCGGCTCGGATGCCTGACTGGCGCGCAGGGCGGCGGCGCGTTAAGCGGGTTTCCCGCAACGGATTCGCCCATGTCTGATCTCACCCTCCTCGCAAGCGCCGCCAAGGCTTGGCCGTTCGAACAAGCGCGCCTCGTGCTCGAGCGGGTGAAGAAAGCGCCGAAGGACGTCGTGATCTTCGAGACCGGCTACGGCCCTAGCGGCCTGCCGCACATTGGCACGTTCGGGGAAGTTGTCCGCACATCGATGGTCCGTCACGCATTCCGTGTGCTGACCGACGATAAGATCGCGACCAAGATCATCTGCGTGTCCGACGACATGGACGGCATGCGCAAAATCCCGGACAACGTGCCGAGCCCGGAGGCGCTCGCCCCCTACATGCAGCGACCGCTCACCGACGTGCCCGACCCTTTCGGTACGCATGAAAGTTTTGCGCATCACAACAATGCGCGTTTGCGCGCGTTCCTCGATAGCTTCGGCTTCGAGTATGAGTTCAAGTCCGCCACCGATCTCTACAAGTCCGGCGCATTCGATGCGGCGCTGCTGAACGCGCTCAAGGCCTATGACGAGATCATGGCCATTATGCTGCCGACGCTCGGCGAGGAGCGACGTCGCACCTACAGCCCGTTCCTGCCGATCTCTCCGAAGTCGGGTCGCGTGCTCTACGTGCCTATGAAGCGCATCGACGCTGCAGCCGGGACAGTCACTTTCGATGACGAAGACGGTGAAGAAATTACGCAGAGCGTCACCGGCGGCCGCGTTAAGATGCAATGGAAGCCGGATTTCGGCATGCGCTGGGCGGCGCTTGGCGTTGACTTCGAAATGTTCGGCAAGGACCACCAGCCGAACCAGCAAGTCTATGCGCGTATCTGCAAGGCGCTCGGCGCCGAGCCGCCCGTCAATTACGTCTACGAGCTTTTTCTTGACCAGAACGGCGAGAAGATTTCAAAGACAAAAGGCAACGGCATCAGCGTGGAGCAATGGCTTTCCTACGCCGCGCCGGAAAGCCTCTCGCTCTACAATTTTCAAAAGCCACGCACGGCCAAGAAGTTGTATTTCGACGTCATCCCGAAAGCGGTTGATGAATATCTGAGCTATGTCGAGAGTTATCACGGCCAGAATATCGCCGAGCAGATCGAGAACCCCGCTTGGCATATCCACGCCGGCAATCCGCCCAAGGATTTGACGCCGATCTCGTTCGCGCTGCTGACCAATCTCGTCTCGGCATCGAACGCCGAGACGAAGGATTTGCTCTGGGCGTTCATCGGCAAGTATGCGCCGGGCGTGACGCCCGCGAGCCATCCGTTTTTGGACAAGCTCACGAACTACGCGATCGCTTATTTCAATGATTTCGTGAAGCCAACGAAGAAGTTCCGCGCCGCCACCGACAAGGAGCGCGCCGCGTTTGAGGATCTCATCAAACGCCTCGATGCTTTGCCGGCTGACACCAACGACGGCGAAGTGATCCAAAACGAAGTGTATGCGGTAGGCAAGGAACACAATTTCGAGCCGCTGCGCGATTGGTTCAAGGCGCTGTACGAAGTGCTGTTCGGTGTCGAAAGCGGCCCGCGCTTTGGACAATTCGCAGCGATCTACGGCGTGCGCGAAACCAGCGCGCTCCTGCGCAAAGGCCTCGACGGCGAATTGCTCAGAGCTGCCTGAGCTTGACATTCCACGCAGAGGCCCAACCTTAGGGCAATGCGTATGAGCGCGCCCCTTCTGTCGATTTTTGTCCGTGCGGACCGCACGGCCGGCTGCGCTTGACCCCTAGCTCGACGCGGCGCGCGAGTTAGGGGCGCACTTCACCCAACCCAATCAAAGGAAGCCGTCAGCGCGTTTGCGCCTGACGGGCCGCATTCCCATGGACCTTAAAATGCCTACCCAAACACGCCCCGACATCATCATCGCCCGCGAAGACCACGAACAGCTCACGGCCCTGGCGCTGCGCGCGCTTGGCCGCTCGCCGGGCGCGAACACATTGCTCGAGGAGGTCGAGCGCGCGGAGATCGTTCCGATCGCTGATCTGCCCGGCAATGTCGTCGGCATGAACGACACGGCGACGTTCGAGTACGACGGCTCACACTATCGCAGCTTTCAGCTCGTGTATCCGCCGGCGGCGGATTTCACGAACGGTCGCATCTCCGTGCTGACGCCGGTTGGCGCGGCCTTGATCGGCTTGCGCGAAGGCCAGACCATCTGGTGGCCCGACCACAATGGCGGCGTCCATCAGCTGACGTTGATCGAGGTCCAGCCAGCGCGCGTGCACTAAGTTCGCGATGCAAGCGAAGCGTCATGAAAGCGCGTCGCCCCGCGCGAGTTTTGTCACTCGGCGGCGCGTTTCTCTCACTGTGCTGGCGAACGTTCACATTCAGCGCGCCCAACGCGGTGTGTTGTGACGGCTGGATGTCGTCGGACGCAATCTTCGGCCTGCATCAAGATTGAAGATTAGGCGCCACGCTCCGCCCGCCACGCGCTGAGGATCGCATCGGCGCTTGCGTCGATGTCCGCTTCGGTCGTATCCGCGCCGATCACCGACACGCGAATGATCTGGCGATCACGCCAATGCGCGCCGCCGACAAAGCACACACCCTCACGCTGAACGCGCGCAATCGTGCGCTCCGTCAGCGTATCGGAAGTCGCGCCCTCCATGTCGCGCCCGAGCCGCACCGCCACTTGGTTCAGCACAACTTCGTTCAGCACCTCGACATCGCCCTCAGCGCTGAGACGCTCTGCCATCCGCCGCGCCAGCGCGCAGTGACGGCTCACCATCTCCGCCAAGCCTTCGCGGCCCAGCGTTTTCAACATCGCCCAAGTTGGAAAGCCGCGCGCGCGCTTAGAAAGCTCCGGCGCGTAGTCTGCTGGATGGCGCGCATCGCCCTCCGGCAGATAACTCGCCGCGATCCGCATGGCGCGGCGATGAGCGGCGGCGTCCCGCACAATCGCGTAACCGCAATCGTGAGGCGTCTGCAGCCATTTATGGCCATCTGCGCCCCAGGAATCGGCTTGATTGACACCCGCCGTGAGGTGCGCGAACTCCGGGACAGCGCACGCCCATAAACCAATCGCGCCGTCGATATGCAGCCATGCCCCTTTGGCGCGACACGCCGCAGCAATCTCATCAATCGGATCGAACGCGCCGGAATTGATGTGACCTGCCTGCGCGATCGCGATCGTCGGGCCATCAAGACGCGCGAGTGTTTGGACAAACGCATTGGCGCGCATGCGGCCTTGAGCGTCGATCGGGACGGCGACGACGCGCTTGGCGCCCAAACCCAGGTAGCGCAGCGCCGAAAAAACAGTCGAGTGTGCTTCCTCGCCCAGCACCACATTGATCGCCGGCGCGCCGAACAACCCGTCGGACTCAACATCCCAACCCGCGCGTCGCAGCACTTCGCCGCGCGCGGCCGCCAGGCAGGTGAAGTTCGCCATCGTGCCGCCGGTGACGAAGCCAACGGAGGACTCGCGCGGCAGGCCCATCAGCTCGACCAGCCAGCGCCCGACAATCTCCTCGCACGCCGCCGCCGCCGGCGTCGCCATCGCGTTCGTTGCGTTTTGGCCGTAGGCGCTAACGAGCCAGTCCGCCGCCATACCGGCAGGCGCCGTGGCGCCGATCACCCAGCCAAAAAACCGCGGACCGATCATGTTGGCGAGGCCCTGCTCCGCAGTGTCGCCCAAGGCATCAATCACGTCGCCAATAGGTAATCCACGTTGCGGCGCCGGTCCGTCGAACAGCGTGCGCATCTCGGCATAGGTTTTGTCAGGCCGATGCGGCCGGCTCGCCGCGCTCGCGCGATAGGCCACCGATCGCTCTGTCACGCTTACCAGCAACGCGCGCAATTCCGCCTCGGTCATGTTTCCTCCGTCACGGCGCTCACCTAGCAGGAAAGGTCACTTTACGGGACGGTATTTGAGGCCCAGGCTTCCCCAGAAATGTTGGCTCGCCGCAGTGACATTCTAAAGCCGGCGTTGATCGCGCTGGCGCTTTGGGCTCAGCCCGCCTCGGCCGAACCGCCTGGCGCGGCGGTCCGCCTTTATACGCAGGGCCAGTTTTTAGCCGCGGCCGAGCGCGCAGAAGCGCAAACCTCGCCGTCGAGCCTCGCCTTTGCCGCGCGTGCGCTGATGGCCGCATGTATCACCGAACCGGACGCCGCGAACCTGAACGCTTGGCTCAACCGCGCCGAGCGCGCCGCGCGCGAAGCCTTGCAGCTCGATACCAACTCCGTCGAAGCGCGCCTGCAATGGGCGCTGGTGCTCGGCGTGCGCGGTCGCCGGGCGGGTCTCACCGAAGCGGTGTCGCGCAACTATGCGCCGCGCGGGAGGCGGCTGATCGAACAAGCTATCGCGCTTGAACCAAACAACGCCTGGGCGCACGCGCTGATGGGCGGCTGGCACCTCGAAGTGCTGCGACGCGGCGGCCGCACTGGCGCGCGTCTCTATGGCGCGCGCCTAACGACGGGCCTCGCTGAATTTGAACGCGCGCGAGATCTCGCACCCGACGACGCGATGATCATGGTGCAATACGCGATCGCGCTGATCGAACTTGACGCTAACTTGTACGGAGACCGTGCGCGCGCGCTGCTGGCGGAAGCGGAGAACGCCCCAGCTCGCGACGCGTTCGAAGCGCATACGTTATCGGCGGCGCGCGACGTTGCCTCAGCCTATGACGCACACGGCGGCCGCGCCGCCCAAGCGGCGGCCAGGGCCGCGTTTCTCTAACTCCCCCCTGGGTTGTATTACACAACCTGTATTCGGTTGTGAAGCGAGCTCCACTCAATCTCCTGTTTAGTCATGGGGTTGGACGGGCAAGCGCCACGTTTCGATGATTTGCGGCCGGCGTCAGTGAACGTCGAGCCGGACGTTCTGGCCCGTGCCGCGCTTGGTTTCCATCGGGCGTATCCGGCTCGCTCGGCCAAACGCGTCCTTCACGTCACGCAAATTCTAGTGCTCGGCGTGATCGGCTACGGCCTGTGGTCCGCGTTTGCCGCCGACGCAACAGCAACGCTGCGCGTTTTGTACGCGCTGGCGTTCGGATTGTTCGCGGCCGCGATCCTGTGGCGTCTCTTTGCAGCTGCGCAACTCACGCCTCTCTTGTCGCGCCTCGCGGAGCCAGTGCACTGGCCGACCTACACCATCTTGTGTCCGCTCTACCGCGAAGCCGCGGTGGTCGGCGATCTTGTCGCTGCGCTTGAGCGCATCGATTATCCGAAGCACGCGCTGGACATCAAACTTCTTATCGAAGCGGACGACGTCGATACGCTCACGATGGCGCTCGCAATCGTGCGTTCGCCCGCCATTGAAATTGTCACGATCCCCGCGTCCTTGCCGCGCACCAAGCCTAAAGCGTTAAACGTCGGACTCGAACGTGCGCGCGGCGAGTATCTTGTAGTCTACGACGCCGAGGACAATTCTCACCCGCAACAATTGCGCGCGGCGCTCGCCGCGTTCGAAGACGACGCGAATCTTGCGTGTGTTCAGGCGCCGTTGGTGATCGACAACGCCGCGGAGACTTGGATCTCCCGGCAGTTCGCCGCCGAATACGCAATCCAGTTCCGGCAGATGCTCCCGCTCCTGGCGCATTTCCAGCTGCCTTTGCCGCTGGGTGGCACCAGCAATCATTTCCGTACAAACACGCTGCGCGCCGTTGGCGGATGGGACGCCCACAACGTTACCGAAGATGCGGATCTGGGTTACAGGCTGGCGCGCGCACGGCTCCGCGCTGGTGTAATCGCGCCGCCCACCTTTGAAGAAGCGCCAGTTACGTTCAATGCCTGGCGCGCGCAGAGAACGCGCTGGATCAAGGGACATTTGCAAACGTGGTTGGTGCTGATGCGCAACCCGTTTCGCACAGCGCAAGAAATGGGCGTCTGGTCGTTTCTGGCGATGCAATTGGTGCTGGGATGCGGCCTCGCGGCGGCGTTCGCACACGGCCCATTGGCCTTCATCGTGCTCATCGCGGCGCTCTCGCCCTACGAACTGCTGACAGCGGCGGATTTTGTGCTCGCGCTCACCGGCTATTGCGTTGCTGTATTCTCCGCGCTGAGCGCAACTGCAGCGACCGGCGATTTTAGCCATACACGCGCCGCGCCAACGATGCCCTTTTACTGGCCGCTCGCGTCAATCGCGGCTTACGCCGCCCTCTTTGCCTTGATTGTCAGACCGCATCATTGGGCCAAGACAACACACGGCGTTTCCGCGCGAACGCGCATTGAATCACCGCCCTTGGCTGAAGCGGCGACAGAACCAGCGCCCCTCGTCGCTCGCGTCAGCTAACCTAACGCCGAAAGCAAGTCGCACATTGCGTCGACATCCGCTTCACTCTGGTTCCACGACACCACAAGCCGGGCTTCGCCGGATCCATCAACGCCCCAATCGTAAAAGTCCGCGCCGGCCGCGCGAAGCTTTGCGAGCGCCGCAGCGCCCGGCTTGATGAACACTTGATTGGTTTCCACCTGCCCGACCAAATGCCCTGCGGCAGCCTCGGCCAGGCGCTTCGCCAGTGCGTTGGCGCGCGCGGCATGCTTCAGCCACAAGTCGTTTTCCAGATATGCGAGGAACTGGGCGGCGGCGTAGCGCCCCTTGCAGAGCAGATGTCCGCCACGCTTGCGACGGCGCGCAATCTCCTCCGCGTGCGCGGGATCGAACACGATGATCGATTCCGCCGCCAAGGCGCCGTTTTTGGTCGCGCCAAAAGACAAAAGATCCACACCAGCGCGCCAGCTGATGTCCCCCGGTGCGCAATTAAGCGCGGCGACGGCGTTGGCGAAGCGTGCGCCGTCCATATGGAAGGTGAGCTTCGCGTCGCGCGCGACCTCACTTAGCGCGGTCAATTCCTGCGGCGTATAAATCGCGCCGCGTTCGGTGGCTTGCGATACCGACACAGCAGCGGGAACCACCGAGTGCACGCCACGCGCATGTCGCGCAATGCCCTCGCGCAAGGCCTTCGCATCGAATTTTGTTCCTGCGCCATCAAGCAGCACGAGCTTTGCGCCGCCGGAGTAGAATTCGGGCGCACCGCATTCATCGCACTCGATGTGCGCTTCGCGGTGACACAGAACAGCACCCCATGGAGGCGTAACGCTAGCGAGCGCGATGGAGTTGGCGGCAGTGCCGCTGGCCACGGTGAACACACGCACTTCGCGTTCAAATACTTCACTCATCTTAACGTCTAGCGCGCGCGACCACTCGTCTTCGCCGTAGGGTGCAGCGGGCCGCTCGTTAACGCGCGCTAACGCCGCGAGCATTTCCGGTGCGGCAGATGCAGTGTTGTCCGATCGAAAATTCATCACGCATCCCACGTTGTTTGGCTCACGCATGCGTGAGCGCCACACACTTGCTTTACAAACGCCCAGTAAGCTTACGCGAAATTACCCATCGAGGAAGCCAGTGCAAGGTTTCATCAACCGACAGAATGTCGAACGTGTTGCGGCCGAGGTCTTCTCCGGGCCGCGTGCGCGCTACTATCTGTTAAGCATGATCGCCGCGGCGATCGCAGCTGGCGCTGGATTGGCGCTTGCGGCGATTTGGCTCGGGCTCGTACTTCTCGTCGATGAGACGCGGAAGGGTTTGTTCAAACAGATCTCCGCTAAACCACGAACAGATGCCGCGCGGCTGGCGCTCGAGATCGCGGACTCGGCAGCGCTCGCAACAGCGCCGGCGCTTATCTGGTTCGCGCGCGCCGAGCTTGCGGCGCCACTCGCAACCGCCCTCCTCGCTGCGTTGCTTGTCCAGGCGGGACTCAACGCGAAGAACGGACGTCGGCAAGCTTTGGTCGCGGCGGCGCCGTTTGGCGTCGTTCTAGTAGCATTTGTCGCGGATGGGCTGTTCGCTGGCGCGCCTGTAGCCGGCCTTGCCTGCGCCGCACTCGCTCTATTCACATTTGCTTCGACGCTGCATCAGGTCAGCCTCGCCTCGCATGCCGTTGCGCAGAATGACGCGTTTGTGCGCCAATTGGACATCATGTTCAGCGACGACGACGTTGCAGCTTGGGAGATCGACTTCGCACGCGGCACGCTTGCCGGCGGCGAAAAGCTCGCGGCGGTGCTTGGACGCGCCGTATCTTACGACGACATCACCCAAGGCGCGTGCTTCGCGACAGCCGAGGATCGCGCGCTTGTGGAGGCTGCGTTCGCGCCACCCGTCGGCGCGATGCGACGCATTGCTCTCCAACACGCGGTTACCGGCTCCAATGCGCGCGTCTGTCACCAAGGCGTCGTGCGCACCACGCCGGACGGCGCGCCGGCGCGCTTGACGTGCGTCACGCGCCGTGTGGTGGCTGAGGCGCCGTCGCTCAGCCCGGCTGGCCAGATTGAAGAATTGGACCTCGGCCTGGCGGCGCAAGCGCGCACACTGCGTCTACTTGCCAACGAACTGAAGCAACCGGCGCTCGCGGTTTTCGAGGAGCCCACTCCAGCGTCAGACTTTAAGGCGCGCGTCAACATGATCCGCGAGCGCCGCGCTGCAATCGCGAATGCCATTGAAGACGTCTTGCGCAAGAGCCATGAATCCGATGCGGCCAATCTGGCCAAGTCGCAATTCCTCGCGAACATGAGCCACGAGCTTCGGACACCGCTGAACGCCGTGATCGGTTATGCGGAAATCCTGCAAGAGGATGCCGAAGACGAGGGCAACGCCTCGGCGGTTCAAGACCTCAACCGTATTCTAGGCGCAGCGAAGCACCTGCTAAGCCTTCTCAACGAAATTCTCGATCTCTCGAAGATCGAAGCTGGCCGCATGGACGTGATGGCCGGTGAGTTCTGCCCGCGTGAACTTATCGATGAGCTTGTCGATACGATGCGTCCGGCGGCCGAAGCCAACAACAATGTGTTGCTGATCGCCGGCCCCCGTCCCGAGGGGCTCGCCAATACCGACGCGATGAAAGTGCGTCAGTGTCTGCTCAATTTCCTCTCCAATGCTTGCAAGTTCACCAAGGGCGGCGAAATTGCGTTGAGCTATGAGCGCCGCGAGCAGGATGGCGTCGACCAAATGTTCTTCACCGTCCGCGACACCGGCATCGGTATGTCGAGCGAACAGCTTGCGCGCTTGTTCCAACCGTTCGTTCAGGCCGATCCCTCGATCACGCAACGTTATGGCGGCACGGGACTTGGCCTCACGATCACGCGTCGGCTGGCGCAATTGCTTGGCGGCGACGTCAGTGTGCGCAGCAAGAATGGCGCAGGCTCGACCTTTACGCTTCGCCTGCCCGCCAATTTCACCGACGCCTCGGCGACACTCGGCGCAGCGGCTGAGATCGACGATGTTCAAGGCGCCGAAGGTGCGCCGCTGGTGATCGTGATCGAAGACGAGCCGGATGCGCGCGAGCTCTCGGCGCGCGCGCTCACCCGCGCCGGCTTTGCGGTGCAAGGCGTCGGCGGCGGCGAAGCTGGCCTGTCGCTCACACGCATGAAGAAGCCGGCGCTGGTGCTGCTGGACATTTTCTTGCCGGATCGCTCGGGCTGGCGTGTTCTTCAGTCGCTCAAGAGCGACCCGAAGACTCAAGACATTCCCGTAATCGTGTTGTCCGTGAACGAAGATCGCGCACATGCGCTTTCACTCGGAGCGGCCGAACACATAGTGAAGCCGGCGGATCGCGACATGCTGGCCGCGACGGCCATGCGCTTTGCGCGCCTACCGGCTGCGCCACGCGCGGCGCCCGCAACGCAGCCTCAGAAGCAAGCTGGCTAGCACGCCAAGGCGAATGGCCCGCCACCCTTTCAGGTGGCGGGCCCTTGCTCTGTTGCGGTTGGCGCTTACGGCGCCAGGATAAAGTCGTTCACGTCAACGGTATTGAGGCCGTTCCCGGCGACACCATTGAGGCGGATCGTTGCACCGCCGTCTACCGTGATGAGAATGTCGGCGCCGAGATCGACAATCGCCACGCGCGCCGCGAAGCTTGCAGCGTTGATGCCGAGCGCGCTGACGTCGATCAAATCCTGCCCGCCGCCGCCCGGATTTGCGTCGAAGCCAGTGACGATGTCGGCGCCGAAGCCCGGCGTGAGCACGAAGACGTCATTACCGGCGCCTCCGTTGAGATTATCGTTGCCCGCACCACCGACAAGGCGATCGTTGCCCGCGCCACCCAGCAGCGTGTCGGCGCCGTTGCCGCCGTTCAACGTATCGTCACCGCCGCCACCATCGAGCACATCCGCGCCGGCGCCGCCGGTGATGACGTTGTCAACGCCGTTGCCAGTGCCGTTGAAAGCGCCCGTGCCAGTGAAAATCAGATTCTCGACGTTGTTCGGCAAAGCATAGGTGTTGTTGGTCGTGAACACCGTATCCGTGCCGTTGTTGGCGGTTTCGGTGACCGTGTCGCTACCGGTGACGTAGTACGTGTCGTTCCCGCCGCCGCCGACCAAGGTATCGTTGCCCGCACCACCATCGAGGACATCGTCACCAGCGCCGCCAGTGAGCGTTTGCGCACCGCCGCCGGCAATCAATGTGTCCGCACCGTTGCCGCCTGTAACATTCTCGACGCCGGCAATTGAGGCAAAGCCCGACGCCACACCCGTCACCAAATTGACGCTCACCGCGGCGGCCGAGCCGGCATAGCTCAACGTATCAGCACCGCCCGCCAGATCGACATTGATGATCTCGACGTTGGACACCGCGCCGCCTTCCACCGACGTGATCGACGTTCCGTTGAAGAGCACATCCAGAACGTTCGCCGCGGCCGTACCGATGATATTGAGCGTATCCGTGTCCGCGCCGCCGTTCACGCCGTCCACGCCATCGCCAAAGTTAAAGGTGATGATGTCGTTGCCGGCGCCACCGTTAATCGTATCGTTTCCGGCCCCGCCGTTGATCGTGTCGGCTCCAGCGCCGCCATTGATGGTGTCGTTACCAGCGCCGCCGTCGAGTGAATCGTTGCCGGCGTTGCCGTTCAACACGTCGTTGCCGCCGTTGCCGAACGCAATGTCGTCACCCGCGGCGCCATTAAAGGTGTTCGCCGCACCGGTGCCGTTGAACAAATCGCCGATGATCCCCGTCGACGCGGACGATACGAACTCCCCGAAGCCGCCGCCATCAGCGTAGCTCGCGCTGACACGCAGGATCGCACCGACTTCGCTCTGCGCCGGCACGAACGTATCGCCGGTTCCGGCAAACAACCAAGTCACACCGTTGTCGAACGAAGCTTCCCAGATCCAGAAGATCGGCCCGACAATGCCGTTTCCGTCCGCGAGGGTGCCGATGCTCGCGACCAAGGCCGCGCCCTCGCGCAACACTGTTCCGGTGATCACCGGAGCGCCGGTCGGAGCAAAGTTGATCAGACTCGCTCGCGCGATGTCGATCGTGCCGCCGGCGCCGTCGGAGAAGCGGAAGAATTCGATGTTGCGAACGCGGTCGCCGACGGCGGAGCTATCGATGCCGCGATTGTCGACCATGCGCACCGCGCCATCCGCGTCGAGCGTGATGGTGTAATCGGTGCGAAGCCCGCTAAAGATCGCGACGTCATTGTTGTTGCCGGCATCGGCGCGGTAGACGATTTCACGGACAATCGTGAGCTGTGCGGCCGTGACTTCACCAGAGGTGATACGCGCGCCAATCTCGGTGAGGCTGTCTACGCTGTAAGCGTTCCACGTCTGCCCTGCCCGCGGGGTCACCAGGAGGCGCACGTTCAGCCACGCGTCCCCGTCAATAACGTCGTCGCCACCACGGCCTTCGATCAGATCGCTACCGCCGCCGCCGATCAAGATATTGCCGCCCGTGTAGACGATCTCGTCCGGGTTGCCGCTGACGGCCCAATTGCCCAGCACGCGCAGACCGGCGATGCGGTCGATGCCCGCTTGGGTCAGTTCATGCATGAACAAGGTTGTCTCGTTTTGCCCGGGCGTATCGCCTGGATCGAGATCGCTTCCCGTACGGTTATCACCTCGGATGATATCGTTCAGGTTCCAGCCCGACGCGGCTTCCACTTGATCGTATCGATTGCGCAGAATGTCCTGTTGGTCGGTCGTAAAGATCGGACGCTGCAGATCGATATCCGCCGACAGAGTGGAGCCCTTGTGGGTGACCCAGTCGAATCCAAACATGCCTTCGTTGCGAATGACGCTCTCGCCCTGAACCATGATGTCGTCACCGGACTCGGCGTCGAAATCCTGCTCGTTCGGCCCCGAGAACATCACGTCGTGGCCGATGATGGTGGAATTGAAGAAGAGCTCGGAATTATCACCGGCGATCGTGTCGAAGCCGTCACCACCTTCGATCCAGTCATCGCCTTCGTTACCGAGCAGGAAATCACCGCCCGGTCCGCCGAGAATGAAATCGTCACCGAGTCCGCCGAACACCTCTTTACCATCGGCGCCCGTGAAGACGATGTCTTCGCCTGCGCCGGCGAAAATCAGTTCGCCAACACCGCCGCCGGCCGAGATGACGTCATCGCCCGCCTCGCCGTGGAAAAAGCTGATGTCGTCGCCGTCGAAGATGAAGTCGTTGCCGTCGCCGCCGTGCAGGTGGTTCACACCGGCGCCGCCGTCGAGATAATCGTTGCCGCCATCACCCCAGAGTGTGTCGTCGCCTTCATCGGCGATCAGTGTGTCGTCCTCTTCTGTGCCACCCAGGACGACGTGCTCACCGCCGAAGAACTCGAGGACATCGGCATCGCCATCTCCATCGATATCGCGGCGATCCACTTTCGGGAACAACGCCTCAAGGATCGGATCGTCGTGAACAGGATCCGCAATCAATTGGTGTTGGGTATCCATTTCAAGGATGTAGTCCACAGCCGCGAACAGCTCTCCCGGCAGGTGCGGGCCGCCATTGCCGAGATCTGTGTTGAGCTTCACCAGGGACGCAAACGAATTGGCCTCCAATTCGTTCAGCAGGTTCAGACCCTGCGTCCGCGTCAGATAGTAGAAGCGATCATTGTTCTGCAGATTTTCCATCTGCGCTTCGAACACAAAGTTGAACGTCGAGCCCAGCATGCCGCCGAACGGCGTGATCTTTTCGGCCAGACCACCGATCCAGAAATCGATCAGGTTGAAGCCGGTTTCCTGGCTCGCCCAGGCGCCGGTGCTCGACAAGAACGCGACGCGATCGGTCGGTGCGCCGGCGCCGCCGAGCACCAACAGCGTCGCCGCAGCGCGCTTATCGGCGGCGGTGACGGCGCTGAGCACGGATTCGTGTTGGCCATAGGCGGCAATGAAGTTGATGACGGAGGCAGGGTTCTTGATCCCCTGCGCGAAGTCGATCCAACTCGTGTACGGCTTCAGCCATTGGCTAAACCCAGACGCCTCATAGAATTCACGCCGTGCGGCATTGAGAGATGGGACGCCCGTGTCACGACCCCGCGCGATGTTCAGCGCCCCCAAGTCAAGCGGCAGACCGACGAGATTGTTGCGCAGCGCGTCAGTGACGAATTCGTCGATCTCATTGCCGGCCTGACGGCTCATGCCGCGAATGATGGAGCCGGCCATCACATCAGCGTCGGCGCCGGCGAATTCAACCGGGTTCAGGAAGGCGCCGATAAGGTCGATGTTGTCGCTCGTGCCGTCGGCGTTGATGCGCGCGACCTCTTCGGTGAGCATCGAGTGACCGAAACGATATACCACGTGGGCGAATTCGGCGACGATCGAAGGATCGATGTCGGTGATCGAATTGAACACGAAGAGATCGACGGCAGGTTGAATTTTGCGAGCGAATTCCTCGAACACAAGGTGCTGGTACTGCATCTCGTTGGTGAAGCGCGCGGCTTGGAAAAGCCGCTCGCCATCCCACACCAAAGCGTCAATCTGCGCTTGCGTCGCGGGCAACGCGGCGACGTCCACGGCCAGCCATTCGTTCAGGAACGCCAGATCGTTGGCCTCAAGCACAACATCCTTGGTGTGCTCGACGAGGCGGTTGTGCTCGGAGTGGAAGATGTGATGGACGGCGGTCAGGCCGATATTCTCGTTGCCACGGCCATCGCCGGTGACGAAGTGCGCATCCAGCAATTCGTTGTCGTATGTGCCAGCGGGCTGCAGCTGCGCGGCGGTGCTGGTGTCGGAGTCCGCGTCAGCCACTTTCGCGATCGCCGGCGTTCCCGGATTGTTGTCGTGGTCGAACGTGCCGGGTGCGGCGTTGTGGGCGATATCGTCCAGGAAGGCATGGCCGGTGCGCACGGCGTTGGCGAGGCTGATGGGCGCGTTCGGATTGCCCTCGACCAAGGTTGTCACGTCGTCGGCGGTCCCAGCGATGCCATCGGCGCCGTTGTTCACGCGGATGACAACTTGCGCGTAGCCGTTTGGGCCACGCAAGAAGCGGCCGTACTCGTCAGTGGCCAGCAGCGGCACATTTGTGACGTCCGCGTCGGTCAGATTGATGCCGAGCATCGTACGCGCTTGCGCTTTGACTTCGCCCCAATTCGCCGGCCCGCCCGTCGCGCCCTCCAGCAAATGGCCCGTCGCCGCCGGTCGGCCGTTCGCATCGAGCACATACTCACGCAGAAACACCTGATGCGATGCGTGCGACGTGTAGGTCTGGTTCTGGTCGATCCACGATGTCGTGGTGTTGGTGTGCTCGCGCACGTCATCGGCTGTGCCGATGATGCCGTCGGCGCCCGGCTGATTGGTGGCGCGCGTCAGCACCATAAAGTTCGAGTTGCTGCCGGGAACATACAGCGGATCATCCGGCGCCAGTGGAATGAAAACCGTGCCCGACTGCCCTTTCGAGACAAGATCGAGGCCGTGATCGAAGAATTGGCCGAACAGCGTCATCCACGAATTGAACGGCGCGGTCATGCCTTCGTCGGGCGACACGTTCTCGATGATGATGGTCTCGCCGTCGATATCGAACACGAGATTGCCGGCGCCGCCGCCAGCGGCGACCGCGGCCGGATTGTTGATTGTTTGGTCGCTGATCAGATTTGAAATGAGACGCGGGTCGCTGTCGAAAACCAGCCCATTGGTCTGCGCGTAGGAGGTTGGTGATCCGGCCGTCAGCGGGCCCGGGCCATCGGGATCAAACGGAAGCGCATCCGCGCCCTGGAAAACGGGCTCCAGCAAACGCGGCATCACGTTGTCAGCCGCGCCATAGCCTTCCCGGCCCGGCAGGATGTTGTTGTAGGTACCGTCAACCGTACGCAGGCCGAAGGGGAGATGCGGGTCGACAATCAGTTGCGAGAGAGGCGTGCCGGCGATGGGCACGCCGTTTACGCCTTCTGTGGTTGCGTGCTGCTCCGAGAGTTTGATCTGCGCGAGGATGAATTCGAGATCGTGACGGACAAGCGCAACCATTGTGAGAACCCTTGAGCTTTGATGTGCGGGCTTTCACGCGTGCGCACATTGCGCTTTGCGTTGACGCCCTCCCCAAGGCTTCACGATGCTTGAGCGCACTGCGCGCATCAAATGTTGCGCTGAATGAAACTCGCGCATTACGCGCTAAATTGCGCGATTTTCCGCTGGTCGCTCCCAATTCGGCCGCGCGCCATAGATGCGTGAATGCGCAAACGTGAGCGCGCTGTTGTGAGAGCGTCCTTAGGCGCGGCAGATGCGTTTGGAAGGCCTTTCGGCTACACCCGCTCGTTCCATTTCGCGCGGTCAATGAGCGGCGCGCGCGATCGCTCGCGCAGTACGCGACATGAATTGAGCGCGCTGCGACAGGTTGTCACGCGCACGGAATAGACAAAGCATTGCGTGATCGAAATGCGACGCACAACGCGCAAAGCGCGCACCAAAAACAAAAAACGCGCCCGCTTGCGCGGACGCGTCCTTCGATCAAACGGTGGATTTCTTGCTAGGCGGCGACGCCTTCGTATTCGTGAATGGCTTTGCGCAGTCGCGCGACCTCGACCTCAAGCTCCTTGATGTACTTCAGCTGGCTCGAGCGCAGCCCCGCATACTGCTTGCGCCAGCGAAAATAAGTGGCGTCTGTAATGCCAACGTTCGCGGACGCTTCGCTGACAGATGCGCCGCGCTCCATCAGCTCGCCCGCTCGTTCGAGCTTTGCGACGATCTCATCGGCGGAGTGGCGCTTCCAGGATTTCGGCACGTTCTGTCTCCCACCAGGGCGCTTCAATAGAAGTTCGCCAAACAGGAGATAAGTATAATTCAACGCAGTTCACTGGACGGTGGCGTAACGCTCACGGGCAGATCACGGCAATCTCACAGCCTTGTGAACTTATGCGCGCGGAAAGGTCATGACGACGTGCGTGCCCGAGCCGGCCGCGCTCGTCAGCATGAGCGAGCCGCCATGCAGTTCAACGATGGCCTTCGTGATCGGAAGCCCCAGGCCAAGGCCAGCGCCATCTGACTTTGGCTTCACAGCACTCGACCGAAACCGGTCAAAGATGAAAGCTTGCTCGGAGTCCGGAATACCCTCTCCATTATCGCTGACGCCGATCTCGACGCTCGTTTCCGTTTGCCTCGCGCTAAGACCGATGCGCCCGCCCGCGCGCGTGTGCGACAACGCATTTGAGACGAGGTTGGTAATCGCGCGTTGCAATAGGATACGATCGGCATTCAACGTCACCGGCGCCGCATCGATGCCGATCGCAACTCCGGCGCGCTCGGCGGCGGCGCCGAAGAAATCCGCAATTCGCGCGAGCTTTTCAGGGACGTCGATCGCGACGCGCTGCAATCCCGCGCCCGCTTGAGTGTTCTCTGCACGCGCGAGAAACAACAGGCCGTCGATGATGCTTGAAAGCCGCTCACATTCCTCCAGGCTGGAGGCGACCCCCTCTTGGTACTCCGCCGTGCTGCGATCTTGTGCGAGCAGCACCTCCATCCCGACACGCATCTTGCTGACCGGTCCACGCAATTCATGCGATACGTTGTCGGCGTAGCGCGCAAGGCGCTGACGCGCCTGCTCCAGGTCGCTCACGGAGCGCGCTATCTTGTCGTCGTTCTCGCGCGTGACGCGCCCGACATAGACCCCGTACACGACCACCGCGATGATGATGAAAAAGATTGCGCCTGCAATCAACAGCTCCATGCGGCGCGCGCCGCGCGCCATCTCAAGCTGATCGGCGATCTTTCCCATCTGAATTTGCTCAACCCACGCGATCGCCTCTTCCACGTCGGCGATGAGCCGGCCGAACGAGCGATCCATGATCGCCATGCCGCGTCCAGCGGCGACGACGTCGCCGGCTTCCATCTCTTCGAAAATCACCTCGGAATCGCGCACCATCCCCTGCATCGATGCATCCGCTTGGCGGAGCATCAGGAGCAGAGCGGCGTATTCCTCGTCTGGCTCGGCCTCGACGTCCGCCACCAGCTCGCGCCACCGCGCCGTGAACTCGGCTTGAGCCGCGTCGCGCCGCGCCCGTTCCTCGGCAACGTCGTGACTATAAAACACGTCATTGCCTGGCGCATCGACCTGTTGGGCCAGCCGTTGAAGATCGAGCAAACCATCCAAGTGCTCGGACCATTCCTGGCTTAAGTGCACGCTGCGTTCGAACGCCGTCGTCACGATGTGATCGAGCATCAACGCCGCTGAGATGGTCAGGATATCAAAGATCGCCAACGCGAAGTAGACGACATCCAAGCGGCGGCGAAAGAAGCGCGCATGCGCCTGCCCGCGCTCAGCGTTGATCGCGTTAGCGGAGAACATAACCGCGACCGCGCACAGTATGGATCAGTTTGCGCTCAAACGGATCGTCGATTTTGGCTCGCAGACGCCAGATGCTGGTGTCCACGACATTGCTGTCGCCCTCGAACGCCACCTCCCAGACGCGCTCAGCGATGTAAGAGCGTGAGAGCACCTCGTCCTTGTGACGCAGCAGCAGCTCCAGCAGCTGCGACTCACGTTGCGTGAGGTCGATGCGTGTTTCGCCGCGCCGCGTGTGGCCACGAAGGGGGTCGTGAATCAAATCGGCGTGGGCAAGCGGCCCTTCGGCGATCGGGCCCTTACGTCGCAGCACGGCGCGCGCCCGCGCGACCAGTTCGGTGAAGGCGTAAGGCTTCACAATGTAGTCATCGGCGCCGAGCGTGAGTCCCTTCACCTTGTCGTCGAGCGCGTCGCGCGCAGTGAGCATCAGAACAGGTGTTTGATTGCCCGCCGCGCGTAAAGCCTTCAGCACGGACCAGCCGTCGGCGCCGGGCAAAGCGACGTCCAGGATGACAAGGTCGGCCCCGCCATGCAGCGCTTCAACCAAACCCGTGTCGCCATCGGCGGCGACATCGACGACAAAGCCTTCCTCGCGCAGCCCTTTGGCTAACGCGTTGGCCGCTTTCACATCATCTTCGACAACAAGGAGCTTCATGAGCGCAGCGCGTTAACCCGCCCAAAGGAAGCAAGCTTCGCGCCGTTAGTCACGCCGCGGGGCCGGCGAGCGCCAGCTGATACGCATACCGCTGCTGAGGTTGGGACTTGCATCCGTGATGCCTGCTGAGACGTGCGCTGAGACGCGCACCGTGCGGGTGAGCCGGTAAGATGCATTGACGCCGATTTCGGCCGGGTTTTGGAGATGCTCAAGGGAGGCTTGACGCCAATAGAAGCTAGTCCCAACCGTGGCTTTCCGACTGATATGGCGCCACGCGCCGAGATTGACCTGCCAGCCGTCTCGGCGCTGGAGGTGCGCGTGATCGCCCAAGAAGCGGCGCGTCACGGCGACATAACTGCCGCCCTCGCGCGCGGAGACACCCAACTCACCACCCAAGGAATAATCCGTGGCGCCGACGCCCAAGCCTTTTTCTTCGTCGCCGGTCGGCAACCGCACGCGTGCCGTCGCGTCGAAATAGGCACGCGATCCGCCGAGGCGCCGGAACGAACGCGTCACGGAAAGCGAGAGGTCTCCAAAGCCCGTTTCCGTGCCGGCGCGCATGATCGGCGCGCCCACGTTGCCGCCGGTCGCGCCGCCATCACCTTCGCCACCCTCTTCGTCACTCGACACGACGCCCGCCGGCCCCGTGATTTCCAGATGGGATATGCTGGCGCGCGCTGACCATTCCTCGTTCGTGAAGCGAACGGTGAACGGCACGGCCACAACCTCGGTGTCCATCGGCTGGCCATAATCGCCGGAGGAGACGTCAAACCCCGTCGTCACCGTCACGCGCGTCTCGGCGTGCGCGTGTGCGCTCAACACACTCGCCGCGGCCGCGATGGCGGCAACGAGAATTCGCCGCATTGGGTCCCCCGAAACAGAAACGCACCGTGCCGCGTCACGCGTGCAACCGCACGCTGGTACGCTTTCGGGGCGACCCGCTTCGTCTGCTTAGCGTGTGGTTTTGCCGGTGCGCTTCTTCGGCTTGGCGGCGACGCTCTGAACCTGCTCCGACAATTGCTCGTCGAGCTCGGCTATCGCGCGGCGCAGGCGGGCGTTCTCGGCCTCAAGTTGCTTGATACGCTGGATGCCAGCTGTGGCGAGAACGTCAAACTTTTCGCGCCACTCCATCAGGGTGCCGTGAGTGACGCCGAGCGCCTTCGCGGCTTCGTTAAGGCTCGCGCCGGCGGCCATCAACGCTTCGGCGCGGCGCAGGTTCTTCACGACCTGGCTTGGTGAATACGTCTTGCGCGGCATATTGAGCGTCTCGTCCTGACTGGCGACTATCATTCCATGCGTTTTTGGCGCCATCCGGGCCTCTGTCGCAGTAAATACGTGTTAAAATTGTGTCTTAACGCTGTACCTGCGACATCACGATGCGCCAATCCTCCCCTGCTGATTGTTCAGCGGCTTCCGCACTCTCGATCGGCGCGAACACGATCTGCTGAATGAACCAATCGCCCGCCTGCGTCATCGCCACGCGAAAATAGACCTCATCGGGCCCCGCGCGTCCGCGCAAGCGAACAATACGGTCCGCATCGCCATGCGCGGCGTCCGCCGCACTCTCAGCGCCAGTCCAGGGCGTGGCGCCTTCGAGGCGCGCGCTGGTTATGACACTCTCTCCAAACGCCTGGTCCAGAGCGACGTCATGGCCGAACTTCATGGCCATCAGGGTTGTCACCACCTGCCCAGTAGCGCGCATGCACGAGGCGCCTTCATTGGCCGCGCTGGGTGGAAATGTCTCAACTTGAAACGCGCCGCTCGCGGGAATGGCGCACACCAACCCGCTCTCACGGTGCCGAAGACGCGCCGCCTCAGGCGTGCTGGCGTCGACAAAAGCGCCACCGATCTCAGACCGCTCGATGACGCCGCGCGCTATGTCGCGATTGGCTGCACTCGGATCGGGCCCGCATGCGTTTGCCGCGCACGCCAGCGTGAACGTCGCTAGAATTTTGGTTAAGGTCATATTTGGTCAGCCCCGCTCAGACCATGCCGACCGACGAGCGCCGTTCAAGGCGACACGCCTTTTTAGCGCGCCGCCGGAGCGCCGCGATGCTGGTGCGTGGCGTCCTGTTGGCGCAGGTAACCGACGATCTCGCGCACCTCATTTTCACCGAGCCCCAGATTGGGCATCGGCAGATTGCGGTAGCGCGCCAACAGGCTCACGGCCAACGGATCGCGCTCGGCAATCATCACGTCGGGCTCGCGAATCCAACGATGCAGCCAAGCCTCGTTCCGCGTGCCGGCGACGCCGCGCAAATCAGGGCCGAGGCGATCGCCACCGCCGATCGTGTGGCAAGCCTGGCATCGCGTGCGATAGAGGTAGGCCCCGCGTGAGGTGTCGGTCACTTGGCCGGCCACGGCGTAGCTTTGCCGTCGCGCCGTCGGATCGCCGCGCTGCGCGTAATTGTTCAGCGTCGACCCCAGGATGTTGGCGAGGTTGTGCGGGCTCTCAAACGAGGAGCGTTTGATCCACTGACCCGTGGCCTCATTGCCCATGATGATGCTGGCTTCGTGGTTGCCCAAATTGTCACGCTCAGCCGGGTTGAGGCCGAAACGGCGTTGCAGCTCATCGATGTCAGCGACCGACCCAGTAAGAAACGTCCACCCTGGCCCCACGCCGTAGGTCTGCATCGTACGCCGCAGTTGAACGGGCGTGTCGCGTTCTGGGTTGATGGAGATCGAATAGAAATGGATGTCGCGGCCGACGCGATCGCCCAGGATTTCCTGGACGCGCCGCATCTGCGCGATGTCGAGCGGGCAAACGTCGGTGCAGTTGGTGAAAACAAAGCTGATCGCGACGACCTTGCCGCGCAACAGATCATCGTAAAAACGAACCGTGCGCCCGTTGTGGTCGGTCAAAGCGGCATTCGGAAAATAGCCGTCGCGCCATGAGGTTTGCTGAGCGCCAGATGGCGGGACCCAAAACAGGATCCCGCACACTAGAGCAAAACAGCAGAGAGCGAGAGCGCGGAGCACGTTTCTACCGATCAATTGCCGGTCGAACCGCTGCCGCCCGCGACCAACGACGCCCCCGGCAGATCCCACGAATCTTCGTAGTACACGCCTTCCCAGGTGTTGATCGGCGTCGGGATGGCGATCGCGGAGCCTGGGTTACGTACATCCCAGCGCAGCAGCATTGAGTGATCCTCGTGCACCGTGTTGTGGCAGTGCTCCATGTAGGTGCCGAGGAACTCACGGAAGCGGATCAGCACTTCCATTTCGTCCGTTTCGCCGGGACCTCCGCCGATGCGATAGACGTCTTTCCGTGCGAGACGCTCGTGCGCGGGAACAGGTTCGCCGTCACGCGAGAGGATACGCCCCTCTTCGAAGTGGATGTGGACCGGGTGGGACCAGCCGCCGCCGCTGCGCAACGTCCAGATCTCCCACTGACCCGCGGTAACGGCCGCGTTGACACGGCGGAGATCGGCCCCGAGGCCAATGCCGCCGTCGGTTTGGATGGTCCACGGCGCATCATCGGTGCCGTCATCGCGGCCGAAGCGGAATTCGCGCCGCCGCGCGTTGTTGATCTCAGCCTGCGTTACTGCTGGCAGCGGCACCATTTGGCGGCGGCCTTGGACATAGTCAGCCGGGTTCATGGAACGATCGACGCCGGTGTAGGCGGCGACGCGCATTTCGAAGTAGGCGCCCACCGCTGGATCGCCGCGATATGCGCCGCTGAGTACGTTCTGCAGCGGGATCACATCTTTCGGACCGCGGCCGTCATCGTGCTCCAGAATATTCACGAAGCGAATCTTGGTGCCCGGCGCAAACTGGCTGAAGTCGATGACGATGTCGTAGCGCTCGGCGATTGCTTGCACCGGCAGGATGCCGTCCGCGAACAACACCGCGTGCTCCATGATGTTGCCGTCGTTGGCGACCATGTAGACTGGCACCGGCTGGCCGCTTTCAGTGACCACAGCCGTTTGGAAGTAGCGCGCGACAGCGCCGTTCAACATGCGGAACCGATAGCGGCGCGCGCGCACTTCCATGTACGGGCGCCATTGCCAGTTCACGAGCACTTGGTCGCCCAAGAAGCCATCACGGTCGAAGATGTTGAACCAGAGTTGGCCCTGCTGATTCCACGCCTTGTCGGCGATCATCAAATTGACGTCGTAATCGCGGTTGCCCCAATCGAGCGCCGTACCGGACGGCAGGCAGAGATTCGGATTGCTGGCGTTCTGATAGTTGCAGCGCAGGCCTTCGCGGCCACGATCGATCGCGCTGTAGATGTTCAGCATCGCCGCATTGCCTTTGTAGACGTTCTGGGCGGTGTGATCGAGCATATGGTCATGGAACCATTGCGTGCTCATGGTTTCACGCCAGTCGCCGCGGATGCGGCGAATGCCGCCTGCGCCGTCCGGCGCTCCAGCGCGGTTGTCGGTGGCGCCGGTGTTCACGGTGTCGTGGCCCGCCAGAACCATCGGCCAGTGATAGTCGTAATATTGGCCGGGGAAGAAGAATGAGGCGCCGAAGCCATCGCTTTCGGCGGCGTTGTGGCCGTTGTGGTTGTGTGTGGTGATGGTGTTGGCGCCGAAGCCGCCGTTCGCGGCGGGATTGATCGGCAATGCGTTCCAGTGGCGGAACAGCACCGGCTCGCCGTAGCGCGCCATCAACAATTTCGGCGGCAACGTGCCGTCGAACGTCCAAACCGCCGAAGGCCCTTGGATCGGCATGTTGGGGTGGAAGCGGACTTGCGTGTTCCGCGTCGTGCCGTTGTTCCAGTAAAGGCCGGCGTTCCGGCGGAATTCGCCGACGCTGTAGGTGTGGCGCTGGAAACTGTCGCGCATGCCGTTGTTCACGCGCGCCGGGGCTTGCGCGGTTTGAACGTACACACTCGGATAGAATTCTTGCCAGCGTTGGTGGGCAAACCACTCACCTGGCGGTCGGCCCTCCCGGCTCGACGTGGCCAATGGGCGGACGCAACCACCGATCAACGTGGCCCAGCCATTGGGGCCCGCGCCATCGGACTCGCGCGTGGGCATAGGGAACAAGCGTTGGCGCAAAAAGGCGTCAAGCGCTGTGCCGTTGGCGCTGCCGATACACGAGGCGGCGGCCGGCAGCGGCATGCAATTCGCGCATGTCTGTGTGGTCGGCATCGCTTGCGTGCCGAACTCTTCGAAGAAAGCGAGCTTCTGCGTGAACGGTTGAGCGCCAAAAGTCGGGCTGGCCCGCCCGCCGGTGGGGATATCGAACCCGGTTGTTTGCGCAGATGCGCCGGATATTCCGGCAAACGCGACCGTCAAACCTGCGACGGCCGCTTTCAGCGTGTTCAACGCTACTTTCATGTGCCAAATGGGCGCTTCCGCGCCCCCCCTTGAGACATGACAGCGGGCCGCCCGCCCGCACCGCCTGACTCATGGATCAAATGTTAGGGATTAAAATTCGCCTCTCCATATCGATTTCCCCGAAATGGGGAAAATAAATGGCGACCCAATCGCTGCGCGCATTGGCGTTGCGTGAAGAGGCAACACGGCGCCCAGAAAATTAGCGCCAGGAATTCCTGATCGCTTGGGCTTCCTCGATCTCGTCGAGAACCATCACCGCGCCCATGCCATCGATCACGATATCGATCGCCTCTCCGGCGCCGGCGCCGGCGGTGCGAAACCGCCCCTCGACCGGCGGGGCGGCGACTTGTGCACGCACCAGCCAAGCGTCGTCGTCACGGCACGCCACTGCGTCGGAGACTCCGTGCGCGGACGTGAGCCTGAATTGCCGACAGGCGACGCCAGCTTCAGTCCTGAAAGATAAAGCCATTTCCGCCTCGCCGCCGAGCACGGAAGCGGTTTGACCGCTCGGCGTGGAGTCGAGCGCGCGCGCTAACGCCGCATCCACCCGCAAAGATGCAAGGCCTTGGCCGTCGGTCGAGGGCGGCGCTGCGAGGCGCCCGCCGAGAACGCCCAGCAGGCACGCCGCCGCCAGCGGCGCCCAGGCGCGTGCAACGGACCGCCAACGCTGCGCGGACGCTGGCCCGTCGCTCTGAATGCGCCGCGTCAAATCACGATCCTGAACGCCGGCCGGCGCAGCCATTGCTTCGCGCAACACAGCGTCCGCTTGTTGCAAATGCTTCAAACGCAGCGCTACGCCAGCATTTTTCGCCACCGCGCGCTCAACGCGCGCGCGTCCTTCGGCGTCCAACTCACCATCGAGGTATGCCCCTAGGACCTCGTCATTCACCATTTCGACGTTCCCAAACCGAATCCAAACGCGCTCCTTGGCGAAGACTCGCGGCGATGGACGCACGCGCGCGTCCAAGCCGGCTCATGACGGTGCCGATTGGCACATTCAGAGCTTCCGCTGCCTCTTTGTAAGAGAGCCCATCAAGCACCACCAAGGTCAGCACCGCGCGTTGATCTCCGGGCAGCCGTGCAAACGCCGTGCTGGCCTGACGCAGATCGTCGCGCGCTTCGATGATGTTACGGCCGTCTTCGTACGGCGGATCGAGGGTTTCGCCCTCACCCGTCAACCGCTTCGCTTCCGCGCGGCGGCTGTCGAGCCATGTGTTCTGCATGATTTTATAGACCCAAGAGTCTAGCCGCCTCCCCGTCTCGAACGTCCCCGCATTGCGCATTGCCTTTTCGATCGCCGTTTGCAGCAAATCCTCGGCGCCATCGCGTGACCCGACGAGTGCAGCCGCGAAGCGGCGCAATCGGGGCAGCAGAGCTACCAATTCTTTCCTGAACGCGGCGGTGGGCTCAGACATCGCGCTGCTTCAAATACGGCTGACAGGCGAAAATATTCCCACGCCTGTGAGTAAACGCTAAGGTAAATCCCCTGTTGAGGCCAGAAGCCTTTGAACACACTTCTGCGTTGTATTCCGTTTCTGCTGCTGGCGAGCGTTTGGCCGCTCGCGAGCGCTGCCGCGCCTGGTCACGGCAGCGAAGGAACGCGTGACTACGACGAAGACGATGACGACGCCGATTCATCCGGTTCTGGTTCGGGACGTGATGATGATCGCGACGACGACCGCGACAATTCCGGCCCCGGCTCGGGAGACGACCGCGACGAGGACCGAGACGACGATCGCGACAATTCAGGATCGGGCTCAGGCAGCGATTACGAGCAAGATCGTGACGACAATTCCGGGCCTGGCTCTGGTGATGACCGGGACGATGATCATGACAATTCTGGCTCGGGCTCCGGTGACGACGATTACGAAGCGCCGTCCGGCGGCTCGGACGATGACGACTACGAGGACAATTCAGGATCGGGGTCGGGGTCCGGCGACGATCACGAATACGGGGAAGACAATTCCGGCTCCGACTCAGGCTCCAGCGGAGGCGAAAGCGGTGGCGCGGACGCAGGCGAAAACAGCGGTTCTGGGTCTGGCTCGCATGGCGAAGCCACGGCCGACCATGCGGCGTTAGAGCTTCGCCACGACACTGAATCGCATCTTGAGCATCCGCTCTACATCGACCGAGACGAAGATGGCTTCGAGTTTGTTCGCGACGAAGCCTTGCTACTCGCCACGCCGCGGGACGTCGCACTCGTGGCCGCGCGCGGCTTCGCCATCATCTCCGAACGCCGGATGTCCGCCGATGGACGCGTGGTGGCCCGGCTACTGACGCCAACGGGCATGAGCGTCGACGATGCCGTCGCCGCGATACGCGCGCTCGCGCCCAACGCAATCGTTTCGCGCAACACGATTTTCCGCAGCGCGCAAGCGTCATCCTTGGTCGCATCGTCACCATCGGCACGGCGCAATCAAAGCGCATCGCGTGGCGTGTTGGGCATCATCGATACCGGCGCTGACACGACCTTCCTACGCAGAGGCTCAGTGGTCGCCACACGTGCATTTGGCAATTCTGCCTACGCGCCGCGCGAACACGGGTCCGTGGTCGCCGCCATCGCGGCCGCTTCCGGCGTGCGTGTGCAAATCGCCGACGTGTTTGGCGTGGCGTCGGACGGCGATCTCGCTGCCTCGGCGGACGCGATTGTCGCGGCCATCGATTGGATGATCGTAAGCGGCGTGCCGGTTGTGAACATTTCAATCGAAGGACCGGACAATCCCCTGCTGACCGACATCGTTCGCCGCGCGACGCAACGCGGACACATTATCGTGGCCGCCGCGGGCAACAGCGGGCCGCTTGGCGCGCCGAGCTTTCCCGCCGCACTTGATGGCGCGGTCGCCGTAACTGCCGTTGACAACACCAACCACGCCTACCGCCGCGCCAATCGCGGCGACTACATCGCCTTCGCCGCACCTGGCGTGGATGTTGAAGTGCCGCTTGGGCCGAACATGGTCCGCGTTTCAGGAACCTCGTTTGCAGCGCCTTATGTGGCGGCGCGTTTAGCGGCGCGACACGCGCGCCCGTCCGCATCGCACGCTCGCGCGGCCATCGATGCCTTGCGCGCAAGCGCTGTCGATCTCGGCCGACCAGGCCGCGATCCCATTTTCGGCTGGGGCCTGATTTCGGACTAGGTGACGGGCTCGCCCGACGGCGCGAGTTGCTGGGGCTCAGGCGCCTGCTCGGCGGGCGGAGACTCCGTCGGCGCGGCGTCAACCTCAACCGCCGAAGCCACACCGTTTTCCAATTCCGCGTCCGCGCGCGGACGCGCGCGATGGTTCACCGGCGCCGAAAAAGGCGGGCGCCACGGGTACAACGTATAAACTTGCGGTCCGCGTCGACTGAGCTGGCGGTTCACGGAGCGTGAGTAAAGGTCCGCGAGATCCGCCATCTCATCGGCGTCGCGGATGATGTAGGGCGTCACCAGGATCACCAGTTCGACCTTGGACCCATCGACGGTATCGCTGCGGAAGGCCGAGCCGAGGAACGGGATGTCCTTCAAAGCGGGGACGCCACGCTGATTGCGCGAGTAGCTGTCCTGCATCATGCCGCCAATGACAGCCGTCATGCCCTCTTGCAGCGAGAGCTGTGTGCTGACGCTGCGATTGAGGATCAAAGGACTCGCGATGCTGGAATTGTCGTTCGGTTCTTGGCTCGACACTTCCTGGTAGAGCTCGATGTCGATGCGGTCGCCGTAAACAATCGGCCGCACGTTCAAGATCACGCCGGTCTGGCGATACTGCACCGTCTGCAGGATGTCGGTGTCGCCGCCGGCCTGCGTATCGGCGGCACGTTGCGACGTGATGATCGGCACGTCGGTGCCGATCAGGATTTCCGCCGAGCTGCCAGAACGCGCCACCAAGCGCGGCGTCGAGAGAATGTTGAGGTTCTGGTTCGATGCGAAGGCGTTGAGTGCTGCCTGCACCGTTCCGCGCGAAAAGATGTGCGTCGCCGTCGCGCCGAGCCCGCCTTGCTGGCGGGTCGAACCGCCGCGTGTGTCTAAGTTCAACGTCCCGTCGTTCGACGACGATTGCAAAAACCACTCAATGCCGAAGCGCGTCTCGTCGGTGAGCGTCACCTCCGCCACTGTGAGCTCGACCATCACCTGCAGCGGCGGCGTATCGAGCTGCTCAAGCAGACTGCGCGCGTGTGCGAACTCACTCGGCGAGCCGCGGAAAAGGATGCGGTTGCCAGCGGGATCAATGGTGAATGCGCCTAGTGTCGTCGCCGCGCCGGCTTGGTTTGGGTCGAAGCGTTGACCGATACGCTGGCCATCGACACGACGCACAGCGACCTCTGGGGGATTGTTCACGGCCCCGCCGCCCTGCGCCTCTCCGGGGCTGACTTGTGCGATCAGCTGCCCCAATTCTTCGGCGCTGGTGTTGCGCACGTCATAAATGAAGACGCCGTCGCGATCACCGAGAGCGGACGCCTGGTCCAATTGCTGGATCCAATAAAGCGCGCGCGCGAACAAAGCTGGATCATTTGCGAACACCAGCATCTGGTTGGCCTGCGCGATCGACAAGAGCGTAATCGCCCCTGCGCCGTCAGGGGCGCGCACGCCAGTGACAACGTAGCCCTCCGCTGTCAGCGTGCGCGAGAGCGCGTCCGAAAGCTCGTCCACGGACATATAGGTCGGCTGGACGCGCGCGATTTCACCCGCCGCGAAGCGTGGGCGGTCAAGTTCGGAGATCACAGCCGCCGCTGACGCAACTTCCCGCGCCGAGCCGCTGATCAGCAGCGTATTCGTGTCTTCCCGCACGCTGAAGCGCACGGCGCCGCGATTTGGGTAAACCTGGTCCATCAACTCAACGAGCGAGCGCACGTCGAGCGATGACACCGCGAAGAATTGCACCACCGGACGCGAATAGGCCGGCGTATCCGGCAAGGTTCGCGTGCGAATGAACACTGGCGAGCGCCCACTGAGCACATCGTCGGCGATGATGCGCACAGCACCGCGATCGATCTGGACGGCGAGGCCGTATTGTTCGAGCGTCATCTGGACAAGCGCGAAAAATTGCCGGCCCGACATGGCGTTCGGCCCGCGCACCGCGACAATGTCCTCGCGCTGCGATACGCCAGGTCCCGTCACATAAGGCACTTGCAGCAGCTGGCCGAACACGGTGTCGATGAATTGCGGCAGCGGTTGCGGTGGCAGCGTCGCTTCGATTTCGCGGTCGGCGATCAGCGCGGCGATCTGCTCGTCGCTCGCGCCTGCTGACGGGATCGGCGTCTGCGTTGTCGCCGGGGCGTTCTGCAGCACCTCAACGGCGCCGCCACGCGGCGTGTTTCGCGCATCTGCCGCATCGCTCCGCGCGGACAAGAGCCAACGCTGCGGCGCCGCCTGCAATCGGGGAAAAGCGGCGCAACCTTGCACAGCAAGTGCTGCCGCGAGAGCCGCCGTCAACCGTAAGGGGAATCGTGCGCTAGACTGGGTCACAAGCTCACCGCATCGGGGTGCGAACGCTTCCATGGCGCCCTCCCCGTGTCGAGTTCATGCAATTTTCGTAGGGATGACGGCGCGTGCATTTACGGCTCGCTAACCATGTTGGGCGCGCTAAACACCGCGATTTCGCGGCGCTCGCGCCGCCTGCGCAGCTCAATCGTTTGGTCGCTGATCGCGTTCACCCGCCAGCCATCGCGATAGACCTGACCACGCGCGATTTTCCGGCGCAGCCTTGGCTCCATCACATCAACCACCCAAACGAACCGCCCGCCGTCAGGGGTGGTCTCGATCGCTGTTAGATCGCGGCGGAACAGCACGGCGATGTCAGGGGGCGGTGGCGGCGCCGGAGCGCCACTCGCTTCGTCAACGACCGGTTCTGCGACGACGCCAAGCGTTTGCCATCTGTTAACCACGTTGGCGGCAAGGGCGCCGCCATGATGCAGATTGTCGAGTGAAGCCATTGCGGTCGCGCCTTGGTCAACGCCTTGAACGCGCGCGCTCACCCACCCTGCGCCAAACCCAAGCGTCAGAACGCCAGCGACGATGTAGGGCGCGAGGTTCATGCGCCGAAATCCTCATCCACGAAGGAAAGGCGCACGGTCATGCTGAAGCGTGGCGCTCCGTCGGCGCTGCCGCGTACGTCCATTGCAGTGGTGGACACGCTGAGAGGGCTTTGCTCGAAATTCGTCAAAAGCGCGCTCACTGCCGCCCAATCAAAATCGCCCTCGATCACGAAATCGAGCGGGCCGAGCGGCGCTCCCTCCGCGCCTTCCTCCGCCTCGACGGCTGTCACGCTGGCGTCACTCACACCGGCGCCCTGAACCAATGCTTCGAGCTCAGCCATGGCCCGCGCGCGCGCAATGCTCTCGGTAGGCTCAACCACCGACCAGGCCCAGACCCGCCCTGCGGCTTCGGCGACGCGCCCACGCCAAGCTTCATCCTGTTGGAGGCCAGACACGGCTTCGATGCGCACCTGCGCTTCGCGCGCCTGGCGTGCCTTTTCTTGCGCGTTGAACATCCAGTCGGCGGCGCCTGAAGCGGCGCCCACCATGAACAGCGCAAGCAGAACCGCCGCGCCAGCGCGTTCCCGTGCGCTCAGCGCACCCCAGCGCGCGATAAGGGCGTCGATCTGGGCCTTCATGGACGGGGCGCCGTGAGCGCGGCGTTGAACTCAAGCCCCTGGCCGCGTCCGCGAAAGATCGGCTCGACATCGTTGAGCGAATCCGTCGCCTCGAGGGCGGCGACAATGTCGCGCACCGGCGCGCCATCCGCATTCAGCACCGTGATCCGAAGGCCGGCCTCGTCGACGCCCCAATCGTCCGGCGACAGGCCAAATCTGTTAAGTACGTCGAACGCATCCGACGCCGCGCCCAAGACGTCCGGCGTCTCAATCTCGTTGCGGTAGCGCGAAATGAGCGTGAGTTGCGATTCCGCACGCCGTGCGCGCGGGTCGGCGCTGAGCGCCTCTGCGATCTCGGCCGCCTGACGCGTCGCCGCTTGCGCTTCGGATTCCAAGCGTAGCGCCTGACCAAGGAAGAACGCAGCCACACCGGCCGCGCAGAACGCCGCGGTGGCCGCGCCGCGCTCGGCGTCCGCCCAGGTCAAGGGTGGCTTGATCTGCTGACGCCGCCACGCGCTAGCACCATCAAACAAAGGCTTTTCCGCGATTGGCGGGCTCGCCGGCGCTGGCGCAATTGCATCGTCAACGCTGCTGACGAACAGGCGCCATTGGTCGTCGGTGAAGTGTTGGCGTCGCCAGGTGGACGCGCGAAGCGCGCTGTCTCGCCAATATTGCGCCTCGTACCCGTCAAGCACCTCGGTTACGCGCCACCCCTCGCCCGCCGCCGCAAACACGCTCTCTGGCGCTGCTTCAACGGCGCGTGTTCCGAAGATCTCCGCGATCTTCGTTTTGTCCCACAACCAGATAGCAGCGCCGCCGCTGGCGCGAAGGATCAGCCGGCCAGTGTCGGCGAACGGCGCCTGCGCCTCCCCCGCCAAACGCGCAGCGCGTGCGATCTGCGAAGCGGTCGCGCCCGGTGGCGCGCGGAAATTGTGAAAACGGCAGAACGCGCGGCTCAAGGCCAGTGTCTTCACATCAGCCGGCGCAACGGGATCTCCCGCCGCGTTCACCAAGCTTCCGTCTTCACGAAGGAAAGTTGGCTCTGCCGTTTGGAAGAAACTCAATGCCATTCATCATGCCGCGCGAAACGGCGCCGCGATCTTCGCGGCGCACCGCCCCTTGTCTCCAATACACGGGCTGCGAACTCTCGCCATTGGCGACAACCAATTGGCTTTCATGGATGCTTTGCGCGCCCCCACGCGCGTTAATTAGCCTTGTTGTAATCCTGAAACGCGTTCCCGGCGCGATGCCGATCGGCGCGGCGTCGGCGCGGGTTTGCGCCCCCGCGAAGCCCTCGATTTCGTCCAGTGAGAGAAATGGCGTACGCTCGCGATGGGCGATCAACGTCCGCGTTGTTCGCGCGTCAAGATTGAGCCTCGCGCGCAAAACTTCGGCTGGCGCTGTATTGACGTTAAGTGCTTGGGTCGCGGGTTGCGCACTGGTCCAGTTGAAGAACGGGCCGCGTGACGCGCCTGAAAGCTCAGCGCGCCAGCCGAGAACCTCAAGCGCGGTTGTCCGCGTTCGCAGTGGCGCGTTCGCTGGCCCGGCAAGACCGGCGCGCGCATAATCGTCCGCTTCGGCGCCAGACGCACGCTGTAGGTCATCGGCATCGATATAGTCGACCAAGGCCGCCGCCAACGGCGCAACGCGCGCAGCGCCGGCATACGCCAGTAGCGCGCGGGTCGCGGTTTCATCGGCGGCGTTAAGATTGAGCAAACCGGCCTCGTCCTGGATCGAGACCAGCGCCTGGGCTTGGCCTAGTTGGACGCCGTAGCCTAGCCCATCGAGACGCACCCGGATGACCGCGCCCGTATCGATGCCGCGCCGCGTCTCCGCAGCAGCCGCATCCTGCGCGAGATTGCGATCGCCGCCGACTTCGATCGCCGCCAGTCCAACGGGTTCGGTCGTCAACAGAAACGCCACGCGCGCTTCCGCGGTTTGCGCCGCCGCCTCCAGACGTACTTCGTCGCTCAGCCGCCTTAAAGCGGGCCCCAAATCGGTTTGGGCGCGTGCGGCCACCATCACGGCAAGCGCCAAGGCCGCGATCGTCACCGCCGCGACCAGCATCACATAACCCTGCTCGGCCCCTCGCCTCATGGCGCGCTCGCGGGAGCATTGGCAGGCGATTCCGCAGGCGCCGCGCCAAGATCGACGGGTTCAGTCGCGCCCGCGCGGCCGATCCATTCGCTATCGCCGGTCGCGCGCGAGGCGAGCGTGAACCTTACCAGCACGGACTGCGCGTCGGGTGCGCCTTGGGCACGCCCTACCGGCCAGGTCTGCGTCCAGTTCACAGCATCGGCGCTGTAGGAAAACGATGCGCGCCCCTCCGCCCAGCGCAGCAAATCAGCCGCGCCGTGCGGTCCCTCGCAAACGAGCGCGCCGCCGGCGCCGTCGCGCCGTACGAACACGCGCGCTGCGCCCTCTACGCCCGCGCGGGCGCAGGGGCTTTCCTGGATTGCGAGGAATTGGCCGGCCAAGCCGATACGATTGCCGCGTATGACGGCCTCGACCTGGCCAGGCTCGCGCGGACCGGGAGGCAATGCGAATCCGCTTAAAACCGCATGAAATGCTCGTTCCGCACGCATCGCGGCGCCAGTGGCGATCGCCGTTTCGGCCACCGCGTAGTCGCGCCGCATGCCGCGCGGCGCCAGCGGCAAAAGGAGCACAATCAGCATCGCCGTGATCGCCGTGACGATCAGAGCCTCCAGCACGCTCAGGCCCTGTTCGCCCGTGCGCGCGTGCTTCGTCATGGCGGATCGCCGACCGAAATGTCGGCGGCGATATCTTCCCCGCCGGGTTCGCCATCGGCGCCCAAGCTCGCGATACGCGGCCGCGCATTCAAATTCGCGGGCGGCTCATACACATACGGCCGCCCCCATGGATCTTCCGGAACACCTGCGTCCAGGTAGGGCCCCGCCCAAACGCCGTCGCTCTCACCGTTCGGCGCGCGCACGAGCAGGTCGAGACCCTCGCTTTCTGTGGGGTAGCGGCCAAGATCGATCCGCATCGTTTCCATCGACGACATCAGCGCCGTGATCTGGACGCGCGCGGCCGTGACCTTGGACCTATCCAGCTGTGCGATCAGGCGCGGGCCAACCAACGCCGCCACCAATGCGATGATCGCCAGCACGATCAGCACTTCGAGCAGGCTGTAGCCCAACTCGCCTGCGCGGCCATCGCGCCGTCGACGTTTAAAGTTAATGCGCGCTGCCATGTTTTCCCCGCGCCAAGCCTTACCAGTGTAGCCGAGCGTTCGGCATCGCGCTCGCCCTTCGCGCAGCGTTTCCGATGCATTTCCCCACGGGCGCTAGAATCTTCGCGCGCGGCTTGCCACCGCTTGGAGCGCACGCAATCCAAGTCTAGCCTCGGCGCGGATATCCATGGAACCAACTATGCGCCGCCTCGAAGACATTCTCATCGAGCGCAATCTCGTCTCGATTGCCGATCTGGCCGAGGCCGTTCGCGTGACCACCCAGACGGGCGCGCCCGTCGGGCCGACCTTGGTGCGGATGGGCGCGATCTCCGAAGATGAATTACTTGCCGCGTCCGCCCAGCATTTCAACACGCCGATCCTTGAGCGTTCGGCGTTGCCATCGGCGGCTGCCGTCATCGACGCAGCGCAGCGCCTCGGGGCGCCGCTATCCTGGCTGATCGAACGCGAAGCTGTGATCTGGTTTGACGACGAGGCGCTGTGCGTCGCCGCCCGTCGTATCGACGACGCGGAATTGCACGACGCGCTCGAACAATGGACAAGCGCCGAAAAGCGCCTGCACATCGCAAGCTCGCTGACGCTTGAACCGCTCCTGCTCGATCTTGGCGCTGAATCGCAGCTGGGCGGCGACGGCGCACTTGATCCATCGCGGCTGATGGAACTGGCGGAGGAAGCGCCGGTTATCGATTTTGTCAACGCGGTCTTCACAGAGGCCATGGCCCAGCGCGCCAGCGACGTTCATTTCGAGCCGTTCGAAGATAAGGTGATCGTTCGACTGCGCATTGATGGCGTACTGACGCAATGGCGCACCGCCGCCCGCGGCGCCTTCGACGCCATTTCCTCGCGCGTGAAACTTCTGTCCGGGATGGACATCGCAGAACGGCGTATGCCGCAGGACGGGCGCCAACGCATCCGCGTTTCCGGAAAGGATCTCGACGTACGCGTCTCGACGCTGCCGACGACGTGGGGTGAATCCATCGTGGTACGCTTGTTGGGCGGCGCTGCGCAAATTCCGGAGCTCGACGAACTCGGTCTCGATGCCGATCAGCGCGACATTCTGCTTGAGGCGATCCAGCGTCCGAACGGACTCATCCTCGTGTCCGGTCCCACCGGCTCCGGCAAGACGACAACCGTCTATCGGCTGATCAATCATTTGAACGACGGAAACCGCAAAATCGTCACGATCGAAGACCCAGTGGAAATCGATGCGCCGGGCGCACTGCAAATGAAGGTGCGTCCGGAAATTGGGCTCGACTTTGCCGCTGGCCTACGCTCGATCTTGCGGCAAGACCCCGACATCATCTTCGTCGGCGAAATTCGCGACAGCGAAACCGCCAAGACGGCAGTGCGCGCTGCGCTTACCGGTCACCTCGTGATCTCCACAGTCCACACCAATTCCGCACTCGCCGCGATCTCACGTTTGCTCGACTTGGAAGTGGAAGAATTTCTACTCGCGGAAGTGCTTCGCGTCGTCGTGGGCCAGCGCCTGCTGCGTCAGGTTTGCGAGACGTGCTCGACACCCGCGCCCGCCGCCTCGTTCGATGCGCGGCTGCACACCATGGCGCCCAGCGTGCTTACCGAGGGCGCGCCCGCCTGGCGCGACGCCAACGGCTGTCCCGCTTGCGCAAGATCCGGCTATCGCGGCCGCTTCGGCGTCTTCGAGGTTACAAAGGTAGACAGCGAATTGCAGGAAGCCATTCGCCAGCGCGAAAGCGAGCCGGACTTGATTCAGCACGCCCGGCGGCATGGCTTTCGTACCTTATTCGAAAGCGCGATGCGCAAAGCCCGCGCCGGCGAGACAACCTTTTCCGAAGCCTTCAGGGTCGTTTCCTCGTGAACGAACGGCGCTTCACCTATCGCGCGCTCGACGCGGGCGGGCGAACGACCACCAATGTCGTCTCCGCGCCCAATCGCGCCGAAGCGTTGCGACGCCTTCGGGGTGAGAACAAGGTCGTCATCGAGGTCAGCGAGGCCGCAGAGACACAGCGCACCAGCGCCATCAAGGCCGACGACCGCATTCAGGTGCTGCGTCAACTCGGCGTGATGGCCCGCGCGGGCGTCGAACTCCTCGAAGCGCTCGACACCATCGCTTCGGCGATGAAGGACCGCCCGATCGCCGCGCATTTGCGCGCCGCCGCTGGACAACTTCGCCAAGGCCAGCGGTTGGCGCGCGCATTCGAAATCGCCGCACCGTTCTATCCTGCTTACGTCTACGCGTTGATGCGTGCGGGTGAATCGAGCGGCAAACTGGCGATCGTGCTTGAAGAGGCGGTGCGGCAGCTTTCATACGAAGAACGCAGCAAGCGCGACATTCAGAATGCACTTGCTTACCCGGCCTTCTTGGTCGTGGCCGGCGCGGTAAGCATCGGCTTCTTGTTCTATGCGGTCGTGCCGCGTTTCGGAGACATGCTGCGCAACGCGCGCGCCGAACTCACCGGCCTCTCGGCGTTCGTCATCGGCGCTGGCGAATTCTTCCGCGACAATGCTTTACTTGTGATGCTGGGGTTTGCCGCGTTGATCGCTGCCGTAGCTGGCGCCTTCACTACGGAAAGCGGCGCGCGCGCGGCCGGGGATATGGCGCGCGCGATTCCGGGCTTGAAACAATTGCTTGAAGCGCGCCGCCGCGCCAACTGGGCGCGGATCATGGCAATCACGCTTGATTCCGGCGTAAGCGTTCTCGACGCGTCGGCCTTGGCGGCGGCGTCCTTGCATCAAGCGCCGACTGAGTCCGCAGCGGCGATCCAGGCATTGCGTGGCGGCAAGCGCGTCGATGAAACGTTTTCGAAGTCCGGATTGCTGACCCCGGTTGACGCCAGCATGATCCGCGCCGGCCAACGCTCCGGCGCGTTGGGCGAGATGTTCCGCGCCGTGGCCGACCGCAACGAAGAGGATTTTCGCGACGCATTGAAACGTCTCACCCTGTTGGTGGAGCCAATCGCCATCGCGCTCGTCGCCAGCGCGATCGGCGTCATCGTCCTCAGCCTCGTGTCGGCCCTGGCGAGCATCTATGAATCGATCGGCTAGCGCATGCCGAGCGTTCTTGTTCTCATCGCGAGCGTTGCGGCAGTGCTGATCGCGGGCCTGGCGGCACGTGACGAATTGGCCGTGCGGCTGCGGCTGGGCTTGCCGGTTGCGCTTGGCTTGAGTGTCGCCGTTGCGTCTTTGCTTTCGGCTTTTGGCGCTGATGCGAACACCGCGGCGCTTACAGCGGCGTGCGTGCTCATGTGCGCGCTGATCGTTGAAACCGATCGCCGCCACTTCTTGATCCCTGACCGCCTCACGCTCACGCTCGCGGCGTTGGCGTTCTTGTTACCCGGCGACTGGCAAAGTCCGCTTCTCGGGGCGGCGATAGCTGGCGGATTGCTGCTGCTCGTGCGCGAAGCGTACAAGATGTTGCGAGGCGCCCATGGCCTGGGTTTAGGCGACGTGAAACTCGCCGCCGCGATCGGCGCGCTCTTGGGCGCGCAGACGGCGCTTGTTGTCGTCGCCATTGCCGCCATCGCCACAGCGATCCTTTTTGCGCGACCGACCCAACCCCGCACCTCCGCGGTTCCGCTTGGGATTGGCCTCGCAAGCGCCGCGGCCATAGCACTGATCATGCGCGCCGGAGGCTGGGCATGATCGAACGCCACCGCGAACGCGGCTTCAGCTTGATCGAGACGCTGGCGGCCGTCGCGATTGTCGCCATCGCTTTAATTCCGATACTGGGGCTCGAGATCCAGATTCAGCGCAATCTGATCCAGCAGCGCCATCAAGTGGCGGCGTTACAGGCCGAGCGAAGCGCTCTGGCGGTTCTGCGCGACCTCAATTTTAGCGACACGCCGAACGGGCAAATCCGGCTCGGCGAAGGCCGCACGCTCTCGTGGCGCGCCACCCCCCTTTCCTCCACTGTCCGCAGCACCGCGTTCCCGCGTGGCGACGGCAATTTTGACGTTACGTTGTGGCGGGTCGAAGCTGAGGTGCTCGGAACGGACGGGGTGATCGCCGCGGTCAGCCTAGATAAGCTTGGCTGGCGGCGGCGGACCCCGGAATAGCGGTCATCCCCCAGATATTTCCCTTTTTAGGGGAATTTTAAATGAAAACACTGCGCTCGTCGCAAGGTGGTTAACGCGGCCGGAATAAGTTCCCGTGGGCGACGTAGTCGTCATGGAGCAGCTCGCGCTCCGGGGGGCGTTCATGACGCGCGCGGCCAGATCTCGACCTAACCTCCGTCTCATTCAGGCGCGCTTTGCGCCCACCCAAGGCGCTCTCGGCGTCGCGCATTTTTCCTGGCCAAAATTCGCGAGCGTCGTTGCGGTTGTCTCGTTTTGCGCCATCGTGTGGGCGGCCGTCGCGGTGGCGCTCACCAAACTAGGTTGATTTTCCCCAGCCGTTTGCAACGCCTCCAAGCAAGGCCCACGCTCGCTTATGAGTAGCGCATGGGTAGCACCAACGAGTTTTTTTCTTGGTTGACGGCGAACCGCCGCGATCGACCCGCGGAAGACGCGGAGCCTGACACCGCAGCTCAACCGGAGCCCAAGCTGCTCGATCGCTTGAGGCCGCGCCTTCCAGCGCCGGTGCGCGATGCCGGCCGGAGCGTCGCGCGCGCGGGGCAGTGGCTGCGTGAGAAGCTTTGGCGTTGGCCTCCCTTTGGGGGCGATGAGGAGAACGGCGTCTCCGAGCCTGTCGCGCCGTCCGATGTTATTGGCGCCGCCCGACGCGGCATCAAGCGCCATATCGCGCTGATCATCGCGTTCAGCGCCGGCATCAATATCCTCTACTTGGCGCCGTCGCTCTTCATGCTGCAGGTGTATGACCGCGTGCTGCCAACGGGCGCCACACTCACATTGGTATTGATCAGCGTTGTCATGATCGCGGCGCTCGCTGTCATGGCGCAGTTGGATTCCCTGCGCGCGCGCCTGCTCGCGCGGGCGTCGTTGCGGGTTGAACGTTTGGCTGGCCGCGCGATCATGGAGGAAGCGCTCGCGGCGCGCCGCCGCGCGCCGTCGGGCGCCCCTCCGGCCGGCATGCGGGAACTTGATTTGGTGCGCCAAGCGATCTCGAGCCCCGCCACGATTGGCCTACTCGATCTGCCGTGGACGCCGCTCTTTATCTTTATCTGCTTTGTGCTGCACTTCTGGATTGGCGTGATGGCGGTCGCAGGCGCCGCGATCATCTTTACTATCGCGATGCTGAACGAACGCGCATCGCGCAAAGCCCTGTCCTCGCTCGGCGGCAAGACAGCGCAATTTTACATTGCCCACGACACGGACCTTCAATCGGCGGAATCGCTGCGCGCCCTGGGTGCTGAAAATGCGGTGCTGTCGCGGCGCCTGCGCTTGCGGGACACGTTGACCGACAGCCAAGCCGACGCGGGCTTCGTCGGCGCCGATTTCTCGGCGCTCACCAAGGTTGTCCGCCTCGGCCTGCAATCGGCGGCGCTGGGGCTTGGCGCCTGGCTCGCGATTGAGCGCCAGATCTCACCCGGCGCCATCATCGCCGCGTCGATCCTCACCGCACGCGCTTTCGCACCCGTTGAGCAAATCGTGGGCGGCTGGCGGCAAGTCGCGATGGGTTTCACAGCGTACAAATCCCTGCGCACGATGTTCGAAGGCGCCGAACCGCGCCAACCGCGAACGCCATTGCCGGCGCCCGCCGGCCGCATTCAACTCGAGGCCGTCAGCGCCGGTCCGCCTGGCGCGCAATTGATCACGCTCTCGAATGTGAGCTTCAGCGCACAGCCCGGCGAGATCATTGGCATCGTCGGGCCATCGGGCGCGGGAAAAACCACTCTAGCGCGTGTGCTGGCGAACGCGGCGACCCCGCGCTCCGGCGCCGTGCGTATCGACGGCGCACGCTTTGTCGATTGGGATTCCAAAGCGTTGTCTCGCTACATCGGCTACCTGCCCCAGCGCGTGGATCTGTTCGACGGTACGGTCGCTGAAAACATCGCCTGCTTCGCGCGCGAAGAGGGACAATCGATGGAGGACGTTGGCGCCAAGGTCGTGGAGGCCGCCCAACTCGCTGGCGCGCACGACCTGATCCTCGCGCTGCCAAATGGCTACGAGACGATGCTCGGGCAGAACGGCAGCGGCATTTCGCCAGGCCAAGCCCAACGCATCGCACTCGCCCGCGCACTCTACAATTCACCGACATTGATTGTACTCGACGAGCCGAACGCCCACCTCGATAGCGATGGCGAAGCGGCTTTGCTCGTGGCGTTGCAATCAAGCCGCGCCCGCGGCGCAGTCTGTTTCGTGATTGCTCACCGCGCCGGGGTGCTTGGCATCGTCGACAAGGTCATGGTGCTGAACAAGGGCATGGTCGTCGAGTATGGGCCGCGCGACAACGTGCTCGCCGCGCTCCAACAACGCAACAACGCAACCAAGCAACCGGCCAAGCCCGAGGGTGCGCACCAATGAGCCTGCAAGAAGCACCCGCGCCGCGCCGCGCCGATGACGCTTGGCGCGAGGGCAAATCGGGCCTGTTGGTGATCGGCGTCTTCTTCGGCGTGTTCGGCCTCTGGGCCGCATTCGCGCCCTTGGACTCAGGCGTCGTCGCAACCGGCGAGGTAAAGGTTTCAGGCAACCGTCAAGTCGTTCAACATCGCGACGGTGGAACGGTGTCGACGGTCGCGGTGCGCGAAGGCGATCACGTGACCGCCGGCCAGTTGTTGGTTGAACTCTCGGACGTCGAGATCGTCGCGCGCGAGAACGCGCTCACGGGCCAAGCGATTGAGCTGCAAGCGTCGCGCGAACGCCTACTTGCCGAAGGCGCCGGCCGCTCGACGCTCGCGCGCCCGGCGGCGTGGGCTACCTTGCCGGAAGAGCATCTTTCGCTTGCGGACGCCGTGTTTGAGCGCCAGCAACGCGAACTCGCAACCAGCTTGGCCGCCACCAACGCATCTGTGTCTGTGCTCGGTCAGCGCCAGCGCGGCACGACCGCACGCGTGGATGGCTTCCAGCAGGAAATCGAAGCGGTTGACCGGCAATTGGTGCTTGTTGAGCAGGAATTGACCAGCCTGCAAGCGCTGGAAGCCGAAGGCTTCGCCGCAACCTCGCGGGTGCGTGCCGTTGAGCGCGCGCAAGTCGAACTGATCGGGCGGCGCGCGTCACTGATTGGGCAGATCGAGCAATCGCGCGAGTCCGTGTCGGAAACGCAATTGCAGTCGATCTCGCTGCGCCGCGATCGCGCCGGGCAAATCGCTGAAGAACTCCGCATGACCGATGCGCGTCTGGCTGAGGTGCTGCCGCAGCTTCAGGCGACCCGGCTGCAGCTGGAATCGACCCGCGTCCGCGCACCGGCCGCAGGTCGTATCGTCGGCCTCAGCGTGTTTAACGCCGGCGCCGTCGTGCGGCCCGGCGACAGCATTCTTGAGCTCGTGCCCGACGAGCAAGGCTTGATTCTAGAAGTTCGCGTTAGCCCAACCGACGCTGACAACGTCGCGCCAGGGCAGCCGACGATCGTGCGCTTCAGCGCCTTCGAGGGACGCAGCATTCCCTTCGCGCACGGCGCTGTAGAGCGCATCTCGGCCGACCGGTTCGAGGACAACCGCACGGGCGCGCCCTACTTCCTGGCGGACGTGCGCGTCGGCCCCGACGAGATGGCCCTTCTGGCGCGCAGCGCCGGCGTGGCGACCCTGGCCTTGCAGCCCGGCCTGCCCGTCGAAGTCATTATCCCGCTGCGCAAGCGCACAGCGCTCCAATACTTGCTGGAGCCTCTCACACAATCGCTGTGGCGCTCCTTCAGGCAGAATTGAGGATCAAAATGAAACGGTATGGCTCCAGGTTTGGTGCAGTCATGATGGCTGTGCTGACCTTCGCGCTTCCCGCGTCAGGAGAAACGCTGCCGGAAGCGATGCGCATGGCGCTCGAAACCAACCCATCCCTCGCCTCGTCACGCGCGCAGGTGCGGGCCGTGCGCGAGGCGCTGCCGCTGGCCTGGTCAGAAGCGCTGCCGCAGATTTCTGGATCGGCGACGGCGACGCAAATCCTACGCGAGGAGAATCAACCGGCCATCAGCATTCGCGAACAACCGGAATACTGGATCGCCTCATTAAACACGTCCACTTTGCTGTTTGGATCGGGCCGCGTGATGGCATCGACCCGACAAGCGCGCGCTCAAATCGCGACCGCACTGGCGTCATACCAGGACGTTGCTCAGCGCCTGTTAATCGATGTAACGCGCGCGTATGGCGACGTCATTGCGTCACGTGAAGGAAAGGCCGCTCAGGAGCAATCCTTGGCGAACCTTGAGGAGCAATTGCGCTACGTGCAGGCCAACGTGCGCCAAGGCTTCCTGACGCAGACCGACCTCGCTCAAGCGCGCGCGCGCGTCGAACAGGCGCGCGCCGGGTTGGCGCAATCTGATCTACAGGTTGTCCAAGCCACGGAAGCCTATCGCCGTCTCGTCGGCATCGCGCCGGGTGAGCTGGCCCAAACACCATTGCTCGAAGGCTTGCCAGGAGATTTGCAGACCGCGCTCGACACGGCCGCGGACAACAGCCCGAGCATCCTCGCGGCTATTGGCGCAGCGGAATCCGCCGACGCCGCCGTCTCGGCCGCCGCCGCCCAGGGTCGGCCGCGCCTGACCATCGACACCACCAATTCGTTCTTCGAAACCATCAACCAACGCAACGTCCGCGAAGCCGGCGAAGACGCAGTTTCCGTGCGCTTCACGTTGCCGATCTTCAGCGGTGGGTCGATTTCAGCCCGCACCCGCCAGCAACGCGCCAATCGCGCCGCAGCAGAGTTCGACCTCACCAACACGCAGCGCGAAGTGCATGAACGCGTCAGCGTTGCTTGGTCGGGCGTCGCCGCCTCTCGTGCGTCGCGCGACGCGCTTCAGGTCCGCGTTGAGGCGGCAGAGCTGGCGCAACGCGGCATGCAGCGCGAACAGCAAGCGGGCCTCCGCTCTGTCATCGACGTGCTGAACCAGGAAGAGGAATTGCTGCGCGCACGTGTAGATCTGGCGGGCGCCGAACGCGACTATCTGGTCGCTCAGCGCGAACTCGCCGCTTCGGTGGGCAGACTTGCGGCTTTGTCGTCCCTAGAGGTCGACCCTCGCGCCGGCAATGAGCGCCGCTTGGCGCCGCGCAGCGATCCGCGGCGCGTACGCATTATCGGTGACGGCGCTCCCGAACCGCGCACCGAGCCCGCGATCATCGATCCACGGCGCCAGGTTCGCCCATCGCTTCCAGCGCCGCGTGTCGATCCGCGTCGCACGCGGATCATCAACGGCGCTGAGCTCAGCCCGCGGCCGGCGCCGGGGGCGGCAACCCCAAGAGAGCTCGCAGCCGCTCCTGAATTAGTTCTGGCGGCGAGCCGTACACAATCCCGTCCACGACACGTCCTGAGCTATCGAGCAGAAACACTGTTGCGGTGTGATCTATAGTGTAGCCGCCATCATCGGTGGGCGTTCGGCGCGCCACGACGTCGAACGATTGGGTGATCGCCGCAAGCGTCTCGCCCTCGGCATAGAGGCCGCGGACCGGGCCATCGAAGCTTGCGAGATATTCGCGCATCCGCGCCGGCGTATCGCGCTCAGGGTCAACAGTTACGAAGTCCAGCGCGATCGCGTCAGGCGCCACGCCTAATTGCTGCATCGCGTGGCTCAGTTCCCAGATCGTCACCGGGCAGATCATGGGGCAATGGGTGAAGCCGAAGAACACCGCGCGCGGCTTGCCGTTTAGGGCGTCCCACCGGGTCGGCGCATCGCTCGACACAAGCGTCACGGACACATCGTTGATGCCTTGGCCAAGCTCAGCGAAGGCATTTTCGCCCGCGCCCGCCGCCGTCGCGCCTCGCGCAGCCTGCTCCTGCTGGCACCCTCCAAGCGCCAACGCCAACCAAATCGCCGCCGCGACCGCCCGCTTCATACCGCCTCCCCAAATGCGCCCTGCGCACCTTCGCGCAGCGCCGCCGCGGATGTGAAGGGCATTCCCCGCTCCAGCGCCAGCAAAAAGAATGGCCCACTGTCGAGGGACAGTGGGCCAAAGAATGCGCACTACGTCTGCGCAAAAGCCTTCCAGATCACGGCGCCAGGATGAAGTCCTGCTGGGTGATCGTGTTGGCGCCGACGCCGGTGACGCCGTTGAAGAGGATGGTGTTCACACCGTCGATCGTCACCAGCATGTTTGTGCCGAGATCTTGGATCACCACGCGGGCCGCGAAATTCCCGGCGTTGATGCCGAGCGCGGTCAGATCAACGAAGTCCTGATCCGGGTTCGGGTTGGCGTCGAAACCGTTGATGGTGTCGTTGCCGAAGCCAACGCCCATCACAAAGGTGTCGCTGCCGCCATCGCCGTTCATCACGTCGTTGCCGAGGCCGCCGATCAGGATATCGTTGTCGCCACCGCCATTGAGCGCGTCGACACCGGTGCCGCCGATCAGAGTATCCGAGCCGCCGCCACCGTTCAGCACGTTGGTGCCGTTGCCGGCCGTGATGACGTTGTTGGAGCCGTTGCCGGTAGCGTTGAAGTTGCCGACGCCGGTGAACGTCAGATTTTCGACGTTGGCCGCGAGCGTGAAAGTGTTGCTCGCAGTGAACACGATATCCGTACCGCCCGCCGCGCCCGCGGCTTCGGTGATGATGTCGCCTTGGTTGGCGATATAGGTGTCATCACCGGCGCCGCCGTTCAGGTTGTCGTTGCCTGCGCCGCCATCAAGCGTATCCGATCCGCCGCCGCCATTCAGCGTTTGCACGCCCGCGCCGCCCGTGAGCGTGTCGCCGGCGTTGCCGCCGGTGACACTCGCAACACCAGCGATAGAGGCAAAGCCGCTCGCGGTGTTGGTGGCGAGGTCGACGACAACCGCCGCGTTTGAACCGGCATAGGTGATCACGTTGGCCCCGCCGCCGAGATTGGCGTTGATGGCCTCCACACCCGTGACTGCGCCGCCTTCGACCGAAGTGATCGCCGCGCCATTCCAGACCACGTCCAGCGTATCCGCGCCGGCCCCGCCCGTAATGTTGAGCGTGTCGGTGTCGGCGCCGCCGTCAACGGAGTCCGCGCCGTCGCCCATGGCGTAGACGAACGTATCGTTCCCCGCACCGCCAAGCAGAGCGTCCGCGCCGCCTTGACCGATGATCGTGTCATCGCCAGCGCCGCCATTGAGCACGTTCACGGCCGCGTTGCCGGTCAACGTGTCATTGCCAGAGCCGCCGGTGGCGTTCTCGATCGAGTTGAGCGTGTCTTCAACCGGGTTGGCCGCCGCCCCGCGCCGCGTGTTGTTGGCGGTGAGGTTGACGAACATGTCCGCGATTTCGCCGACGTAGGACGCCGTGTCGGTTCCCGCGCCGCCTTGCAGCGAGTCGTTGCCGAGACCGCCATTCAGCGTGTCATCGCCAGCGCCGCCGTTCAGCGTGTCAACGCCAGCGCCGCCGTTGAGCGTGTCGGCGCCGCCATTGCCGTTCAGCGTGTCATTGCCGTCCAAGCCATTGAGCGTGTCGCCAGCGCCGCCGCCATTGATGGTGTTGGCGAGGCCGTTGCCGGCGCCCGCAAAGGCGCCGGCGCCGGTGTAGGTGAGGTTCTCGACGTTGTCAGTGAGCGTGTAAGCAGCGAGGTCGGTTTCGACGGTGTCGGTACCCTGCCCCGCGAGTTCGTTCACGACATCGCCGACATCATCAACGCTGTAGGTGTCGTTGCCGTCGTTGCCCGACATATTGTCGGCGCCGGCGCCTCCATTCATGTTGTCGTTTCCGGCGCCGCCAAGCAGCGTATCCAAGCCGATGCCGCCGTTGAGGGTGTCGCCAGCCGCGCCGCCATCAAGGATGTCGTCGCCTGCGTTGCCGTTGAGATTGTCGGCGCCGCCGCCGCCTTCTTGCCAATCGTCAAACGCGGTGCCGTTGAAGGTGTTGATGCCCGCGCCGCCGACCTGGTGGTCGCCGGTTGGACCGCTGCCCGCCGTGATCAGCGTTTCGAGTGTCCCGCCGTCGTCCGTGTATTGAACGATCGCGCGCAACCGCAGGCCGACTTGGGCTTGACCAGGTGAGAAGCTCGGCCCGGTCGCACCCGGGATGTTCGTCCAAGTCGTGCCGTTGGCGGATTGCTGCCACTGGAACGAGAAGTTCGGCGTCGTCAGCCCATCGGCATCGACGATGCCGGCGGTGATCGCTGTGACGGCGATATCCTCGGTTGGCGTGGTGTCGCTCAAGGTTGGCAGGCCAACCGGCGCATCGTTGACGTTGGTGACCGCGGCGGTTGGCGCCGAGAACACTTCTTCCAGGACGCCATTGGCGTCCTGATAGACAGCACGCACGCGCAGCCGTAGCCCGACTTCCGCATCACCCGGCCGGAAGGTCGTCCCGGTCACGCGGGTTTCTTCGCCGCCTGCCAATTGCAGGAGATCCTCGAACTCGCCCGAACCCGGATCCAACTCGACTTGCCAGAAGTAGACGACGGTTCCGGTGATCGTGCCGGGAGGGGCGTTGTCCGCATCGGTAACGCTGGCGATAGACGCCGTCAGCAATTGGTCTTCCGCGGGCGTCGCGTCGCTGATCTGCACGAGGCCAACTGGGCCGTTGTTGAGGCCCGGCACGACGATGAGCGATTGATCGGCGAACTGGAGCCGTTCGATGTGCAGCAAGCGATCAACGCCATCGCGCCCGGCGACCGAGTCAGTCACGGTGACCAAATCATCCAGCGTGCTGGCAGTGCCACGATTGTCGATGGTCACCGTATAATCGGCGCGCACGCCACGGAAGATCGCCGTGTCGAAGTCGGGCCCAGTGGCAAGCTTGATCTCACGAACGATCTCAAGCTGGCCAGGATTGTACGTGCCGTTCAACATCAGCGGCACCAGCGGCCGCATGCTGTCATAGCTCGCGATCTCGATAGCGTGGTTGTTCGGGTCACGCACCGAGATGCGGACGTTCAGCCAGCGATCGCCGTCGATAATGTCGTCGCCGCCATTACCGGTGATGAGATCGCTACCGTCGCCGCCAAGGATAATGTTGCCGTCATCGAACGATGTGACAACGCCACCCAGGGCTTGGTTCAGCAACGTCTGCAGGCCGTCGATCAGCGCAATGTTCGTCAACACGCTGCCGCGCGTTCCGACGCCCGGCAATGACGCCGCATCTTCGTCGTCACCCGTCAGAATATCGGAGAACCGCGAGCCGGAGAGCCCTTCGACGCCTTCGAACCGCGCCATCACGTTCGCCGCGGACGCCGGGATCGGCAGCGCGTCAAACGCACGCAAGCGCAGGTCGATGTTCACGCCAAACTGATCGTCCTTGTAGGTCGCCCAGTCGTAGCCGGAAGCGCCGAGATACTTATCACCAGGACCGGTCGAGCCGACCATGATGTCGTCGCCGCCTTCGCCGTTCATGATGTTGCCCGAGCCGTCGCCGAGATAGACGTCGTGGCCCGGCACATCGTCGAGGCCGTTTGGATCGAAGTTGTCGCCAGGCGAACCGTCGCTTGAGCCGCTTTCGATCCAGTCGTTGCCCTCGCCGCCCATGTTCTGTTCGTCGGGGATGTTGCCGAGGATGAAGTCGTCGCCCGGACCACCGAAGGATTCGTTGCTGTCTTCACCAGTGACGATGAAGTCCTTGCCGAAGCCGCCCATGATCAGGTTGAGGCCGTTGCCGCCATGGATGACGTCGTTCCCGGCGTCGCCCTGCATGTTATCGTCGCCGCCCATGTCGGTCATGATGTCATCGCCGGCGCCGCCGCGATGGCTATCGTTGCCGTGGCCGCCTTCCATGCGGTCATTGCCCGCATCGCCCCACAACGTGTCATCACCGATGCCAGCGATCATGATGTCGTTGTTGTCGGTGCCACCAAGAACGACGTGGTCGCCGCCCGTGTAGTGGAGGTAGTTGCTGTCCGGGCCAACCGTGTTCGGGTTGTCGCGAATGACGAGCGGCAGCAGCGGATCGCCGCTGTCCGGATCGGCGCGGCCGTCGAGGCCTTCGCCCGTATATTGTTGGGACGGGTCAACTTCCAGCGTGTAGGCCGGCGTGGTGAACACCAATGCCGGCAGGTGCTTCGCGTTCGTCGCGTTCATGATCATTTTGGCGAACGAGTTGTTCTCCATCTGCGCCAGCAGATTGAGGCCCGCCAAACGGTCCAGGTAATAGAAGCGATCCGAGTTTTGGAGCGCTTCCATCTGGGTTTCGAACACGAAGTTGAACGTCGAACCCAACATGCCGCCAAACGGCGTCTTGGCTTCGGCCAAGCCGCCGATCCAGAAGTCGATCGCATCAAGGCCTGTGGTGGTGACGCCGTTTGCGCCGCTGGCCCACGCACCCGTCGAGTTCAAGAAGTCCAGCCGATCGGCCGGTTCGCCGACGCCGCCCAGTACGAGCAGCGTCGCCGCTGCGCGCTTATCAGCCAGAGTGGCCGCCGTTGTGATCGTCGAGTGCGAACCGTAGGCCGCAATGAAGTTGATCACCGAGGCCGGGTGCTTGAGATAGGATACGAAGTCCGCCCAGCTCGTATACGGCCTCAGCAAACTGTCGCCGGTCAGCGCATGGAATTGCCGGCGCGCTTCGTTCAGCGTCGGGATGCCGGTGTCGCGGCCGCGGGCGATGTTGATCGCCGGCAGATCGAGCGGCAGGCCAAGCAGGTTGTTGCGCAAGGCTTCGGTGACGAACTCGTCGATCTCGTTACCGGACTGACGGGTCACGCCCCGAACAATGGCGCCTGCCGCCTCTTCCGGCGTCGCGCCGCTGTTGGCGAAGGCAAGCGGGTTCAAGAACGCAGCGACGAGACCGATTTCACTGTTCGTGAAATTCGGATCGAGGCGATCGATCGTCTCGGTCAGCATCGAGTGGCCGAAGCGATAAACCGTATGCGCAAATTCGGCGACGATCGACGGGTCGAGATTGACGTCGAACACCTGCGTTGGGCCGGTGAAGATATCAATGTTCGGCTGCACCATGCGCGCGAACTCTTCGAACGCAAGATGCTGATATTGCATCTCGGTGCCGAACTTCGCGGCTTGGAACAAACGCTCGCCGTTCCATTGCAGCGCCGCGATGGCCGCTGCGCCAACCGGGAACACGGCCGGCGCGGTTCCGGGCATCAGCCATTCCGTCAGGAACGCCAGATCGCCGGTTGCCAGCGCCACATCCTTGGTGTGCTGCACCAAACGATTGTGCTCGTTGTGGAAGATGTGGTGCACGGCCGTGAGGCCGATGTTCTCGTTCACGCGGCCGTCGCCGGCAATGTAGTGCGCGTCGAGCAGCTCGTTGTCGTAACGACCCACCTGCGGCGGACCGCCGATGACAGTGTTGTCGTCACCCAACATCGGCGCGCTCGGCGTGGCCGGATTGCCATCGTGATCGCCAATCGGGTTGGCGAAGTGTGCGATGTCGTCGAGGAACGCGTGGCCTGTCTTGATCGAACCGACAAGGCTGATCGGCGCGAGCGGATTGCCTTCCACTAGAACGTTGCCAGGGAAGACGACCTGCGGGAAGCCGTTCGCGCCACGAATGAAGTTGCCGTATTGGTCCGTCGCCAGCAGCGGCACGTTAAAGACATCGAGGTCGGTCAGGTTGATGCCGAGGATGTCGCGCGCTTGCGCTTTCACCACGGCCCAAGTCGCCATGCCGCCAATCATCACGTCGTCCGCAGTGCCGTAGCGGCCATCAGCGCCCAGATCGCGGTTCTCGATCAGCTCACCGGTCGCACGTGGGTCGCCATTGGCGTCGAACGCGTAAGCGCGCAGGAACACCTGGTGCGACGCGTGCGAGGAGTACGTTTGGTTTTGGTCGACGAACGGCGAGGTCGTGTTGATCGAATCGCGTTGATCGTCGGCGGTGCCAAGTATGCCATCCGCGCCAGGCGTCATGACTTGCGAAGCGCGCGTCACCACCATGAAACGCTGCTGGGCCGGCAGATCGTCCGCGGTGCCAAACACGCCATCGGCGCCCGCCACCAGCGGGTCATCCGCTTGCAACGGAATGAACACCGTACCCGAACCGCCCTTGGTCACGAGATCGAGGCCGTGATCGAAGAACTGGCCGAAGAACGTCATCCAGGAGTTGAATGGCGCCGACAGGCCTTCGTCCGGTGACTGGTTGGCGATGAAGAACACATCGCGATCATCCGCAGTGCCGAAGATGCCGTCGAGCCCCGGGCTGGTGACGAATGGATTTCCACCGTTTGCATCAACAGCCGCCGGGTTGTTCGCCGTCTGATCCGAAATCAGGTTTGAGATGATGCGCGGATCTGCATCCGCGACGTTCCCATTGCTGTTGTAGTTGGTGTTGGTCACCAAGCCGCCAGGCGCCGGGCCGTTTGCATCAAATGTGTCGCCGTCTTGCTCGTTGTTCCATTGCGGATCGAGCAAGCGCGGGAACGGATTGTCGGCGACGCCGAAGGCGCCATTGCCGGGCGTCAAGTGGTTGCCCGATCCATCAACCGTCCGCAGGCCAAGTGGTACGCGGATGTTCGGCAGCAAATCACGCAGGTCGGCGCCCGAAGCGTGCGCCTCCGCGATCTTGATTTGCTCAAGGATGAATTGCAGGTCGGAGCGGATGTAATGGACGCCGCTGTCGTCACCAGTGGTGACTTGGCCGTCGAACGGCGCCGGCGCTGCTTCCGGCGTACCGGCCGCGATCGGCGCTGTGGCGGCCGAAGTAACGGCTTCGATGACGTCGTGACCGTCTTTGTAGACCGCGCGTACACGGATCACGAGGCCTTCAAGGTCAGCAGTAAGCGTGAGAGTCGGCGACGCGAGCGGCAACAAGCCTTCCGCATCGAGGATCGGATCAAACACGCCGGAACCGGCGATGGTTTCGACCTCCCAGTAGAATGCCACGGCGTTGCCGACGCCGTCCGCATCGGTGACCCCGGCGAGCGAGGCGCGCACGACGTCGCCCACTTGCATGAGGCCGCCATTGGTGTCGGTGATTGTCGGCGTACCAACCGGTTGGGCGTTGAGGCCTGGCACAATCACGACCTGCTGATCGGCGAACTGCAGGCGCTCGATGCTCTTCAGCGTATCGCTGCCGTCCCGGCCGACCACCGTGTCGGTCACGCGGAAAATGCCGTTGCCGAGATCGGTGATTTGGTACTCTGCCAGCGTGCCCGTGAACACGGCGGTGTCGAAGCCGCTATTGTCGTCAATCAGTTCGCGCACAATGATGAGCTGGCCGGGATTGTAGGTCCCGTTCACCATCAGCGAGACCATGTCCTGAATGCGATTGAACGTCGCAATCTCAGGGCCGCTGCCGTCGACATTCGCGCGCACGCTGATGCGCACGTTGAGCCACGCGTCGCCGTCGATGAGGTCGTCGCCGCCGCGGCCTTCAAGCCAATCGCCGCCGGCGCCGCCGAGCAAGATGTTGCCCGAGCCGAATTGCGTCTGCCCAGTGCCGAGCATGCTGTCGAGAAACACTTGCATGCCGTTGATGAGCGACACATCGCGCATGTGGCTGCCTTGGGCGCCAGCCGTGGCGATCTCGGCCGCATCGGCGTTGTCGCCGCGAATGATGTCGCCAAAACGCGAGCCGGACAGGCCTTCAATCATCGCGAAGCGGTTCATGACCGCAGCGCTTGATGCAGGCACTGGCGCTTCATTGAAGGCGTCACCGGTCATTTCGACGTTCACGCCAAATTTGTCGTCCTTGAACGTCACCCAGTCGAAGCCGGACATGCCCTTGAACTTGTCCGGCCCGCCGCTGCCGACGGCGATGTCGTCACCACCCTCGCCGATCACTTCGTCGAAGCTCGGATCGCCCAGGAAAACGTCGTTGCCCCAGATCGTGTCGTTGCCAAACGGATCGAAGTTGTCGCCGGGCGCGCCGTCTTGCGTACCCAGTTCGATCCAGTCGTCGCCCTCCGCGCCCATCTGCTGAATGTTCAGCTTGGAGCCGAGGATGAAATCGTTGCCTTCGCCGGCGAACACTTCGCTGGAATCTTCACCCGTGATGATGAAGTCGTTGCCGCGGCCGGCGATGATAAGATTGAGGCCCGCGCCGCCTTGGATGACGTCGTTGCCGTCGCCACCCTTCAGAACGTCGTCGCCACCCATGTCGGTGATGATGTCGTCGCCCGCACCGCCTTGAATATCGTCATTGCCGTGCCCGCCTTCGAGACGGTCGTTGCCGCCGTCGCCATAGACGGTGTCATCACCGATGCTGGAAATGAGGATATCGTTGCCGTCCGGGTTTCCTGGCGTGCTCGGATTGCGCCCACCCAGCACCACGTGCTCGTCGCCGGTGTAACGAAGATAATTGGTATCCGGGCCAACTGTGTCAGGGTTGTCTCGGATCACCAATGGCGTCAACAGCGCGCTTTCACCGAGCGGATCTTCGGTCGGCGTGGCGATGTCGTCGGCGCTTTCGTCCACGACTGTGTTCGGGTCATCGCCGAGGATGCCGTCGGCGCCCGGATTGTTGACGACGTTCGGGTTGAACTGATTGCCGTCCACCTCGAGCGTCAGACCAGGCGTCGAGAACACGAGCGCCGGCAAGTGCCGGATGTTCGTGTTGCGCATGATGATATCGGCGAACGAGTTGTTCTCGAGCTCGGCGAAGAAGTTGAGCCCGACCAGGCGGTGCAGATAGTAGAGCCGGTCGCCGTCTTGAAGTGCTTCCAGCTGCGTTTCGAACACGAAGTTGAAGGTCGACCCAAGCATGCCGCCGAACGGCATTTTCGCCTCGGCCAAGCCGCCGATCCACAGATCGACGTCGTCGAGACCGGTCGTCGTTACGCCATTCGGGCCGTTCGCCCAGGCGCCTTGAGAATTCAAGAAGTCCAAGCGATCGGCTGGCTCGCCAGCGCCGCCGAGCACGAGCAACAGCGCGGCTGCGCGTTTGTCTGCCAACGACACAGCGTCGACAATGGTTTGGTGCGTGCCGTAGGCGGCGATGAAGTTGATCAGCGACGCGGGGTTCTTCATGTGCAGGACGAAGTCCGCCCAGCTCGTATAAGGCTTCAGCTGCCCGTCGCCGGTGCCGTTATAGAATTGCCGGCGTGCTTCGTTCAGAGACGGAATCCCGGTGTCGCGGCCACGGGCGATGTTGATCGCCGGCAGGTCGAGCGGCAGGCCGAGCAGATTGTTGCGCAACGCTTCGGTGACGAATTCGTCGATTTCGTTGCCGACTTGGCGTTGAACGCCGCGGATGATCGCGGCAGTCGCCTCTTCCGGTGTCGCGCCGCTCGCGGCATATGCAAGCGGATTGAGGAAGGCCTCGATGAGGCCCATCTCGCTGCTCGCGAAATTTTCGTCGAGGCGATCGACCGTTTCGGTCAACATCGAGTGGCCGAAACGATAAACGACGTGAGCGAACTCAGCCAGGATGCTCGGATTGATCTCGTCGTTGAAATCCAAGAACGCATCGACGTTCGGCTGGATCGTACGCGCGAATTCTTCGAACACGAGGTGCTGGTATTGCATCTCGGTGCCGAACTTCGCTGCTTGGAAGATGCGTTCACCGTTCCATTGCAACGCTGCGAGCTGAGCTGGCGTTGTCGGGAACACGGCCGGCGCGGTGCCGGGCATCAGCCATTGCGTCAAGAACGCCAGGTCGCCATCAGCGAGAATTTGCGACTTAACGTGTTCGACGAGACGATTGTGCTCAGCGTGGAAGATCGCGTGCACGGCGGTGAGGCCGATATTCTCGTTCACGCGCCCGTCGCCGGCCACATAGTGCGCGTCGAGCAATTCGTCGTCGTACCGGCCCGCTTGCGGGGGTCCGCCAGCGACGGTGTCGTCATCGGCCAACATCAATTGACGCGGCGTCGCCGGGTTTCCGTCGTGGTCGCCAATCGGATTCGCGAAATTGTTGATGTCGTCCAAGAAGGCGTGGCCGGTTTTTACCGACCCGACGACGCTGATCGGCGCCAGCGGATTGCCTTCAACGAGCACGTTCCCTGGGAACACGACTTGCGGGAAGCCGTTCGCACCACGAATGAAGTTGCCGTACTGATCGGTCGCGAGCAGCGGCACGTCAAAAATGTCGGAATCGGTAAGCGTGATGCCGAGGATGTCGCGCGCTTGCGCTTTCAACACGCCCCACGTGGCCATGCCGCCGATTTCAACGTCGTCGGCGGTGCCGAAGATGCCGTCAGCGCCGAGGTCGCGGTTTTCGATGAGTTTGCCAGTCGCTCGCGGATCGCCATTGGCGTCCAATTCGTACGCGCGCAGGAAAACCTGGTGTGACGGATGCGAGGAATAGGTTTGGTTCTGGTCGACGAACGGCGACGTGGTGTTGACTGAGTCACGCTGATCGTCGGCGGTGCCGAGGATGCCGTCGGCGCCGGGCGTCATCACTTGTGTGGCGCGCGTGACCACCATGAAACGTTGCTCGGCAGGCAGGTCGTCGGCGGTTCCGAAAGCGCCGTCGGCGCCAGCGATCAGCGGATCGTCTGCTTGCAGCGGAATGAAGATGGTGCCGTTGCCGCCCTTGGTGACGAGATCCAGACCGTGATCGAAGAATTGACCGAAGAACGTCATCCAGGAGTTGAACGACGCGGACAGGCCTTCATCCGGCGACACGTTTGGAATGAAGAAGACTTCGCGGTCGTCCGCGGTGCCGAAGATGCCGTCGAGACCGGGGCTCATTACGACGGGCGCGCCACCATTGGCGGCGACGGCAGCGGGATTGTTCGCGGTCTGGTCAACGATGAGGTTCGAAATCAGGCGAGGGTCGAGGTCAACGACATTGCCAGAGGTATTGTAGTTTGTGTTGGTCACGAGGCCGCCCGGCGCCGGGCCGTTGGTGTCAAAGCTGTCACCGTCCTGATCATCGCGCCATTGCGGGGTCAGCAGGCGGGGAAATGCGTTATCGGCCGCGCCCCATTCGCTGCGCCCTGGAACAAGGTTGTTGAACGATCCGTCGATCGTCCGCAGTCCCCAAGCCACCTCGGGGTTAGGAAACAAGCTCCGCAAATCGGCGCCGCCGGCATGAGCTTCGGCGAACAAAATCTGCTGCAGGATAAAATCCAAATCCGTGCGGATGAGCTTGACCATAAGAACCCCCTAAAGCGGCGCGCGCGTACGCGCCGCCGTTGGCCACGGGTTCAGGAATGCTGGCTATTTCACCCCACGCCCGCGGCAACCGCGGAGCGCTCTTCTTCGGTCGAGCCTCCGCACGATTACCCTCATGGAATATTTGGACGTTGTTGAATTCTTTTCCCCAAAGCGGAGAATTTGAAACAGGATGACGTGGGTGTTAATCGCGTGGTGGGCGTGTTCGTCGCGTGACGGACACAGACGGCGAATTTTTCGAACGCAGAAAGTGATCGCTCGCGAACAACTCGCAATCGCGATTAGAGCGTTCCAACGAGCCAAAAAATGCTCGCCCACACCAGCGCGCAATAAAGAACAACCGCGTGCATGGCCACGCTGCGCGCGACACGCGGCGCGCGGTCAGGTCGCACCGCCCACGGAGCAATCCGCGCTTTGAGCTGGCGTCTAGTGGTAGACTGAAAGAGCACGACGCGCACCGAGATCGGCGAGGCGTCTGCGGAGCTGCGCGTTCTCGCGCTCGAGCTTCTGTACCAACTGAATTTCGAGGCCTTCGAGACCTTCGAATGAGCGCCGCCAGCGACGGTAGGTCGTGGTCGTTACGCCGAGATCGTTGCTCAGCACACTGACAGGCTTGCCTTGAGCGCGAAGCGCACGGGCCCGTTCTAATTTGCTGGCGATCTCATCAGCGGTATGCCGCTTCGACATTTTGCTCCCCGCCTGGGGCGCCGATGGTCTGGCGTCCAGGACGTCCCCCCGGATGAGCGCGGACGGGAAGCCCGCGCCACTATCCGAACGGTACTCAAGGGGACATTACGAGAGCATGACGCCGCCCTTACGAAGCTTGTCATTTTCGCAATGATATCAGCGTTTTTCGCCTATCGGGGGAAAGTCAAAACGATGCTCGTGCCCTGTCCCACCTGGCTGACCAGTGCGATTGAACCGCCATGCAGGTCCATGATGCTCTTGGCGATCGGCAAACCGAGGCCCATCCGGCCACTGGTTGCGGTGCGCACCTCATCGACACGGTAGAAGCGATCAAATACGCGCGCTTGCGCTTCTTCAGATATCCCCTCGCCAGTGTCGGCCACCTCGATGCTGACGGCGCCTTCGCTTGCATCCGCGGTCATACGGATCTCCCCGCCCGCGCCGGTGTGCGAGATCGCGTTTGATACGAGGTTGCTGATCGCGCGCTGAAACAACGTCCGATCCGTGTCTAGGGCGAGGCCGGCCGGCGCGCTGAGCCAGAGCCGCACGCCCGCTTCCTGCGCCGACGCTTCAAAGTAGGAGCGGATCAGTTCGAGCTCAGTGCGGACGTCAATGGTTTGCCGCTCCAGGTCAACTTTTGTACGCCGCGCGCGCGCCAAGAACAGCAAGCTGCCGACAATGCTGGAAAGGCGCTGGCACTCCTCGATGTTGGACACCAGTGCTTCCTGGTACTCCTCCGGCGAGCGCAACCGCGACAACGCAACCTCGGAGCCAACAAGCATCTTGTTGACAGGATTTCGCAGTTCGTGGGCCACGTTGTCTGCGTATTGCTGCAGTCCTTCGTTGGCCGCCTCCAACTCAAGCAGCATCGCATTGTGCGCATCCTCGGTCGCGCGCATCACCTGTCCAATGCGTCGGCCGTAAAACGCGACGCCAACGACGATGAAAAAGATGAGCCCCATCACCAGGAACTCAAGTTGGCGCAGTTGGCTGGCAAGCGCGACCTGCCGTCGCAAGTTTGCGTCTTCAACCTGCTGCACTTGAACGATCGCCTGCATCAAGCTGTTGGTGAGCCGGGCATAGACGCGATCCATCGTCGCCATGCGCCGGCCCGCCGCTTCATCGTCGCCGCGATCGATCTCCGCGAAGATGTTGTCAGCTTCGCGCATCATCTCATGCATGCTTGCGTCGGCGGCGCGGATTTGATCGGCGATCAAGGCCGCGCCTTCACCCGGCACGTTTGCCGCCAACTCCTGCAAAACGGCGTCGCGCTGCTGCCCGTAGAGCAACAAACCGGCATCCCGGCGCGCACGCTCCACCGTGACATTCTGACTGTCGAACACATCATTGCCCGGCGCGTTGGCGGTTTGGGCGTATTGAGCAAGCTCTACCAATTCGCCGATCCGCGCCGACCAAACGGCGCTGCGGGTCACTGATTGCTGGTAGAGATCCATGATGTAGTTGCTCAGCATCAGCGTGAAGCCGATGGTCAGCAGGTCAAAGCCCGCGAGCGCAAAGTAGATCAGGTCGAGGCGGCGGCGGCGCGCCGGTTCGTGCTTTACCTGTGCGGAGCTTGAAGGACTTGGTGCGATTGCCGCGTCAACGGATGACATAGCCGCGCCCCCGCACAGTATGGATCAGCTTGCGCTCGTGCGGATCGTCCACCTTGGCGCGCAAACGGCGGATGTTCACGTCGATGACGTTGCTATCGCTATCGAACGTCATTTCCCAAACGGCTTCGGCGATGTATGTCCGCGACAGAACCTCTCCTTGATGACGCAGCAACAACTCAAGGAGCTGCGCCTCCTTCGCCGTGAGTTCGAGCTTCACGCCGGCGCGCTCCACCAGGCTGCTTTTCGGGTCAAGCGTCAGGTCTTCGATCTTCAAGGTGGCGGTCTGCGCCGCGCCATTGCGGCGCAACACAGCGCGAATCCGCGCCGCGAGTTCTCCGAAAGCGAACGGCTTAACCAAATAATCGTCCGCGCCGTGTGAAAGGCCACGAATGCGGTGAGCGACGGAATCCTGCGCCGTCAGCATGAGCACGGGGATGTTGCACCCCTGCTCGCGCATTTCCTTAAGGACGCTCCAGCCGTCCATGATTGGCAGCATCACGTCGAGGACCATGAGCGTGTATTGGCCGGACAGGGCTGAATGCAGCCCGTCCTGCCCGTCGTGGCACACGTCCACGACAAACCCCTCTTCGCCCAGCCCCTTCTTAAGGAAACTGGCCGCTTTTGGGTCGTCTTCCACCACCAAGAGCTTCATCACGCCCGATCCGACCGCCCATCGGAGACGCCATGCGTAAAACGCGCCACGCTCGAAGCCGGCCCCGCAGCCGGCTACTAATGGTTAGCGCGAGATAAACGGCGCGCCTATGGGCGCCAGCGCGCCTCAACGCGCAATCCACCAAGATCGGACCGGCCAAGCGCCAGCGTCCCGCCCGACGTGGTTACCAAATCGTTTGCAATCGCGAGGCCAAGCCCATCCCCCGGACCGCCTTCGTCCAACCGGCGGCCGCGCACCAACGCCGCCTTCGCCGCGGCCTCGTCGAGGCCTTCACCGTCGTCCTCGATCGTCAGAGTGGATGCGTCACCGCCGATCCGGACGCGTGTGCGCGCAAAGCGCGCGGCGTTTTCAAGCAAGGGACCAGCGATCTCCATCAACAGCGCCTCTGACACCGGCATCGTCATCGGCGACGCCGCGTTTTCGAACGCCACGCGCTGGCCGCCCTCGGTTCGTTCAATCACCGCAATCAGCCGCGTGACCACCGTTCGCGCGACCGCCGGCGGCCCCACCACCGCCGCAGCGGCGCGCGCGCGCGCCAGTTCCCGCTCCACCGCGCCCCGCGCGGCTTCAATGGCGCGGTCCAAGCCGTCTGCGGCGTCGATGGCGCCGGCCTCTCTCGCCCTCCGGCTTTGCGCCGCCAGCGCAGCCAACGGCGTTTTCAAGGAATGCGCCAAATCACCGGCCCGTCGGCGGGCCTGTTCCAAGTCTCGCTCACGCGCCGCGGCCAGTTCATTGATCGCCAACGCTAGGGGCGCCGCCTCCGTTGGGTACTCGTTCTGCTCCAGCCGCTCCGATGGCGAACGTCGCATGGCGTCAAGCGCGGCGCGAACATCATCGAGCGGCTTCAAACCCAGACGCACTTGCGCCCACGCGGCCGCCGAGAGGACGGCCCACAACAGCAGCAAGAACATAGCCAGGTCGCGCGAGAACTCAGTGCGTGCCGCGCTGATCGCGGAGTGATCTGCGCCCACCATCACGCGCACCGGCGCATCCGCCTCGCCCAACCGCACGTCACGCGCCACCAGAAGCAATTTCGACTCGAACGGACCGGCGATGTCGCGCGCGCTCCAGTCTCGCGTCGCCACTGGCGCCGATGACGCAAGCGTTTCATCCCACAGCGAGCGCGAGCGGATCGCCGCGGCGCCCTCACCCGCCTGCCAATACAGACCGCTCGCCGGCAGCGCGAAGCGTGGATCAGAGGGTTGCGGATCGATCAGCAACGCCCCTGCCGCATCGCGGCTCATGCCAGCGACGAGATCGCGGCCGTGGCGGATCAAGGTATCCTGCAAATTGCGCTCGATATGGCGCTCAAACAAATAACCCATCGCCAACCAGGCGACCGTGAGCGCTGCGAAAATCGCCGCCGCGGCGCCCGCCAACAAACGCAAACGCAACGAGCGCGCGATCATGCTTGGCTCAAGACGTAACCAAAGCCGCGCCGCGTTTCGATGATATCAGCGCCGACTTTGCGGCGCAGCCGCGCCACCAATGCTTCAATCGCGTTTGCCTCAACGGCGTTGTCCGTGCCGTGCAAATGCTCAGCCAACTCTCCCGCGGAGACCGTCCGGCCGCCCTGGTGCGCAAGGTAGTCCAGCAGCCGGTACTCGAGGGGCGATACACGTTGCGGCGCGCCATCCACCGCCACGGCCATGCGGCGGGTGTCCAACGTCAAGCGTCCTATGGTGAGCACCGCGCTTGCGTGCCCGCCCGCGCGGCGCACCAAGGCTTTCACGCGCGCAACCAGTTCACCCACCTCAAACGGTTTGCCGAGATAGTCATCCGCACCCGCCTCGATGCCGTCTACCTTCTCGGTCCATGCACCTCGCGCTGAGAGGATCAGTACCGGAAACGCACGCCCGGCGTCGCGCCATCGCTTCAGGACCGAAAGGCCGTCGAGCCTTGGCAGCCCAAGGTCGAGAACGACGACATCGAAGTCCTCGGTATCGCCTAGGAACCACGCGCTCTCGCCATCGCCTGCGCGCTCAACCAGATAGCCGGCGCTCTCAAGCGCGAGCTTTACGTCAGCGGCGATGTCCGCATCGTCCTCCACCAGCAGCGCGCGCATTAGTCGTCGTCGCCCCAATTGTCGTCGTCGTCATCGCCGCCGCGATGGCGGCCACGGTGATCGTGCCTCAGCGTCAGCACGGCGCCGTTGCGGGCGTCGAGCACCACCGTGCGCACTTGGCCCGTACGCGCCAGAATATCCACCTCATACACCAGCCGCCCGTGCTCGCGCGCAAGCTCAACGTCAAGCACCTCCCCCGGCACCGCGCGCAAGGCCCGAGGCAGCACCCGCGACAAAGACAGCGCTTCTCCGCGCTCATAGGCGTCGCGCGCGTCGTCATGGTCGCCGCCACGCCCGCGCCCACGGCGCGCGTCCGCCTCCCCCGGCGCCAAGGCAAGCGCCGCGAGCGAAAGCGCGAAGAGACGACGGGACACGTTCATTTGCTGGCGCCGTCCACGTGCCACCGGCTCGCTGACACGCCACTGACGGACCGTTCCGGCAAGGCCTCAAAACGAGTCAGCGAGCGCATTTTTTGACCATTTTTGGTGCGCCGTCAGGCTACATTGATCCGCGCGGTCATTGTGATCTCGCCGGCGCTGTTTCGGCACCAGAGATCTTCCCCGGCCCGGCAGAGCGTGGCGGCGTCGCCATCAAACAGCGGCCGCTGGGCGCGGAACTGGAACGACGCGAAGGCCACGTCGGGCGACGTGCGGATCGCGTGATCCATCAATGCCGTGGCGATGTAGGGGCCATGCACGACCAGGCCCTCGTAGCCTTCCTCGCCGGTGGCGTACTCGCGATCATAGTGGATGCGATGGGCGTTGAACGTCAGCGCCGAAAAGCGAAACAACATCGTCGGATCGGGCGAAAAACCGCGCTCGCGTTCAGCGATCCGCGCCTCCGGCGGCGCAGCTTTCGCGGGCGCGATCGCCGCGCCGCGATAGACGATGTCTTGCTCTTCCGTCACGACGTCGGCGCCATTGACCCGCACGACGTGGCGAACGGTGACGAACACCATATCGCCGCTTGCGCCGCTCTTGGCGACGACATCGGCAATGGTGGAGTGGCGCTCCATGCGCGCGCCAATCGCCAGCGGCGCGTGAAACGTCAACCGACCACCCGCCCACATACGTCGCGGCAACTCCACCGGCGGCAGAAAACCGCCGCGCTTTGGGTGACCGTCCACGTCGATCGCGTGTTGCGCCGCTGTCGGCAAAAAATAAAGCCAATGCGCCAGCGGCGGCGCGAACCCCGCGCGCCAAGGCGGCGCGTCATAATCAAGCAACGCCGCGAGGCCGCGCAACGGCGCGGCGTTCAGCTCATCCGTGAGCGTTTCGCTGCGGCCAATCCACGCGCGATAGTCCGGCGCGCTCATCAGAACGACTTCGGCAAGCCCAGCACGTGCGTCGCCACATGGCTGAGAATGAGATTGGTGGAGATCGGCGCTACTTGATAAAGCCTCGTCTCGCGGAACTTACGTTCAATATCGAACTCTTCGGCAAAGCCGAAGCCGCCATGCGTTTGCACGCACATGTCGGCGGCGTACCACGACGCCTCAGAAGCCACCATTTTCGCCATGTTCGCCTCGGTCCCACACGGCAGCCCCGCGTCGAACAGATGCGCCGCGTGTTGCACCATCATGTTGGCGGCCGTGATCTGCACATGCGCGCGCGCAATCGGAAACTGCACCGCCTGGTTTTCGCCGATCGGCCGGCCGAACACTTCGCGATCCTTAGCGTAGGCGCTGGCGCGATCGATGAAAAAGCGCCCGTCGCCGATGCATTCCGCAGCGATCAACACGCGCTCGGCATTCATGCCGTCAAGCACGTATTTAAAGCCGCTACCCTCCTTGCCGATCAAATTCTCAGCCGGCACGCGCACGTTGTCCAAGAAGAGCTCTGTTGTCGCGTGGTTGAGCATGGTGCGGATCGGGCGAATGGTCAGCCCGTTGCCGACCGCTTCACGCATGTCCACGATCAACACACTCATGCCGTCGCTCGGCTTCTTTGCGTCCTCGCGCGCGGTTGTGCGGCAGAGCAACACCATCAAATCGGAATGCTCAGCGCGGCTGATCCAGATTTTTTGCCCATTGACGACATAATGATCGCCGTCGCGCTTGGCGAAGGTGCGCAAGCGTGTCGTGTCGGTGCCGCTGGTCGGTTCGGTGACGCCAAACGCCTGCAGGCGCAATTTGCCCGAGGCGATACCCGGCAAGTACTTGCGCTTCTGCTCTTCGCTTCCGTGCCGCAGGATCACGCCCATCGTATACATCTGCGCATGGCAAGCGCCGCCATTGCATCCGGAGCGGTGAATTTCCTCCAGCACGGCCGCCGCGGCCGCGACGCCGAGACCAGACCCACCATATTCTTCCGGAATCAGGACCGACAAAAAGCCCGCGTCCGTCAGCGCCTGCACGAATTCCTTCGGGTACGCGCGCTCACGATCCAACGCCTGCCAGTACGAGCCCGGAAATTCAGCGCACAGCCTGCGCACGGACTCGCGGATTTCAGGAAAGGCGTGCGCGAATTCTGTGGACTGACTCATCGTGTCGATCGCTTGCAACGGGGAGAGAGCTTCGACAGCTATACGCGCGCTCCCGCGAGGTCAAAGGGCCAAAAGCTCGCACGCAGCGCGCTAACGCAGCACCTCTACCCGATAACGCGCCCAGGTTTCGCAGAGCGCCGCGCGATGTGCGGGCGCAGCGATGGCGATCAACGCCTCTGCACGCGCGTCATGACTGAGTTCGCGCAGGTCCGCCGCGCCGTGCTCGGTGACCACCACGTCAGTTTCGAGCCGCCCGAGCGACACTGGCCCCCGCCCCGCGCCCGCGCCAACGATGCGGCTCGTTTGTCCGCGCTGCGCATCTGATGGCAACACGATCACTCGCAGGCCGCCCGCGAGCTTTGCGCCACGCGCAAAGTCCGCCGCGCCACCTGGACCGGACATCAATCCCGAAGGAGCACATTCCGAGTACGCTTGCCCAAGCAGGTCGATTTCGAGTGCAGAATTGATGGTCACGAAGCGTTCGAGCTTGCTCATGACCAACGCCGAATGCGTGTAGGAAACAGGCCGGAATTCAAAGCGTGGTGAGGCGATTTCCGCGTACAAACGCTCCGAGCCTGCGGCGAGTCCGGTGACAATCGGTGCATTTTTGTTGAGCGCCCCGACGGCTTCGAGATCGATCAGCCAATCACCGATGATGCCGGTGTGGATGCGCAGATCGCGCTTCCCCGACAGCGCGCGCATGCAAGCGCTTGGCGCTTTGCCGATGCCGACTTCGATCGTCGCGCCATCCGGCACCATAGCCGCCGTGTGCGCGGCGATCGCGCGCGAGACGTCATCCTCGGCGTCGGCGAAGACCGGCATCGGCGTCGGCGTTTCGATCACAGCCGTCAGGTCCGCGTAAGAAATGCCTGGGTGACCTTGGGTGCGCGGCATCAACGGATTGACGTGGGCTATGCGGATCGGAATGCGTGGCCAAAGCTCGGCGAGAAAGTCGACGCTGACGCCAAAACTGCACCGGCCGCCGACATCCGGCGGCGAAACCGAAAACAACGCCGCATCAATGCGCGTTGTGGAGAGGTGCGCGAGGATCTCGGTGTAGCTGAACGGCAAAAAGCGCACGCCGGCGGACGCGGCCTTTAGCTCCGGCGTCATGAAGAATGTCGTCACGGTGGCGCCCGCGCCCGCGCCATAGGTCCGGGTGTTGAAGCCCGGCAAGAACACCGCGCCAAGATAATTGCCTGCGCCCAACGCCTCAGCAGCGTCTGCCAGGATTTGTGATTCCGCCGCGACGCCATGGACGAGCGTCACCCCCTCGCGCGGCAGCACATCGGCAAGCTGGTGCGGTTGAATCGTTTTCGGCATGCTCGGGCATCAAGCCCGCGGCTGCACCGGGCGCAAGCTTGCTCTTGGAGCAGCCAGTCACAGCGCTCTGGAATCGAGAGGGCGTCGCGGCCCCGCCCCCACCGACTTCAGCCGTTGGCATACGGTATATTTAGTGTAATATATTGGAAACGGCGGCGGAGGAAGTCATGGCGAGTGAACTGTCGCGGCGCTCCGTTCTGGCTTTGGGATTGAGCGGCGCCGCCAGTCTGGCGGGCTGCGCGACAGAGATTACATCAGCCCCATTTCCCCGCGCGCAATCGATCATCGACGCTTATGTGCGCGACCGAAAAATTTCCGGCGCGGTCTTGGCGCTTACACGCGGCGGCGCGACAGCGCCCGTTTTCCTGCGATCGGGAACGATTGCGCTGAACAGCGCGCAACCTGCTGAGCCAGACACGCTCTATCGCGTCTATTCAATGTCGAAGCCGATCACCGGCATTGCGACAATGATGCTGATAGGTGAAGGCCGGCTCGGCCTCGATCAACCGATCTCAGACATTCTCCCGGAATTCGCCAATCCGCGCGTGCTGGTGAACGCTGAGACGATGGAGACGCGCCCCGCGGCGGGACCGATCCTTGTTCGCCATTGCCTCACGCACACGTCGGGCCTTTCCTATGGGATCAACACCACCGGCGCTTTGCCGCCGATCTATCGCGCGCAAGGTGTTACGCCATTTGGCCGGCCGGGCGATCTGTCGCCGAATCCGCTGCGCTCGCTTGAAGATTTCGGCACACGCCTGGCCGCGCTGCCGCTGAGCTTCGATCCTGGCGCAAGCATCGAATATAGCGTCAGCCTGGATTTGCTTGGGCTCGTCATCCAGCGCGTCACAGGAACGCCCTTCGACGTCTTCTTGCAGCAGCGCCTGTTTGGCCCGCTCGGCATGAGCGACACGGGCTTCTACGTGCCACAGGACAAGCTTGAGCGGTTCGCGACGAACTATCGCGTCACGCCAGAGGGATTGCGCCTTGAAGATGCGCCGCCCAACACGCCGTACGCGCGCATTGAAGGCGTCCCCTCCGGCGGCGCGGGAGTTATCTCGACGGCGCACGACTACATTCGCTTCTGCAGCATGCTGCTAGACGATGGCGCGTACAATGGCGTCCGCGTGATGACGCCGGAGGCCGCGACGCTCGCGCGATCCAACATCGCACCGAACAATCTGCGCATTCCGCCGGACGGTCATGGCATCGCGGCGGCGATGCGCGTTGTTTTGCCGGAAAGCACACAGGCCGGCATGCCAGCTGGCCAGGTGAGCTGGGGCGGCGCTGCGGGCACCACAATGTGGGTCGACCGCGCCAATCGATTCGCGGGCGCTTTCCTCACGCAATACATGCCGCAGGACGCCTATCCCCTCCGCGAAGAGGTCCGCGCTGCGGCTTACGCGGATCTGGCGGCCAGCTAATTACATTACGCTTGCGTTACGTAATTAAGTGCGTAAGCTGCCCACGAATTGAGAGAGGCGCGCATGACGCAGTTTGGCGTGGCCGAGGCCATTGTCTCGGTGCTTGAGGCAGCAGGTATCGACACTTGCTTCGGCGTTCCCGGCGGGCAAACCGTGCCGTTCTACGGTTCTGCACGCGCGCGCGGCTTTCGGCATGTGCTGATGCGCGACGAGCGCAACGCTGCGTGCGCGGCTGACGCTTACGCACGCGTTTCCGGCCGCGTCGGCATGTGCGACGCGACGGTTGGCCCAGGCGCCACAAATCTCGTGTCTGGGCTTGCGGAAGCCTACGCCTCATCCGTTCCCGTGCTTGCCTTGGTGGCGGACATCAAGACCAACCGCGAGCATCTGCGCCGCCGCGGCGTCGCCTCTCAGGCGCTCGATCAACACGCCGTGCTTGGCTCTGTGAGCAAGTGGATGGGCCGCGTGCATACGCCCGCGATGCTGGCCGACGTTATTGACCACGCGCTTCGCGTTGCGACGACCGGACGCCCCGGCCCCGTGATCGTCGAAGTGCCTGAAGACGTTATGCAAATGCCGCTGGAGACACCGGCGCTGTCGCGCTTCAGCCTCGCTTCGTCGACTTGGCCACGCCATCGCTCAGCGGCGCCAGCAGATCAGGTCGCCGAAGCCGTCGAGCGGCTCATGAAGGCCAAGCGCCCGATCGTACTGGCCGGCGGCGGCGCCATGTCCAGCGGCGCCTTCGCTGAGATCGCGACGCTCGCGGACGAATTCGGCCTGCCGATCGTCACCAGCATCAACGGCAAGGGCTTGATTGATGAGCGCAACCCGCGTGCGCTCGGCGTCATCGGCGTGTTCGGCGACGTCGGCGCGAGCCACACGCTGGCCCAAGCCGACGTCGTGCTCGTGCTCGGCAGCAAGTTCGCGCAATTCAATTCCTTCATGTGGCGCCTGCCGAGCAAGACGCAGCAATTGATCCACGTCGACATCGACGGCGAAGAGCTTGGCCGCGCCCTACCTGCAGCGATGGAAATCGTCGCGGACGTGCGCGAAGCGGCGCGTCAGATCATTGCCGGGCTCAGCGCAAAGAAGGCGCGCTTCGATTGGTCGCCGAAGGGTGAGCCGCCCGAACAGCCGGGCACCAAAGCCGACGATCCGGCCGTAGCGCCTGAACGCATCATCACATCGCTGAACGATCTGGTGAACGATGGCGATATTCTCGTCACGGACGCCAGTCTGGCGTCTGGATGGACCTCGTCCCGCTATCAGCAACGCGTCGCAGGCCGGGGTTTCCTTGCACCGCGCGGCCTTGCAGGTATCGGCTGGGCCGGCGGCGCGGCCATTGGCGCAGCGTTCGCGGCCAAGCCTGGCCAACGCATTTACGCCATCGCCGGCGACGGCGCAGCCGCGTATTGGATCGGCGAGATGGAGACCGCGGCGCGGTTCAAGCTGCCAATCACCTTCATCATGCTCAACAATGCCGGCTTCGGTTGGGTTGTGCAGGGCGAACGTGGCCTAGGCATCACGCCAGAATCGAACTTCGCTCCTGTAGACTTCGCCGCCATTGGCGTGGCCATGGGCGCCGGCGGCGCGCGCGCGCATTCGATCAACGAAGTGCAAGCCGGCATTCGCGAAGCCGCGGAGCGCAACGGCCCATTCGTGCTCGACGTGTTGAGCTCCGATCTCTCGTCGCCGAGCGTCGACTATGCCCTCCTCAACCCCGAAGCCGCGTCAAAGTTCGGCGCGTACGGGATGGGCTGAAATGAGTGCGCCGGCTGAGATCCCGTTCCTGCGTGGTTTGCCGAACGCGCCCGCACTGCGCGACGAACGGCGTTCGCTTGACAATGCGGCGTTTGCCAACGCCGTAACGGCGCTCACTGAGTTCTTGCGCGAACGCGGCGTTCGGCGCGGCGATGTTGTTGGCGCGATGCTGCCCAATAGACTTGAGCTGGTGCTGACCATGTTCGCCGCGTGGCGATTGGGCGCGGCGTTCACGCCGGTCAATCCAGCGCTGACGGTCGTTGAAGCGGGCTATCAGTTGCGCGATTGCAGCGCGAAATTGGTCGTCGTGGACGCCGCCTCTGCTGCGATCTTGGCGGACGAGCCCGTCGAGAAAGTCGATGCCGCGAGCTTGCCGTTCGAAACCCAGTCGACGCCAGCGCCCTGCGAAGCATTGGACTCAGATACAGCGCTGCTGATCTATACGAGTGGGTCCACCGGCCGGCCGAAGGGCGTGATTCTCGATCACGCGAATGTCGCCGCCATGATCCGCATCATGCGCAAGAATCTCGAATTCTTGCCGACCGATCGCGCGCTGCTTGTGCTGCCACTTTTCCACGTGAACGCGCTGCTGGTTTCGCTGCTGACGCCGCTGGCGGCCGGCGGCTCCAGCGTGATCCTTGAAAAATTCGACCGCCACACGTTCTGGAGCGCAATCGTCTCGCATGAGGCGACGTTCTTCTCCGCTGTGCCGGCCATCTTCATCCTGCTGAACCAAGCGCCCGCCGAGGACAAGCCCGACCTCTCGCGCCTGCGCTTCGTGATCTGCGGCGCAGCGCCCATGCCGGCGGCGGCGATCTCCGCCTTTGAATCGCGCTACGGCACACCGCTGCTGGAAGGCTACGGACTCACTGAATCCACGGTCGGCGCCACGTGCAATCCTTTAGCTGGACCGCGCAAAGCTGGAACGACTGGGGTCGCGCTACCGGAAATGGAGATGCGCATTCTAGATGATAACGGCGACGCGCGCGCGCTTGGCGAGATTGGCGAAGTGGCGCTCAAGGGGCCGAACATTATGCGCGGCTACCTCAATCAGCCGGAAGCGAGCGCAAAGACCGTCATTGATGGCTGGCTGCGCACGGGTGACGTCGGCTTCATTGATGCGGACGGCTTTCTCACGCTGGTTGACCGCAAGAAGGATATGATCATCCGCGGCGGCGAGAACATTTATCCGAAAGAGATTGAGACCGCGCTCTATACGCATGATGCTGTCGCCGAATGCGCCGTCGTCGGTCGCGCTGACGCGGTGATGGGCGAAGAGGTAATCGCTTTCGTTGCGCTGAAGCCGAGCGTGACGGCTGACGCCACTGAGCTGGGCCGCACCGCCGCTCTAAATTTGGCAAAGTACAAGCATCCGCGCGAAATTCGGGTGCTGGCCACACTCCCAAAGAATCCCGTTGGAAAAATCGACAAGCCGGCGCTTCGTGCGCTGCTAAGAAACGAGGTGTAGACATGCTCGTTGTGGGTTTAGGCGGCACGCTGCGCGGCGGTTCGTCATGTGAAGCGGCTCTGCGCATCGCGCTGGATGAAGCCGCGAAGTTCGGCGCAGAGACGCAATGTTTCTGCGGTCCGCAGCTCGATCTGCCAATGTACAACCCCATCGAGCCGACGCGGCCCGAGTCGGCGCTTCGCCTTGTCGATGCCTTGCGTCGCGCCGACGGCGTTATCGTCGCAAGCCCCGGCTATCACGGCAGCATCTCCGGCTTGATCAAAAACGCCCTCGACTACACCGAGGACATGGTCAACGATGCTCGCGTCTATTTCGACGGCATCCCCGTTGGCTGCATCGCGACCGGCAACGGCCCGCAAGGCGCGATGACGACGATAGACGCGCTCCGCGCCGTCACGCACGCATTGCGGGGCTTTCCAACGCCGTTCGCCGCCGCGATCTGCGTCAAACCCGGCCTCTTCGCCGACGGCGCGTGCACAGACCCCGGCATTGAACGCAATCTGCGGCTCGTCGGCCGCCAGGTCGCCACGTTCGCCAATGTGGAGCGCCGCATCGTCGCGTGAGGCACGTCATGCCGCCTATTTTCGTTACACAACCGTTCCTATTTAAGGAGTGAGACAATGCGGTTCGGACTTTTCGGCGGCGCCGCGCGCGCGCCCGGCGGCACGGATGCCGAAGCGTATCGTCAATATGTCGACTACATCGTCGAAGCCGAACAGCTCGGCTTTGAATCGATCTTCCTGGTCGAACACCACTTCACCGGCGGCGGCCAAACCGGCGCTTCGCTCAGCCTGTTGTCGCACGTGGCGGCGCTCACCTCGACAATGCGTCTTGGCACGGCTGTCACAGTCATGCCTTGGCACCACCCGCTCCTGCTCGCCGAGCAGGCGGCGTTGGTGGATATACTCTCAAAAGGGCGCCTCGATTTCGGCGTCGGCCGCGGCTACCGGCCAAACGAGTTTCACGGCTTCCAGGTCGATCCAAATGAGGCGCAGGAGCGCTTCGAGGAAGCCGTTGGACTCGTGCTCAAGGCGTGGACCACGAAGGAGCGCTGGAGCCATGACGGCAAATACTGGAAATTCCGTGATGTGATCGTCGAGCCGCACCCTCTTCAAGCGCCGATCCCGCCGCTTTGGGTTGCTGCCGGTAGCGAAGGCTCCGTGCGCCAAGCCGCAGCGCAAGGCCGCCGCGTTCTGCTCGATCAATTCAGCTCGACCGACATCACCAAGCAGCGCGTGCAATGGTATCGCGACCAGCAAGCCAAGAGCGGTCATCAATCGGGAGCAGGCCAAATTGCGCTGACGCGCGGCCTGCTGCTGGTCGACAACGCTTCGAAAACGGAGGCGGAGGTGCAGCGCCGCCTCCAAGTGATTCAGATGCTAGCCAAGTCCGCGGAAATCCCAGGCAGGGAAGTCACTGAGAAAGCCGCTGGCCCCTTCGCGTTGGATAAGAACGCGCAAGACACGCGCCAAGCCACGATCGTGGGCACGCCCGACGAGTGCATCGCTCGGTTGAAGGAATTGGAAGTCGCTGGCGTCGATTATGTGCTGTTCAGCGATCCGTGGGGCGGCGTCGAACGCCTGCGCCTGTTCGCGCGCGAGGTGATGCCTGCTTTCCGGAAGCAGACGGCCGCAGCTTAGGCTCACGCAGGCCGTCGACGATAGCAACGATGGCGCTGCGGATGCTCGCTGGCGTGATATCGCGGCCAGCAACATAGCTCGCCGTGATAAAACCCAGCACCAGCAGACTGGCGCTTTCGACATCGGCGTCGCCGCGGACTTCGCCCCTCTCCTGCGCGCTCCGCAACAGCGCCACGATCTTGCGACGGCGCGGCTCAAAGAGGCGCTCACGATAGAGCTCGATCAGCTCCGGCTGGCGATCGCGTTCGGCCAACAGCGTTCCAAGCAGCGGAACACTGCCGTTCTTCTTGAGATTGCCGTTCGCAAACAGGATTTGACGCGCCAGATCTTCCACGAGATCGCCGGTCGCCTCGAGCCCTTCGCTCATCGTGACTTGCTCAAGCGCGGCAATCGTTAGCTCGGCTTTGCCCGCAAAGCGGCGATAGATGCTGGGCTTGCCGATACCGGTCTCTTGCGCAATGCGATCAATCGACATTGCGCTGTAACCGTAGTTCGACAATTCGCGCAGCGCGGCCGCCGTCAGCAGGCGATCGATTTCAGGATCGCGCGGACGGCCTGGGCCTTGTGTGGTCTTGGACGGCGAACGGGGCATGGCCTTGCCTAACCCGCCCCGTCTGTGCGCTCAATCCTGAACGACCACCACGCGAACCACCTCGCCCGCCGCCAACGCGTCGAGGCCAGCGTTAACGTCCTCCAGCTTGATCAGCTTGGAAACCAGCCCCCCCAAGTCGACCTTTCCCTCATCGGCAAACCGCGCATAGAGCGGCAGATCACGCCGGTTCACGGCGGAACCAAACAGCGACGACGATATGCGCTTCTCCGAGAGGAAAAACTGCCAAGCGTCGAACTCAAGCCTCGTCCCCTGCGCCGGCAAGCCCACGATAATCACGCTCCCGGAGCGTCGCACGGCATCGTAAGCCTGCGTCGTCGTCGTGGGCGAACCCACACCATCAATGCATGCATCAACGCCAAGTCCCTCGGTCAATTCGCGCACCCGCGCGACGACGTCTTCGCTGTCGGGATCAATGACCGCCGTTGCACCTAGCGCCATTGCGTCTTCGCGCCGCGCCGCGCGCGGGTCGATACCGACGATCGTCGTCGCGCCGCACATGCGCGCTCCTTGGATCGCCGCCAGGCCAACACCACCGCAGCCGATCACCGCCATGGACGATCCGGCCGACAGCGACAGGCGATTGAGCACCGCGCCCAAGCCTGTCGTAACTCCGCAGCCGATCAGCGCCAGATGTGAATCAGGCGCCCTAGAATCCACCGCGACAACGGACGCCTGATCTACCACCATCTTGTCGGCGAATGAGCCCAAACCATAAAGCGCCGCCGCCATAGAGCCGTCTGCCCGGCGCGCACGTTTCGTCGTGCGCACGTCCAGCGCCTTGAGACAACCCGAAAGGCCGCGCGCGCACGTGGCGCACACACCGCATGTCGGCGCCGTTGTGCTGATGACGCGTTCGCCCACCTTCACGTGCGAAACCTCAGCGCCGATGGCCTCCACCACGCCGCAAGCCTCATGCCCCATGATCATCGGGCGGCCGTAATCGTACTTGCCGTCGCGAACGGAAACGTCTGTCTGACAAAGCGCCGTCGCCGTTACGCGCACAAGCACGTCCTGCGGCCCCGGCGCCAGCAGCTCGACCTCTTCGATCTCAAGCGGCGCGTTTGGCCTCAGAAAGAGTGCGGCGCGCATCAGCCCCAGGCCGCCGTCACGCCGCTCGGCATCCGATACAAAAGGCCTGTAAGTTTCGGCGGCGGTTGATCGGGATCGAAGCGCAGATTTGGCAAACGATCGAGCAATGCGTTCAACGCTTCGCGCAATTCCATCCGCGCAACCTGACCGCCGACGCAGAAGTGCGGGCCGTGGCTGAACGCCAGCGTCGGCTTGATCGGACGGAAAGGATCGAACTCTTCCGGATGGTCGAATTGCGCCGGGTCCCGATTGGCCGCCGCGATGCCGGGCTCGACGATGGCCCCCTTCGGAATTTTCACGCCAGCCACCTCCGTGTCCGCCGTCGCCAAACGAAATGGCGAGGTGAGCACCGGCGCATTCCAACGCAGTATTTCTTCAATCACCGCAGGCGCCAAAGACCGGTCGGCGTAAAGCTTCGCGAGCAATTCCGGCCGCTCCAACAGCGTCACCAGCGTGATGCCCAGGCTGCGATACGTCGTGCCCGCGCCCGCGGGCAACAGATTGCAAACCAGGCCAAGGATTTGCTCCTCCGTGATCTTCTGCTTTTCACCGTTCTCGGTGATCTCGCTCTCAATCAGCAGACTGATGAGATCGTCACGGGGATGCGCGCGGCGCTCAGAGATTACCTCGCGCATATAGGCCTCGACCTTCTCGCGCGCGGCGCGGGCGACATCAGGGGGTGCGGCGGCGATCTGAAGTTTCGCCGCCCATTCGTGAAAATTGTCGAGGTCTTTTTCGGCGACACCCAGCGTCATGGCGATCACGAAAACCGGAAAACGGGCGCAATAGTCGAAATAAAGATCGGCTTTGCCCCGATCGACAAAGCCATCGATCAGTTCGTTCACGCGCGGCTTCACCCATGACGTCCACATGCCCATCGCGCGCTTGCCGAAAGCGGGCTGCACCAGAAGGCGAAACTTGCGGTGGTCCGGATCGTCGGCGCCCATTAGTGAAACCGGGCCAAACACGTGCTGCGTCATGCGGCGGATGCCGGCATTCGAGAAGGTGACGTTGTCGCGCAGCACCTGCTCTGTGGCCGCGTAAGTCAGCGTGGCGAAGCGTGGCGCGTCCGGCCAAGCTTCCGCGGTCGGATCGGGAAGGCCGAACATTGCAAAGAACGATGACGGATGCACACCGCACTTCGCGCGTAGCTCGGCAAACATCGGGTACGGGTCATCCACGGCGCCGGCGCCCGTGCGCTGTGTCGTCGCCCGCTCCCAATCGTAGCGGCCGACCCCGCCGGTGGTTTGCGCGTCTGCGCTCATGACGCTTGCCCCGTTGTTGCTGTTTCGATGGTGATCGCGCTCACCGGGCACGAGGCCGCGGCCGCGCGAATGGCTTGTTCGCTGTCTTGTCCGTCCTCGAGCAGATGCACGAGGCCTTCGTCGTCCGTCTCAAACGTCGTCGGCGCCAGGCGCGCGCAATATTCGCTGCAGACGCAGCGTGCGCGATCAACGCGAATGACCAACCCGCTCGGCATCAGTAAACGATCGTCCCGCCGCCATCGATAACGAGCGTGACGCCATTGATGAAGGACGCCGCCGGGCTCAACAGAAATACGAGCGCGCGCGCGACCTCCTCCGGACGCCCCAAACGGCCAAGCGGCGTGCGCTCAATCGCCATCTTCCCGTAGGCGCCGCTGGTGAGATCGCCGATGCGCGGCGTGTCGATTATGCCTGGGGCGATCGCGTTCGAGCGATAGGCGCCGGCTGCGAACACGGCCTGGTAGCGCGTGAGACCGCCGACGGCCGACTTCCCAATCGCATACCAGCCATTGTAGGCCGCGCCCTTGCGACGGCTTGAGACAATCGCCGGCGGCGGCCCTCCCGCGACCACACCTGCGACCGACGCGACGTTCACCACCGCGGCGCCTTTCGGCAGGCCGAGCGCCGCCCAAGCCGCCGTCATCATCTGCATGCTGCCCGCAGTTTGCGCCAGGCCTTCATTGACGGAAAGATCGAGCGCGCTCGGCGGACCCGCATTGTTCGCAAGGTAAGCGATCGGTCCATGCTCTTTAGCAAAGCGCGGCATCGCCGCTTCGACGGCTGCCTGGTCGGCGGTGTTCAGCACATAACCGTAGAAATTCTTGCCGAGGTCGAGTTCTGCGAGCCCCTTCTCGTTGATGTCGAGGCCGATCACGGTCACACCCTCGGCCAAGAGGAGCTTCGCCGTCTCGCGGCCGATGCCGCTCGCGACACCCGATACGATCGCCACGGCGCCTTGCGGAAAGCCAAGGAAGCTCTGTTTCAAACTCATGTCTTTCCCCTAAGCCCGCCTTTGCGGCGATGCTCGAACAAAAGCCGTCACCGCGTCCGCGAATTGCGCGGGCTGATCAATCGAGATGAAATGGCCGGCGTTTTCGATGACGCGAAGATCTGCGTTGGGCATCGCCGCATGCATGGCCGACGCCATCTCCACCGTCGGCCCGTTCGCGCCGAACAGAAGCAGAGTAGGTTGCGTGATGCGTGGCAGATTGGCGCGCACGTCGAACGCCGCCAGTGTGCGCATCACGCCGATCAGGCGTTCCGCACCGACACATTGCAAACTGGCGTTCCAATGCGCGATAAATTCCGCGTCCAGCGCGCGCGTAAACCGCGCCTGCACCTGTTCGCCAGCCTGGTTGGTGTTGCCAAACATTTTTTCGACAACCGGCCAAGCAGCAGACCAAAATTCTGGCCCCCGGAACTGCATTTCATCAAGGATCAGCGCGCTGACATTATCGTGTGTCAGTGCGTATTCCGCGGCAATGAACGCGCCAACCGAACTGCCCAGAATCGCTGGCCATTTGAGATCGAGGGCGCTCACGACGTCCGCGAACGCCCCGGCATAGTCTGCGATGCTTGTGTCCGCACTGACATCGTCAGACTTGCCCTGCCCTGGCATATCCCAAGCGATGACGTCGAACGAATTCGCGAGCGCCTCGAATGTAGCCTCAAACTCGCGCCACGAATGACCGTTGCCGTGAAGCAGCATCAATGGCGCACCAGCTCCGGCGCGCGTGACGTGCACGGCGCCGAGGCGGGTACGAACGCTGGTTTGTTGCAGTTTTTCGCTCATGCGACGCTTGCCACCAGTTGTGATGCGACAACGTCGGCCGACTTGCCAGCCATGTTCTGCGTCGCGCGGAGCGAAAACACCATGGACGCCGCGATCGAAGACCCGGCGCCAGGATAAGCGCGGCCAAACACAGAGGCAGAGCAATTGCCGGCGGCGTAGAGCCCTTCAATCACGTCGCCGGACGGCGTCACCACGCGCGCATGTTCGTCCGCCAGCAAGCCGCCGGCGGTCCCGACATCGCCGGGAACGCACGCTACGGCGTAGAAGGGCGCCTTCTCGATCGCGCCGAGATTGGGGTTGGGCTTTACCCAGGCGTCGCCGTAGAAGCGGTTGTACGTGCTGTCCCCACGGTGAAAGTCTCGATCTACGCCGTCACGAACCATCGCGTTGTAGCGTTCGATGTTTGCGCGGAAAATTTGGGGGTCGAAATCGCACTGTGCGGCCAATTCCTCGAGCGTCTTGGCTTTGCGCATATAGCCGCTGTCGAACCACGCTTGCGGGGTAAGGCGCGGCGGCGTCATGCCAAACGCATAGCTATCGCGATGACGGCTTTCGATGATCATCCAGCCCGGTGCGCCAAGCTCGCGCTGACGCTTCAGCATGATCTGACCGACTTCCATGTAAGGGTCGGCCTCATTGACGAACCGCTCGCCCTTTGCATCGACGAAGATCAAATGCGGGAAGCACCGATCCCACACGTGCAACATCATCGATCCGGGCGGCTGCGTGCCGGGCACCCACCAAGCTTCGTCCATTAAATCTGTCGCGGCGCCTACTTTTTGTCCGGCGACGATGGCGTCGCCAGTGTCTTCCGGCGTGGACAAGGTCCAATCGCCGATGGCTGGCGCTTGGTGCTTGGCGCGGAGTTCGCGGTTGCGCGCGAAACCTCCGGCCGCAAGCAACACACCGCGGCGCGCGCGGATACGCAGCGTCTTGCCCTCGCGCAGCACCTCCGCACCGACAACGCGGCCGTTCTCAACGATCAGCGACTGAAGCGGCGTTTCGCGCCAAACGACCACACCCGCCTTCAGCGCCGCGCCATAGACGCGCCCCATGAGGGCCTGTCCACGCGTGCGCAGATCCGCACCGCGTAGTTTAGCGCCAATCTGGCGAGCGCCTACGCGCAGCCAAGTCAGCGCCGCCTTCGGCGTTCGCGGACCGAGCGCCAGTTGGGCGATTTCAACGGAGTTCGCCGCGACGACCAAAGGCGAGGGACGCACATGGCCACGCGCCTCACCCAATTCGCGGAAGTCGAACGGCTGGGCGTGCAAAGTGCGGCCCGCTGCAACGCCGCCCTCACGATCGGCGTAATAATCCGCCCAACCGGAATGCACCAACGGCACACCGTATCGGGTCAGCAGATCAACAAGATCCAAGCCGCCATCGATGTACGCCTCGCGGCGCGCCGGCGATGCTGCCGGCCCGGCATCGCCGACAACGGCGTCGAGGTGGCGGAGCGCTTGCGCTTTAGAATCGATGTGACCTGCCCGGCGCAGAAACGGGTTGTCGAAAATCCAGAGCGTGCCGCCGGAATAGGCTGCTGCACCGCCAACCCACGGAGATTTTTCGACGACGAGCGTCTCAAGCCCCGCATCGCGCGCCATGAGTGCGCCTGCCAGGCCGCCGCCGGCGCCGACGACGACGACGTCAGTCTCATGATCCCAGACTGCGGCCGCTTTGGACATCAGAGGGTCTCTCAGGTCGCCATTCAATTATCCGAATTATTATACTATAAATGTTGCGGGTCATCAAAAAAGCGCAGGGGCGCGTAAGCTTAAATCCTCGCCGCGATCGCGGCGCCAACATCAGCGGTGGCAGCCGTGCCGCCAAGGTCGGGGGTTCGCGGCGCGGCCTCATCGGCAAGCAATTCCTCGATGGCGCGCACGATTGCGGCGCCGGCCTCGGGTGCGCCGAGATGATCGAGCATCATCGCCACCGACCAGATCATGCCAATCGGGTTGGCGAGGCCCCTGCCGGAAATGTCGGGCGCCGAACCGTGCACGGGTTCGAACAGCGACGGATAAATCCGCTCGGGATTGATGTTGGCGGACGGCGCCATGGCGATCGTTCCCGTCACGCCCGGCCCCAAATCGGAAAGGATGTCGCCAAACAAATTGCTGGCGACGACGACGTCGAACTTCTTCGGCTGCATCACCATGCGCGCGGCCATGATATCCACGTGCTGCAGGTCGGAGGCGATTTCCGGATAGCGCGCCGCAATCTCCGTAAAACGCTCATCCCAGAACGGCATCGAATGAAACAGCCCGTTGGATTTGGTGGCGGAGCTTACGCGAGTGCGGTTCAAACGCCTCGCGAGTTCGAAGGCGTAGGTGATGATCCGATCGGTGCCGCGTCGCGTGAAAGTGGAGACTTGGGTGACGGTTTCCTGCGGCGTGCCCTCAAACAACCTGCCCCCGATTTGCGAGTACTCGCCCTCGCTGTTTTCGCGGACGATCCACATGTCGATGTCGCCGGGGTTCACGTCGCGCAGCGGAGATTGCACGCCACGCAGCAAACGCACCGGGCGCAGATTGACGTACTGATCGAACCCGCGCCGGATCGGAATCAAAAGTCCCCAGAGCGAGATATGGTCTGGCACGCCTGGGAAGCCCACCGCGCCCAAAAGCACTGCGTCGTGCTCGCGCAGCCGGTCGAGTCCGTCGTCCGGCATCATTTTTCCGGTCGCTTTGAACGTCTCGCACGACCAATCAAACGCGCGCGCTTCGATCTCGAACCCAAACACCGCACCAGCCGACGCCAGCACGCGCAGCCCCTCTGGCATCACCTCACGGCCAATGCCGTCTCCAGCAATGACAGCGATCCGATACTTTTTCACGAAGCGTCACCAACAACGATGAGAGCATCGGCCGCCAGCACTTTGCCATTGGCGACGCAGACGGGGTTCACATCGATCTCGGCAATCTCCGGCAATTCTAGCGCGATAGCGCCGAGCGCGACAGCGAGCTGCGCAAGCGCGTCGACCTCCTCGCGCGACAAGCCACGTTTGCCCTGGAGCAAGCGACCGCCGAGCAGACCGCCAAGCGCCTTCTCCAAATCCGTTTTGTCGAATGGCGCTTGCAACAGCGCCGCTTCGTTCAACGCCTCAACGAGAATGCCGCCCAAGCCGAGCGCTACGATCGGGCCAAGCGCGGGATCACGCTTCATGCCAGCCAGCACCTCAAGCCGCGCCGGCGCCATCTCTTGCACCAACACGCCTTCGATCTTGGCGTCCGGCGCGTTCTTGGCGACATCGGCGTGCATGCCGGCGTAAGCTTGCTTGATGTCCTCCGCCGTCGCCAGATTGAGGCGCACCCCCCCAGCATCGGACTTGTGCGCTAACGTGTAGGACATCGCTTTCAGCGCAACCTTGCCGCCGATCTTGCCAGCCGCCTCGACGGCTGCATCAGCACTTCGAACGAACGCTTCGCGCGTGATGGGCGCCCCATAGAGCGCAAGCACGCGTTTGGCTTCCGATTCCATCAGAACGCCGCCAGGGCGCGGCGCTGAAAGGATGGCGCGCGCGGCGCCGATCCGTTTCTCATCGCGCTTGAGCGGTGCGGCGCGCTCCTTCCGCGCGGTGCGCAACGAAAATTCGGCGTTCACCGCCAGCGCGTGCGCTGCACGGCGCGGATCGGTATAGGCCGGCACGCCTGCATCAAGCAGGCTCATCGGCAGGATCGTGGAGGTGAACGCCACCGGCTTATCGGTGGAATACGCCATCTCGATATACATTTCTGGGCCGCTCGGATCACCGATGATGATCGGCGCAACAAGATCGACACTGGGGCTCGCAGCGATTGCCAGCATGACCTTGCGCATCGATTCAGGGCTGCGCAGCGCCTGCGCCGTCACATCAATGGGATTGGCGACAGATCCGAGAAACGGCTTCGGCATAAACGGCAACAGCGCATCCTGCTCGGCCTGCGGCAGCTCAGGCACAGAGAGACCTTCGAGGACGCATGAATCGGTCAACAACACGCCGGCCCCGCCCGACCCCGTGATCAAGCCCGCGCGCCGCCCCTTCGCGCGGCGCCCACCTTGAAAGATGAGACCGAGGTCGAGAATCTCTTCAAGCGTCGAGACTGAGAACACACCATATTGGCGACACAATGCGTCGAACGCTTCGGCGGAGCCGACAAGAGAACCGGTGTGCGCCTGGGCAGCGCGCGCAGCGGCGTTTGAGCGCCCTGCCTTTAACACAATCAACGGCTTGTCGAGCTGCGCAGCGCGCAACGCCGTATCGACGAAGATATCGGGGTCGCGCAATGTCTCCGCGAACGCGAGCAGCACCTTCACTTCTTCGCGCTCGACCAGCGCGCGCATCACTTGCGCGATGTTGATGTCGACCTCATTGCCGGTTGAGAAGAACCAACCGACATTGAGACCCGAGAATAGCGCCTTGCGCACCATGTAGCCGCCAAAGCCGCCGCTCTGCGAGACGAGCGCGACCGGCCCGCCCTTTGGCAAATCGTCCTTGGGATCGACAACAAAATTCGCCATCACGCGATCGGCGATGTTCATAAAGCCGATGCAGTTCGGCCCGGTGGCGCGAATGCCGGTGCGCTTGATGATCTCTGTGATCTTCTCCTGCAGCGGAATGCCGGCGCCGCCAACCTCGGCAAAGCCTGACGTGATGATCACGACGCCAGCCACGCCATGCGCGGCGCATGCTTCAAGCGTTGCGGGGACCATTTCGGCAGGCACCACCACCATCGCAAGGTCGATGTCGCGCGGTAGCGCGTCAATGCTCGCGAAGGCGGGATACCCCTGCACCTCCTTCTCGCGCGGATTGACCGGATAGATTGCACCCGTAAACGCCCGGGCGATATTGGCCATCACGAAGCCGCCAATGCTTGGCATCTTGTTCGATGCGCCGATGACGGCAATCGATTTTGGGCTGAGCAACCGCTGGAGGCGCGCCGAATCCGTGGTGTGTGTCGCAGCGTCGGCCATCTTATCGCCCTTTGAACACTGCGTCGCGCTTTTCCATGAACGCCGCGACAGCTTCCTTGTGATCGTCGCTGACGAACGTCGCACCTTCGAGCAATAATCCCGTGTCGAGCACGAGGTTGATGCGTTCGCGGATGATCTTGTTCAACGTCGTCTTCGTTCCGCGCACCGCGAGCGGCGCCATTTCGGCGAGCTTGCCGGCGAGGCGCGTGGCTTCGGCGTCCAAGTCCGCGGCGGGCACGGCCTTGAGCACCAAGCCCATGCGCGCCGCTTCGACGCCGGAAATGCGCTCACCCGTCATCAGGTACCATTTCACGGCGCCGAGTGAGGCGAGCAACGGCCACAGCACGGCGCCGCCATCGCCCGGCACAACGCCGATATTGACGTGCGTGTCGGCGATGCTGGCGTCCTCGGCCATCACCACCACGTCACACAGAAGCGCAATCGTTGCGCCGAGCCCCATGGCGAAGCCCTGCACCGCGCACACAATCGGCTGCGGAACGGCAAGGATCATGTCGAGCATCTCGGCAGCGTGCAGCGTCTCGCGCACCGTTTCCGCCGCACTCGGCCCCGGCCCCTCGGCCGCGCCGGCCATCGTGTTCACATCGCCGCCGGCGCAGAACGACTTACCCTCGCCACGCAACACGATGGCGCGCACGTCCGCGTCGTTCCCCGCGAGCGCCAGAATATCCCGCAGATCATTGTGCACATCGGCATTGATTGCATTGCGCCGTTCCGGTCGGTTGAAGGACACGGTGAGCACATGGCCGTCGCGTCGCGCGAGCACGGTTTTGAATTTATCATAGCCCATGGCGGCTCTCCCTATTTCTTGCCCCAGCGCGCCGCGACCAGATCGCGCGCATGCGCGCGCGCACCGCCCATCTCCTGGCGCAGTGTCTGAAGGCGCATCGTCCACAGATGCAGATCATACTCGATCGTAAAGCCCATCGCGCCGGTGAGCTGGTGCGCTTCGTAGAACACGCGATGCGCGGTTTCACTGGCGGTCATCGCCGCCGAGGTTGCGAGCTCAGCCGGCGCCCCCCGCGCGGCGGCCTCCCGCACCTGCCATTGCGCGGACTCGGCCCATACGTAGCATTCAACCAGGCGATGTTGAACGGCCTGGAACGACGCGATGGGTTGCCCAAACTGCACCCGATCGCCCAGATACTTGATCGTGAGTTCGATTGCCGCGAGCGCAGCGCCCGCGATCTCGGCCGCGGTTGAAGTCCGCCGCCAGTTGCGCGCGATATCCGCCGCGCCCGCGGCTAATCTTACACCCTTCACGTTCGAAACGCCGCCCACCGGATAACCGAACTTCGTCCTTGCCGGCGTTACATCGAATTCGCCGCGCTTGGCGGCGTACGCGTCCTTGCCATCAAGGAAGACAAGCAAGTCCGCTTCGGCCGCATAGCGCACCATGTTCGCCGACGCCGCGTCCGCCACCGCAACGACGAGCGGAATTTCGCCCTCGATCACAGAAGGCGCGGTCAGTGTACGGTCGCCAATCGGTGCGAGCACGGCTGCCTGCGACGCCCACCCGGTAATCAGTGTCGCCGCGAGCGGTCCGGTCTCGGCATCTGCAAACAGATCGAGAAAGCCCGCTTTCTGCATGTCCTCAAGCAGATCGCGGTCGAAGCTATCGGTCTTGCGCAGCGCGCGCGCCCGTCCGGCGCCGGCGCTGCGTTCAAACAAACGTGTGCACGCGTCGTGAATGGCCCGCTGCGTACCGTCGAGTTCGAGGTCCATGGCCTATTGCGCCTTTCTGCCGATCACGGCGCGCGCGATCAGATTGAGCTGCATCTCAAGCGTGCCCGTCGCGACGCCCGCCGCCAGCGCATGGCCGAACTGCATTGCGCCGAGGCTGCCTTTGAGTACGCCGCCGGCGCCTTCCACGGCCATTGCCGCCTCGTACACGGCACGCTCGCTGCGAATGGTCGCCACGCGATAGGTGTAGGCGGTCACGTCCGGCGCTTTGCCTTTGGCGCGCTCATCAACAACGCGATAGATCAACACCCGCGCCGCGTCACACGCGGCTTGGCCCTTGGCGAGGGCGTCGATAACGATGGGATCGTCCAATAGTCCAGCTTCGCGCGCGGCTTCGCCGATCTTGGCGAGAAAGGTGTTCGCACGGCGAAAACGGGCGACGCCCACCCGCTCGTTCACAAGTAATTGCCGGATGATGGGCCAGCCGCCATTCTCGGGTCCCAGGCGCCATTCCGCCGGCGCGCGGAGGTCCTTGAATACGCATTGATTGAACGCGCCCTTCGAGAAGATCGACGGAATCTCGGTGATCGTTACGCCTGGCGCATCGGTCGGGACCAAGAAGATCGAGATGCCGCCATGCTTGCCGCCCTCGGTGTCCGTGCGCGCGAGCAGGAAACAATAATCCGCGGTGTCGGCGTAAGACGTCCAAATCTTTTCGCCGTTGATGATGTAGTCGTCACCGTCCCGCACCGCGCGCGTTCGCAGCGACGCGAGATCGGAACCAGCGCCCGGCTCGGAGAAGCCTTGGCACCACACCACGTCACCACGGCTAATGCGGTTGAGGTGATAGGCCTTTTGCTCTTCGGCGCCGGCGAGGATCAAGGCGGGCCCAACCCAATTGACGCACATATATTGCGCCGTGCGGGGTTCGCCATGCTCGACCATTTCCTCGCTGAGGATCAATTGCTCCCATGGCCCTTGTGCAAGACCGCCATACTCTCGCGGCCAAGCCGGCGTCAGCCAACGCTTCTCGGCAAGCTTCTTGGCGAAGTGCTTCGAGAATTCCTTCTGCTCTTCCGGCTCCATGGCGAAGCCGTCAAAATCCGCCGGCAGCTCGGCCTCAAGGAATGCTCTGAGGTCGCGGCGGAATTCCGCTTCTTCGGGCGCCCAGTCGAAATGCATACCTTCCTCCTTGGGCCGTCAGGCCTTTGGCAAACCGAGCACTTGGTTGGCCAGGATGTTTTTCTGAATCTCAGACGTGCCGCCGAAAATGCTGATCGTACGCGAGCGCAAATATGCGCCGAACGCGTCGCTCTCATCGCGCCCCGTCAAGGCGTCGGCGCCGGTCAGCTCGAGTTCAAGGCGGCGAACGGTTTGCTCTGCTTGCGTCAACAACAGGCGCGCAACCGAGCCGTCCGGCCCTGGCGGTTTGCCGGCGACGCGCTGTGACAATTGCTCCATCACGTTGAGTCGCAGTGCTTCACCGACGACATACGCGCGCGCAATTGCCTTACGGATCTCCGGGTCGTTCGCGCGACCCGTTTCTTCCGCGAGCCCTTCAAGGCGACGCAACGTCGACTTCAGCGTTGCGATGAAGCCGATGTCCGCCGGCCCGCGCTCATAAGAAAGCACGGTCATAGCGATGCGCCAGCCCGCGCCCTCATCGCCGATGCGATTCTCGACTGGAATTTCCACGTCGTCGAAGAACATCTCGCAGGTCTCAGGTGAGCCGTCGGAGATCTTGATCGGACGAATGGTGATGCCAGGTACATTCGTGGGCGTGAGCAGACACGAGATGCCCTTGTGCTTGGGCACGTCGCGATTGGTGCGCACCAGCATCACGCACCAGTCCGCGTGCTGCGCGCCGCTGGTCCACATCTTCTGACCGTTCACGACATATTTGTCGCCACGCAGCTCTGCGTAGGTTCGCAGTCCGGCCAAGTCCGAACCAGCACCAGGTTCGGAGAACCCTTGGCACCATTGCATGTCGCCGCGCAGCATCGCCGGCAGAAAATGCTGCTTTTGCGCTTGCGTGCCGTACGTGAAGATCGCGCGACCGAGATAAGCGTGAAACGACACGCGCGGCGTATCAGCGGCGCCGAGTTCGTCGTTCAAGATCGCCTCGTAAGTTGGCGTGAGCCCTTGGCCGCCAAACTCCGTCGGCCACGAGAGACCGACCAAGCCGCCCTCGAACAGTTTGCGGTGCCAGGCCCGCAGCAATGCGCCCATCTGCTCTTCTGTTTTGGTCTCCGCGCGCCAATTTCTAGGCGCGTTGTCGGTGACCCACGCACGCACACGTTGGCGGAAGGCAAGCTCGTCTGTGTTCTCGCGGTAGTCCATCAGGCGCGCCCCATGCGCGCATCTGCGATCCGCAGCAATTGATGCGATTCATCGCCAAACAGCGCGCGATCGAACAAAGCGCGGCGCGCGCGCAGATGCGCGACATGCTCCCACGTTTGGCCAATGCCGCCATAGGATTGCATGAGCGTTTCGCTCAAGACCTGCGTAGCGGCGCCGCAATAGGCTTTCGCGGTGCGCGCCGCGAGAAGGCTCTCGGCCACCCCCAACGCATCGACACTCCAAGCGGCGTAGCGTGTTACGCTCGCCGCGGCCTCCGTTTGCACCAGCATTTCAGCCAGCATGTGCTGCACTGCCTGGAACGAGCCAATCGGCACGTCATACTGAATGCGCGTCTTCGCGTATTCGACGGCTTCTTTAAGGCCCTGCCGCATCGCCCCGACCATGTCGGCACACACCAGCGCCAAGGCGAGCGCCGTCCAACGATCGAGCGCGTCCTGCGACAACGCCGTACCGACAACCTCACCGACCGGGGCTTCAGTGAACGCGCTCAAACGGCGCGTTGGGTCGGCGCCGTCTAGAACGCGCGCGTTCGCCAGCGGCAGGACAACCAGATATCGCGCTTCACCATCGCGCTTGAGCGCAAGCGCCGCATTCGCGCCTTCAGCACCGAAACACACTACACCCGCCAACGCGCTTGCGTCGGCCAGGCCATCCAGTTGTCGCGACAACGCAATGGCGTAGCGCGCCTCACCATTGGTCAAGGTGTCGATCAAAGCAGCCGGCGCATCCGCCAACGTAAAAAGTTCAGTCGCCAAGAGGGCGCCGACGAGAGGCGCCGGCGCGAGGGCCGCACCCAGTTCTTCCACCGCGAACATAACGTCGACGCCGGAACTCATCGGCGCGCCGCCGTCCCGCGCGCGCATGGCCAACAATCCGGCCTCCGCCAGCGTTCGCCAAGCCTTATCCAAATCTATGCTTGCGATGTCGGCGGGGGTATTTACGCGCATACGATCTGCAAGCCGTCGCGCCGTGGTCCGGAGCATCTCCTGCTCTTCTGTTATCACTGCTCGCATATCTGCTTCCGCACTATACTCTCAGCCTCCCGCAGCATTCACAAAGCCAAGAAAGTGACGCGGGCACGAGGCCCGCGTCACAAGTCGAATGGGAACCGGAGGATCCGCGCTCAAAACTCCTTGCGGATGCGCACGCCATACATCTGAGGCTCGCCAACGAAACCGGCGTAGCCACCCGTCAGCAGCGGCGAGTTGAATTCGAAGTTCATGTAGTCTTCGTTGAAGGCATTGCGGACCCAAGCTTCGAGCCTCAATCCCTCGTCGCTCTCCACGCCTAGGCGGAAGTTGGCGAGGCCGAAGCCGTTTTGGTGAAGATAGGGATCGAGCGAGGCGCCTGAATACGCGCCTGAACGATAATTGTATTCGCCGAGAGCGAACCAATTCCATGCTTCGGTGAGTTCGTGTTCGTACTGCGCAGAGACCGCCCATGTGGTGTCCGGCGCTTGATAGAGCTTGCGCCCAGTCAGGTTGCACGAACCAGCCACGCCTTGCGGGCACGGCCCGTTCGGGAACGAGATGTACTCGGTGTTGATGAACGTGGCCGAACCGCGCAGCGTCAGATTGTCGGTCGGATGCAACGTGGTTTCGATTTCAAGGCCCCGTGTTTCGAATTCCGGCGCGTTGGTGTTGAAGAAGCGCAGGCCGTCGAAAGCGAGGGTCTGAAAGTTCTCAAAGTTCGTGTTGAAAACCGTCGCGTTTAGCAACAACCGATTGTCGAACAACACCGAGCGGACGCCGGCTTCGATGTTGGTGTTGGTTTCCTCTTCGAAGGTGAACGTCGTGAACGCCGCGGTGCGGTTCATGTCAAATCCGCCCGGCTTAAAGCCGTGCCCCGCCGCAGCGTAGATCATGATGTCGTCGGAGATGTCGTACTCCGCGCTCACGTTCCAGGTGGTGGCGCCTTCGTCCAGCGAGGCCGTGCGGTTGAAGCTCGGGTTCGCCAAATTGTTGGAGACCTGCACCGCGTGCGCGTCTTGCGTTTCGTTTGTGTAGCGCACGCCGCCGGTCGCCGAGAGCCGGTCGGTCAGATTCCAGGTCACGTGGCCGAACGCGGCGAGCGTCTGCGCCTCGATCTCGAAATTGTTGATGTTGGTGCCGTCCTGACCGAGCCCACGAAGCGTGCTCGGATAGGTGATGTAATCGTCCGAGGTCGAATTGCGATCGAAATAGAAAAGGCCGACTTGCCAGGAGAACATGCCGTCAACTGGCGACGCCAAGCGCACTTCCTGGCTGATCTGGTCGTGATCTTGCCAAATGCGGAAGCCGGTGATGCCGTCGATCGGCAGGCCGTCTGGATCGTCTTGGTGGAAGATGCTCCACGTGCGCCAAGCCGAAAGCGAGGTCAGCGTGTAGCCTCCGTCCAGATCCCACGTCACCTCGGCCGACAACCCGCCGCCTTCTGGGCGGTTGTAGTTCGGCACGTTGGTGACGGCGACGCGCGCGAATGGGAAGCCCGGAGGCGCCAAGGCGGTGACGCTACCGAAGCCAGAGAAAGTCGCGGGCGGGCGCAGGTGCGAAAGCACCTTCACGCAGCAATTGGAATCTTCTTCTTGATAATCAGCAATGAAAAGCGCGCTGACATCGTCGCCATCGTACAAAAGCTTGCCGCGGATGCCCCAGCGATCAAGATCGTCAACGTCCCTGCCCAGCGTGCTGTTGTAGATAATGCCGCCACGGTTCGTGGACGTCGCCCCTAGGCTGAAGCCCAGCCTACCAGGCACGATCGGCCCTGTTATAGAGCCGCGGGCCTCGATGCGATCGTAATTGCCGATCACCGTTTCAACGTGGCCGCCGAATTCGTCGAGGTCAGGACGCGCTGTGATCATGTGGATCAAGCCCGCGGCCGTATTCATGCCGAACAGCGTGCCTTGCGGGCCGCGCAGCACTTCGATGCGCTCAACATCGGGCAGATCGGCGAACGACATGCCGACGCGCGACATGAACACGCCGTCGACATAGACGCCAACCGACGATTGCTTACCGTTCTCCTGCGCAGTTGTGACGCCGCGAATACCAATACGCGCCGCGCGGGCGTCGCCATTTGCAACTGTGGTAAGGCCGGAGATCGACTGCTCGAGATTGGCGAAGTTTGTGAGACCAGAATCCTCGATCCGCTCAGCCGACATGGCGGCGATCGAAATCGGGACATCTTGAATGCTCTGTTCGCGCCGTTGCGCGGTGACGACGATATCGTCTGTATTGGCCGCTTGCTCCTCGGCGTCTTGAGCCATGGCAAGCGGCGCCGGTCCCAGAAAAGCAGCAGCGCTGCCCAGCAAAGCCGCGGCCAATAGGCCGCGATGACGCCCATTCTCCATTACTTTCCTCCCCTGCGGTTGACGCTTTTTTGGGTTTAGACCCAGGCCACCGCTTGCCGCCAGATATTGCAAAGATTACACCATATGGCAACGGTGGATTTGCGTTTCTTTGGAACTCGGCGCTGTCAGTCGTCGAATGCGGCTAAAAATCCACACCGCGAGACGCCACGCAGAGGGCGCTGAGGGAGGGAGTGCATGCAGTCGAGCACAATCGATAAGGCGGGCCCGCGCGCCTGGTACGCCGTGGGCCTACTTGGCGCACTTTATATCGTAGCGTTTCTCGACCGCGTAATTCTCGCACTGCTCGTCGAGCCCATTCGCGAGCAATTCAACGTCTCCGACACGCAAATCAGTTTGCTCATCGGATTCAATTTCGCGCTCTTCTACGCGTTGGTTGGTATCCCGATGGGCCGCCTCGCGGACCGTGTAAACCGCCGCAATCTGATCATCCTGACGTCGATCGTTTGGGCCTCATGCACGTTCTTCTCCGGCATGGCGTCGGCGTTCTGGGTTCTATGTCTGCTGCGCATCGGCGTCGCCATCGGCGAAGCCGCATTGAGCCCAAGCGTTATTTCCATGATTGGCGACCTCTTCCCGCAATCACAGCGCGGCCGGGCGACAAGCATTTACATGGCGCTGGGCGCGCTAGGCGCGACGGGCGGCTACATGCTCGGCGGGCAAATGGTCGGCGCAATCGGCGATGTTGAATCGCTAATGCTGCCAGTCGTTGGCAGTGTGCAGCCTTGGCAGGCCGTGTTCTTTGCCGCCGCCGCACCTGCCGCCGTGCTCACGCTTCTTATCGTACTCACGCTCGAAGAGCCGAAGCGGATTCAGCATAGTTCCGAGGATTCCCACGCCATTTCTGGCGCATGGCTGCACCGCCAATGGCGCCCGCTCCTGTTGCTTTTTCTCGCTGGCGCGATCGGCCAAATCATCGTTCGCGGTCTCGTTGCCTGGACGCCATCTTATCTACACCGCGAGTTCGATTGGGCGATCAGCGACGCCGGCATTTCCATGGGCCTCATCACCATGATATGCGGCGTAGGCGGCATGGTAATCGTACCGGCGCTAACCGAAGCCTGGTTGCGTTCGGGCAAAGCAGATGCGCCGCCTCTAGTTCTCACCGCCGGCATGGCGAGCGGCGCGGTTTTCACCTTGATCGCTGCATTCGCTCCAACGGCAGACCTTTTTCTCACAGCACTTGGCGCGACAATGTTTGTGACCATGGGCACGGGCGTGTTGATCATGGTGTCCATTCAACTCTACGCGCCGGCACAGACGCGCGGTGAGTTCATGGCCGTGTGTTTGCTCCTGACAGCACTCATCGCCGACGGCATTGGCCCCAGCGTTGTACCCGTCGCGGCCGGACTCATCGGCGGCGAAGAGGCGCCGCTGAACCTTGGCTTTGCAGTCGCCGCGATCGCTGGACCATTGGGCTGCATCTTCGCGTTGATGGCGCGCCCGGGGTTGATGACGATGGGTTCCAAGTCCGCCGTGCCGCCGCATGCAGCGTCACCGGCCTCCGCGGATTAGGCATACCGATGGCGAGACCTATTGTATGAATAATGATACTATTCATACGATTAGGCTTGCGCTAAGACCCAAGTAGCAAAACCGGGGCGCGAACCGGTAAAGTTGAATTGAGAGCAACGTGAAGCGATCCGCAAAAATCGTGCGACTGCAACCGCCAGCGGGCTCACCGCACAGCGTACGTGTGCCGAAAGCCGCCGAATTGATCGCCGACGCGCTTCGTCAGCGCATTGCACAAGGCGATTTGCAGGAGGGCGACGCGTTACCGTCGGAAGCCGATCTGATCGTCGATTTCAGTGTGTCGCGCGCGTCATTGCGTGAGGCGTTGCGCATTCTCGAAACGGAAGGGCTGATCGAGGTTAAGCGTGGCGCACAAGGCGGCGCCCGCATCCGATTGCCGCGAGAAGATAACGCCGCGAAATCTCTCGGCCTATTGCTGCAGGTCCGCGGCGCCACACTGAAAGACATGTTCGACGCGCGCCTCATACTCGAGCCGCCGCTGATGAATCAGCTCGCGCAGAATCGCACGGAAGATGATCTCGCCGTTATCCGCGCGCATTTGGAACGCGAACGCAAAATCGTCG